>DATLFI010000024.1:0-17684 GCA_035524895.1 Thermoanaerobaculia bacterium | reverse complement strand
TGCGTCGCGGCGCTGGAATCGCGAAGGGGGTGCCTTGTGCGCTCGAAACCTCGTGGCCGTCGGGACTCGATCCTCGCCGTCGACTTCGCCCTTGCCCTTGCCCTAGCCATGGCCGCCCTGCTCGCCATCCCTGGAACGGTTCTAGCCGCCCAGGGTCCGGTTCCGGTATCGCCGGGCGCGAAGTCCCTCGGAGCGGCCGTGGAGGCGCGCTGTCCGACCTTCCTCTGGGCTGGCATCCCCCGCGCTCCCGGCTACGAGCTAGCCGTGTTCCGGCTCTCCGAGGACGGCGCCGCGCCCGCTCTGGTCACCCGCGCCTCGGTGCCGGGCGACGCTCGCGGCTTCACACCACCCTCGAGCGACTGCCTCGAGCGCGGACAGCGCTACGCCTGGAGCGTCGCCGCCGTCGCCGCGGCGGGTGCGGAGCTCGACTGGTCGACACCGTTCCTCTTCGAGGTCGAGGCCGCGCCCTCGCTCGACGAGCTCGAGCACGCGATCGCCACCATCGAGCGCTACCGCACCCACGGCCGGGACGGGGCCCGGCCGCGTGCCCAGGGCCTCGACGAGGCGACTGCAACTTCGGACCACGCTCGCGAGCCGGTGGCCGCCGACTCGCCGGCGGAACGCGCGCACATCAGGCGCCCGCGCGTCGCATCAGACTTCGACGAGCCCTTCGCGGGAGCGCACACCTCATCCACCTCCGGCGTCACGCGCGTCGCCTCCGCGGCCACGCCCGCTCTCGGCGCACCTTCGCTCCGCGTCAGCGCCAACGTCGCCCTCGGCGCTGCGAGCAACCTCTTCAAGGATGACGCGGTGTTCCTGTGGGACGACACCACAGGCAACACCGCCAGCGGCTTCTGGGCGCTCTACTCCAACACCATCGGCTTCGCCAACACCGCCAGTGGCCAGCGGGCACTTCAGTCCAACACCGAGGGCCGCGAGAACACCGCCAGCGGCTACCGGGCGCTTGGGTCAAACTCCACCGGCGGCTCCAACACCGCCATTGGCCGCGGGGCGCTGCTGTCCAACACCACCGGCTACACCAACACCGCGGTGGGGCGAGATGCCGGTATCAATGCCACCACCGGCAGGGACAACATCTTCCTCGGCTCCGGCGCCACCGGTAACTCGTCGGACACCAACACCATCCGGATCGGGGGGACGGCAACGGGCGGAGCAACCCCGGGAGTCGGCCAGCAGAACCGCACCTTCATCAACGGAATCCGCGGCATCACCACCGCCAACGCCGACGCGATCGCGGTCCTGATCGACACCGCCGGGCAGCTCGGCACTTCTTCGTCCTCGCGTGCCACGAAGCAGGACATCCAGGACCTCGGCCCGCTCGCCGATCGGCTGCTCGAGCTGCGACCGGTCGCGTTTCGCTACCGCCAGCACGCCGCCACCAATCCCGACACGCCGCTCCAGTTCGGCCTCGTCGCCGAGGAAGTCGCCGAGGTGTTCCCGGAGCTCGTGGTCTTCGACGAGGCAGGACGGCCCGAGACGGTCAAGTACCACTTGCTGAGCGCGCTCCTGCTCGGAGAGGTGCAATGGCTGCACGATCGCCTGGAAACCGTGGAGAGCCAAGGCCGACCCACCGGCAGGCGCAGCAAGCGGCCCGCGCTCCCTGCCGGACACGAACCGACCCGAGACACGAAGCGCTCAGCCCGGCGGTAGCAGCTCCGAGGAAAGCAAGCGCTCGACCTCGAACCGCCGCTCTCGCTCGTGCACCAGCGCGTCGCCCTCGAAGGCGCGCACGAGGTTGGTGACGAGGTAGCGCCCGGCGTCGCAGGTCATCACGCTCTCGGTCTCGCCGCGCACGCGCCAGGAGCCGCGCCCCACCGCGCCGAGACTCTGGAGACGCTGTTCCGCAACGCCGACCGAGAGCGCTGAGGCCGAACGAGGCTGGGAGCACTGCCCTCCCCTCGACCTTCGGCTACGCTCGGTCGAGCACTCCGGAGGCGAACATGAGCACCACCCGCCGATCCCTCCTGCTGGGCGCGGCCGCCGCCGCATCGCTGCTGCCTACTTCGGCGCGAAGGGCGAACGCCGCACTGCCGGTGACCGCACCGACCGAGGGCGGCGACGGCGAGGCGTACTGGGAGGCGGTGCGCGCACAGTTCGCCTTCCGCGACGAGCGCGTGCCGATGAACGCCGCCAACCTCTGCCCGTCGCCGCGCGTGGTGGCCGAGGAGGTCGCCCAGCTCACCCGCGACATCGACGTCGACTGCTCGTTCCAGAACCGGGCGAAGTTCGACGCCCTGCTCGAGGGCGCGCGCGAGAACGTGGCGCGGCAACTCGGCGCGAGCGCCGACGAGATCGCGCTGGTGCGCAACACCAGCGAGGCCAACAGCCTCCTCCACAACGGCCTCTCGCTCGGCGCCGGCGACCGCGTCGTGATCTGGGACCAGAACCATCCGAGCAACCACGTCGCCTGGAAGGTCCGCGCGCAGCGCTTCGGCTTCGAGGTCGAGGAGATCGTCACGCCCGAGTCGCCGAGCGGCGACGACGAGCTGACGGATCGCTTCGTCGGCGCGCTCGGGCCGCGCACCCGCGTGCTCGCGCTGACGCATGTCTCCAACGTCAGCGGCGTCCGCCTGCCGATCGCGCGCATCGCCGAAGCCACCCGCGCGCGCGGGATCTGGCTCCACGTCGACGGCGCCCAGACCTGGGGTGCTTCGGACGTCGATCTGCGCGCGCTGGGCGTCGACTCCTACAGCGCGAGCGCGCACAAGTGGTTTTGCGGCCCGAAGGAGGTCGGCCTCCTCTACGTCCGCGCCGAGCGCTGGACCGAGCTGTGGCCCGGAGTCGTCGCGCCGAGCTGGGGCGCCGATGTCGACCCGGACCCGGTCGGGGCGCGCCGCTTCGAGTCGCTCGGCCAGCGCGACGACGCGGCGCTCGCCGCAGTCGGCGTCGCCGCCCACTTCCACGACCGGCTGGGACCGGCGCGAGTCGAGCAGAGGGTCCTCGCGCTCGCCGCGCGCCTCAAGCTCGGCGCCGTCGAGGCCGGCTACTCGCTGGTGACGCCGGCCAAGTCGGAGCTCAGCGGCGGCGTCTGCATCGTCGCGGTGCCGCAGGCGCAGCGCCAGGAGATCTACGAGCGGCTCTACCGCGAGCACGGCATCGCTGGCGCGGCGACGGGCGGTGTTCGCCTCTGCCCGCACGTCTACAACACGATCGAGCACGTCGAGCGCGCGGTCGCCGGGTTGCGGGCGCTGCGCCCCCTGGTCGGGGCGGCCTGAACGAAAGGATCACCCCGCCCGGCGTCGGACCGCGTACATCGCCCACAAAAAACTGTCGAGCTGTTCCAGCCAAGCACAGTAGATCGGGTAGGGGTCGCGTCCCGGGTACTTCTGTCCGAGCCGCTCGTAGAGCCGCAGCTCCGGCAGCGGCTGCGGTGGCGGCAAGGCCTCAGCCAGGCCCAGGGCACGAAGGCGTCCATGCGCCACCTCGACGAGCGCGGCCTCTGGGCTCTCACGACCTCTGCGTCGGTCGACGAGGCCTGGGGCGACCAGATCCGCGCCGGGCAGCCCGGCGAGCTCGGGCTCGCGATCGATGCTCCTCGCGGCTCGACTCACGGGCAGACCTCCGCGAGACGCGCGCGCAGCTCCGCGGGATCCACCCTGGGAAATCGCTCGAGCCGCGGCGCCATTTCCTCGAGCGCGAGGTGCAATGCCTCGCACCCGATCAAGCGCCGTTCGAGCATGGCGTGCACATCGGCCACGTCGCGATCGAAGCCCCGAGCGAGCTTGGCCAGTGCCTGCGCGCGCAGATCGTAGTGATGGAAGTCGACCAGGCCGAAGCGACCGATGAAGGGACTCTGCTGTCGCCAGTCGTGGAGCTCCGGCAGGAAATGGTCGGGAGAAGCCAGCTCGATGTTCACCTCGAGGCTCTCCTTGATCCGGCGAATGGCCTCGAAGGCACCTTCGGGCTCCGGGTCGAGCTTGAGGTCCACGTCGACGGTGGAGCTGCGCCAACCTTCGAGGAGCGCCGTGGCGCCCCCGGTCACGTAGATCGTCCCACCGCCGCGGCAGGAGCGGCCCAGCTCTGCGAGGACGCGCCGGAGGCGCTCCGGATCGAGAGGACGGCGCATGGAAGCAGAATACCGGAGGCACTCCTGTACGCCTCCGGTGAGTCGTCCTCAGTCGCTCGAGGGCGGCGCGGAGACCTCGTCGGGCTCGAGCACTGCTACGCCTGGCAGTTGAAGCGATCCGAGCCAGCGGATAGGCGGGGCCAGCGAGCGCCACGTAGGCGCGGCGCGGTAACGCGCTTGCGCTTCGCAGACGCGGAGCCACCACTCACTACTCATGTATGATTCGTGCATGGCGACGAAGACTATTACGCTCGAGCTGGACGCCTACGAGAAGCTGAGGAGCGCCAAGAGAGGTCCCCGGGAGAGTTTCTCCTCGGTCGTTCGTCGCGCCCGCTGGGACGGGTCGGCCGATGCCGGCGACGTCGTCGGAAGGCTTCGCGACCTCTACCTGCACCATCCGCTGAGCTTTCTGGCGGACGAGTCGCTCGATCGGATCGAGGATCGAGCTCGCCGACGCGGTCGACGCCCGCGTGCGGAGGCACGAGCCGAGTGATCCTGGACACCACAGTGCTCGTCGATCTCCAGCGCGAGATCCGACGCGGCAGCCAGGGACCGGCCTCGTCGCTTCTCGAGCGCTCGGCCGGTGAACGCGCGAGAATCACCTTCGTGACCTGGATGGAGGTCGCCGAAGGCTTCGACGACGATCGCCGGGAAGACTGCGAGCGTTTCCTCTCCGTGTTCGAGGTCCTGTGGCCCGAGCCCGAAGTCACCTGGATCGCCAGCCGGATTGCACGCCAGCTCCAAGCCGAGGGGCGCACGATCGGAGATCACGACGCCTGGATCGCAGCGTTCGCGGTCAGACACCAGGAAGCACTCGTCACCCGCAACAGCGGTCACTTCGGGCGAGTCGCGGGGCTCCGTATCTCGAGCTACTGATAGAGCTCGTGCCCGCTGTCGCTCTCTGATCCCTGGTTCCGGGCAAGACGTTCGAGCCGCTCGATGATCGGCACCCGCCTCGGCCCCTACGAGATCACCGCCAAGCTCGAGACATGGATGACTCGTTCGTGCATGGCGCAGTCGAATCGCGCGTCGCGAGCGCTGATGCGTACGGCCGTCGACGCCAGCGTCGTAGTCGCCGCCCTGCTGAGCTGGCACCGCGGGCAGCGCCGAACGAGACCGGGAGCGCGCAGATCAACCTGATCACGGGCTGGAATCCACCGCGCCAACACGGGCGGTGATACGAGGCCTGCGACGCGATCGAGGCCACCGTGACGCGGAGCGGAGTCGAGAGATCCCGTCGGATGCACTATCTCGTGGTAGCCTTCTATATATGAAGATCGAGACTCGACGCACTACGATCGAGGTTGACGACGCACTGCTGGCGCGCGCACAGGAAGCGCTGAGGACCAAGGGACTGAAGGACACGGTCGACAAGGCGTTCCGCGAGGTGATTCGGCGCCATCTTCGCCAACGCCTCGCCGAGAGGATCGAGGCCGGTCACGGCATCGATCGATCTCCGGAGCTCCTGGCCGCAAGCCGGCCCGCTCGATGAGCCTGTACTGCGTCGACACGAGCGCCTGGCATCGGTCGGCTACCCCCGAGGTGGCGGAGGCCTGGCTTCGCCACCTCGAGCGGGACGAGCTGTGCCTCTGCGATCAGGCGCGCCTCGAGATCCTGTGGTCGGCTCGCTCGTCGAAGGACTACGAGGCCCTGGCCGAGGAGCTCCTGGGCCTCCGCTCGATCCCTACCGACTCGGGCTCCTTCGCGCGAGCGCTGGAGGTCCAGCGCAAACTCGCGAAGGTCCGTGGCCTGCACCACCGCAGCGTGAAGATCGCGGACCTCATCATCGCCGCGGCTGCCGAGGTCGCAGGAGCCATCGTGCTGCACTACGACCAGGACTACGACCGGATAGCAGCGGTGACCTCACAGCCGACGCAGTGGATCGTCCCCAGGGGTTCGCTCTGAGCCGTCGCCGTGCGTCGACCGCAACGGTCGGAGCCTCGGCCCGTGGGCCTGCTGCCTTGCCGGTTCGAACGGGCTTCGTCGGGAGGGCTCGATGATCGGCACCCGCCTCGGCTCCTACGAGATCACCGCCAAGCTCGGCGAGGGCGCAATGGGCGAGGTCTATCGCGCGACCGACGGAAAGCTCGAGCGCGAGGTCGCGATCAAGGTGCGGCCCTCGGGCTTCACCGAAGACAAGGAGCGCCTCGCCCGCTTCGAGCGCGAAGCGCAGCTCCTCGCCCAGCTCCAGCACCCCAACATCGCGTCGATCTATGGGCTCGGATGCCCTTGTCGTGGGCCGCCTCGAGCGCATCGGCGATCCCGCGCGCGGGCAGTGAACAGTCGCGTCCGCTGCGCCTGGTCGAGAACTGGCGCACTGCGCGATCGCGATGATCGGCTCGATCGACAGCGAGCTGATCAGTCGCTGGGCTCGTGCCACTGCGTCACCAGCCCGAGGTCGGCGGCGATGCCGTCGCGGAAGGCCAGTACCACGCGCTTCACCACGACCCGACGCGCACCAAGCTTCGCCGCCGCTTTGCCGGACCCAGCGCGACCACCTTCTTCGGCTCGACGCTCTGGTTCTCGGGCAGCGGCAACTCCCCCTTGTGCTGGCCGAGCTCGTGCACGCTGGAGAGGCCCGCCAATTTCTCGGAGCCCGGCACCGCGGGCTGCTCCGAGTACCAGTCGAACCACGGCAGCCCCGCACGCGTGTACTCCTCTGCGGTGAGCGGCGCGTGCGGCGGCTCGGCGCCGGTGATCGCGCGCCACACCATCGAGTTGGCGAGGTGCACGAAGCACCGCTGGCCGCACGCGAGATCCCAGTCCGCGGGCTCGTAGGGGTCGATCTCGATCTGCTGCTGCATCTTGCCGCCGGGCGCGAGCGCCATATCGATGTGGAAGTCGGCGGCCGCGGGTGGAGGTGACATGCAGAGCAGGTCCTCGCTCACGAGGGACCGACGCCGCCGCACCGGGAAGCGCCGTTCGAACACCTCGCGCTTCATCGGGAACACCTCCACCTGCATGCCACCCCACTCGGCCTCGCCGGCGAGCTGCTCCTCGGCGCTGTAGCCGGCGCCCAGCGGCATCGCCACGAACTGACGGATGGTGCCTTCTCCGACCACGAAGCCGTCGAGCCACGGTTGCCGGGGCACCACGACGTAGCCCTGCGGGTCGAAGTCGAGCCCGTCGCGCCAGCTCTCGCCGTTGACCGCGTTGATCTTGCCTGCGGCGATTTTTACCGCGAACGGGTAGCTGGTCTCGCGCGAAGCGACTTCGGCGCTCCGGAAGCACAGCCACAGCGCCTCGGCCTGGTACATCGGCAGCATCACGCCGCCCCGTCGCCGCCAGCTCTCCGGCAACCGCGCCGCGAAGTCGTCGACGTGGCGCACCGGAAACCGGCCGAGCCCCGGCGGCAGCGCATAGCTGCGCCCGTCGTCGGGAATGCGCAGCGTGCGTTGGCAGTCGAGGGTGAGCTCCGCTCCCGGGTAGACCTCGGGGAAGCGGAACCGCAGACTGTCCTGTATCAGCTCGACCATGACGTCACCTGTCCTGTTCTCGTGCCAGCTCGCTGGCTGGATTCCATGAAGGGAGCCGCTCGCTCGCCGGCCCCGGCGGGGCCGGCGCGCTCGGTGCCCTGCCTCACCTCCTGTCACCACTCGCCATCGCGCACCTCGCGTACGACGCGCAGGATCGCGTGGTCAGGCGCCTCGTCGAGCTCCCGCAGCAGCTCCGCGAACACCTGCGGCCGCCGTCGGATGATCCGCTGCAGCTCGGCCGAGACCTTGCCGGCGAGCGCCAGCAACACGTCCGGGTTCTCGCCCAGCTCCTCGGCCAGTCGCCGCACCTTCTCCTCCGACGGCGCGGCCTCGAGCCCGCGCTCGACCTTGCTCAGATACGACGGCTCGACCCTCACCCGCTGCGCCAGCCGACGCAGAGAGAACTCAGGGTCCGCCGCCTGCAACGCCTCGCGACGCGCACGCACGTAGCCGCCGAAGCTCGTCTCACGGCTCTTCGGCGGTGCCGGTACAGCCCCCGCGGCGGGCGCCCTGCCAAGCTGTCCTGCCTTCCGGCTGGTGCTGCTCCGACTGCTACCGGTACTGCCGTTTCGGGTCGCCATCTGTGTAGTATCTACTACACACTACACAGTGTCAACCTCCTCCCAAGCCGACGACCCCAGCTACTCGCAGCCATCGCCACCGCGTTGCTGCCGCCGCCCGGCACCAGTGCGACTGATTTTGGTCCAGGCATTTCTTTGCCTCGCAGGGGTTCCTTCGGCGCGCGGTCTGTGGTGTAATCGAAACGGATGCTGTCGCGGATCCAGGAAAATTCGTTCTCACGAATCCTCGATCGCTTCTCGGGAGTCGGCGCGAACGGAGGCGCCCGTTGGAGTGCGCGGTGTCGTTAGGCGACCTGCTCGGCCGGCGCGAGCGCGCGATCCCTCGCGGCCCCTTCCAGGTCGCGCCGCTCTTCGCGAAGCGGGCTCGGGGCGCGTTGCTGTGGGACGTCGACGGACGCGAGTACCTCGACTTCTGCGGTGGCATCGGAGTCGTCAACGTCGGGCACAACCACCCCGACGTGGTCGCAGCGATCCAGGACCAGGCCGGCGAGCTGATCCACAGCTGCTGGCACGTCGCGATGTACGAGCCGTACCTCGAGCTCGCGGAACGACTCGGCGAGCTGGTGCCGGTGCCTGGTCCTTGCAAGACGGTGTTCTTCAACAGCGGCGCGGAGGCGACCGAGAACGCGGTCAAGATCTCGCGGGCCGCGACCGGCCGACCTGCCGTGGTGGCGTTCGAGCGCGGATTCCACGGGCGGACGCTGCTGGCGATGACGCTCACCGGCAAGGTGCATCCCTACTCCGCTGGGTTCGGCCCGTTCGCGCCCGAGGTGTACCGGCTGCCCTGGGAGCCGTTCTACTGGCCCGGGGAGCGCGGGGACGACGAGGTCGAGCTGCAGTGTCGCGGCGCGATCGCGCATCTGTTCGCCTACCACGTGGAGCCCGAGGCGATCTCCTGCCTGCTCATGGAGCCGGTGCTGGGCGAGGGCGGGTTCCTGCCGGTGCACCCGGTGGCCGCGCGATGTCTGCAGCGCCTCTGCCGGGAGCACGGCATCGTCTTCGCGTGCGACGAGGTACAGACCGGGTTCGGACGCTGCGGGGCGATGTTCGCGTCCGAGCGCTACGCCCTCGAGCCGGACATGGTGGTGATGGCCAAGTCGCTCGGCGGCGGCCTGCCGCTCTCGGCGGTGACGGCACGCGCGGCGCTCATGGACGCACCACAGGTCGGCGGCATCGGTGGCACCTACGGGGGCAATCCCGTGGCGTGCGCGGCGGCGCTCGCCGTGCTCGGGGTTCTGGAGCGCGAGCGGCTTGCCGAGCGCGCGGAGGTCATCGGCCAGCGGATCGCGTCGCTCTTCGAGCGATTGTCGCGCGACCACGACTTCCTCGTGCGCCCGCGAGGTCTGGGAGCGATGCGCGGCATCGACGTGGTCGACCCGGGCAGCGGCCTGCCGGATCCGGTGCGCGCCGCGGCCCTGCTCGCCGAGGCGCGAGCCCGCGGTCTGCTGCTGATGACCGCCAGCGGCAACACCGTGCGCACGCTGATGCCGCTCGTCATCACCGACGAGCAGCTCGCGCGTGCGATGAAGATCCTCGAAGAAGCTTCGATCGCCGTGACCGCGGCCGCGGTGGCTGCCGCGACGTGAGCGAGTACCGCACTCTCGATCCCAGCAACGGGAACCTGGTCGAGCGCTTTGCGCTGGCCGGCGAGGAGGAGATCGAGAGCGCCCTGGACGCGGCCGCCGTAGCGTTCGGCGCGAACCGAATACGCGGCTTCGAGGAGCGCGGACGAATCCTGCGGGAGGTCGCCCGACAGCTCGAGGCACGAGTGGACGACTTCGCGCAGCTCATGGCTCTCGAGATGGGAAAACCCCTGGCCCAGGGGCGCGCCGAGGCCGAGAAGTGTGCCTGGGTCTGCGAGTACTACGCCGAGCACGCCGCGGCGCATCTGGCGGCGGAACCGCGAGAGTCCGACGGCAGCGAGGCCCGGGTCCAATTCGATCCCCTCGGCGTCGTGTTGGCGATCATGCCCTGGAACTTCCCGTTCTGGCAGGTCTTTCGCTTCGCGGCGCCGGCGATCGCCGCCGGCAACGCGGTGGTGCTCAAGCACGCGCCGAACACGCCTCGCTGCGCGCTCGCGATCGAGGAGATGTTCGCCCGCGCAGGCGAGCGGGCCCTGCTGCTCAGCCTGTTCCTCGACAACGAGCAGGCGGCGCGGGTCATCGGCGACCCCAGGATCCACGCCGTGACGTTGACCGGAAGCTCGCGCGCGGGGCGCGCGGTCGCCTCGACCGCAGGACGCCACCTGAAGCCTTCGGTACTGGAGCTCGGCGGCAGCGATGCCTTCCTGGTGCTCGACGACGCCGACCTCGAGCGCGCCGTCGAGGTGGGTGTGGCTTCGCGGTGCCTCAACGGCGGGCAGAGCTGCATCGCCGCCAAGCGCTTCGTCGTCCAAGCGTCGTGCTACGCCGAGTACCGCGATGCCTTCGTCGAGCGGATGCGGGGGCAGCGGGTGGGTCCTCCGACCGACTCGGACACCCAGATCGGACCGCTGGCCCGTGCGGATCTGCGCGACGGGTTGGCGCGGCAGGTCGAGGGCGCCCTCGGCCAGGGCGCGACGGCGCTGTGCGGCGGGCGACCCGTCGACGGGCCGGGGTTCTACTACACCCCGACCGTGCTCGATGGCGTCACCGAGACGATGGATGCATTCCGCCAGGAGCTGTTCGGTCCGGTCGCGGTGCTCTACCGCGCCGAGGACGACGACGAGATGCTCGAGATCGCGAACGCCACGCCCTACGGCTTGGGCGCCAGCGTGTGGACGCGCGACAACGACCGCGCGGGCCGCTTCGCGCGCGATCTCCAGTGCGGCTCTGTCTTCGTCAACGGGCTGGTCAAGTCCGATCCGCGGCTGCCCTTCGGCGGCATCAAGGACTCGGGCTACGGCCGCGAGCTCTCGCGCGAAGGCATGCGCGAGTTCGTCAACGTCAAGACGGTGTGGGTGGCATGAAGCCGTTCTCCATCGCCGCGATCCAGATGCGGGTGCTGCCGCAGAACAACGTCGACGCGCTGTGCGCGCGCATCGAGCTCACCTGCGCCGCCTTCCCGTGGGTGCAGATGGTCGTGCTGAGCGAGCTCGCCTCGTTCGGGTCGGGCGTCGATCACGCGCAGCCCCTGCCCGGCCCGGTGGAGGACCGCTACCGTAGGATGGCGAAGCGTCACCGCATCTGGCTCGTCCCGGGCACGCTCTACGAGCGTGATGGCCAGGACGTCTTCAACACCGCCCCGGTGATCGCGCCCGACGGCACCGTGGTGCGGCGCTACCGCAAGATGTTCCCGTTCCTGCCCTACGAGGAGGGCGTGACGCCGGGCGACGAGTTCGTGGTCTTCGACGTGCCGGACGCCGGCTGCGTCGGGGTGTCGATCTGCTACGACATGTGGTTTCCCGAGACCACTCGCACCCTGGCAGCGATGGGCGCCGAGGTCGTGATCCATCCCTCGCTCACTCCGACCATCGACCGCGACGCCGAGATCGCGATCGCGCGCGCCGCGGCCGCGACCAACCAGCTCTACTTCTTCGACGTCAACGGGCTGGCGGCCGGCGGCAACGGACGCTCGGTCGTCGTCGATCCCGCGGGCACCGTGCTCTATCAGGCCGGAGAAGGGCCGCAGATCATCCCGCTCGAGATCGACTTCGACCGCGTGCGCCGCCAGCGCGAGGCGGGGCTGAACGGCCTGGGGCAGATGCTGAAGAGCTTTCGCGACCGCGCCGTGGACCTCGCGGTCTACGACCGCGGCCGCGAGGAGGAGTTTCCCTACCTGGCGAGCCTCGGTCCGATCGAGAAGCCGTCGCGCGGCTCGCTCGTGGGTCTCGACCGCAAGACCGAGGCGGCCGAGGCGGCCCTCGTAGACCGCTGGGACGAGACGGGGTTCCACGTGGACATCACTAGCAGGAAACCGTGACCGCCGAGCCGACCCGAGACGCGCCCACGGCCAGCCCGGGCGACAGCGCCCGCGGTGAGCCGCCGGCCGGGTCCGCCGACCTGAGCCGGTTCCTCAACGCCTCGTTCGTGCGCCACGACACCTGGGACCGCCTGCGCGCCGCCAGCGAGCGGATGTCGCGGGGCGTCCGCCCGGAGGGCTCGCGCCGCGAGGTGGCCGAGGCCCTGGCTCTGCTGAAGCCGATCGAGCTCTACTGGGCGTTCCCCGGCCGGCGCGCGCTGCGCCAGCTCGAAGAGCTGGTCTCCGAGGAGAACTGGGGGCTCCTGGCGCGGCGGGTGGGTCGCGTCAGCCGGCTCCTCGCGAGCGGCACCTACCGGCGGCGCGCGACGGCGGCAGCCAACGAGCGGTCGTGGGAGGAGGACGTCGATCTCGATTCGGGGGCGGGGCTCGGCGAGGACGTCGAGAGCCGGCCCTACTTCGAGGTGCTGGTAGTCGACGACCTGGGTGAGGAAGAAGAGGACGAGGTCCGCCGGCGGTTGCTCGAGCTCCGAGCCGACGACGATCCGTTCGTGTACGACCTGGTGGTGGTGCCGAGCCTCGAGGACGCGCTGATCGCGGTGCTGTTCAACTACGGCATCCAGAGCTGCGTCGTGCGCTACTCGGTGCCGCTGCGCTCCGAGCAGCGGCTCGAGGTGCTGCAAGGCTACCTGGCGGCGCTGGGTCCGCATCGGCTCGACGAGGAGCTCGACGGCAAGAGCAGCATCACGCTGGGCCGTCTCCTGCGCGAGGTACGCCCGGAGCTGGATCTCTTCCTGGTCACCGACGTGCCCGTCGACGACGTCGCCGGCGGCCGGCTGCCCTTCCGCCGGGTCTTCTATCGCCAGGAGGACTACGCCGAGCTCCACGGCAACCTGCTCAAGGGCGTCGGCGATCGCTACCGCACGCCGTTCTTCTCGGCGCTCAAGTCCTACAGCCAGCGTCCGACCGGGGTGTTCCACGCGATGCCGCTGTCGCGCGGCAAGTCGATCGCCAGGTCGCACTGGATCCAGGACATGGCGCGCTTCTACGGCCACAAGATCTTCCAGGCCGAGACCTCCGCGACCACGGGCGGTCTCGACTCGCTGCTGCAGCCGCAGGGGACGCTGCGCGAGGCGCAGGACCTGGCGGCCCGCGCCTTCGGCGCCAAGCGCACCTACTTCGTCACCAACGGCACCTCGGCGGCCAACAAGATCGTGGCCCACGCGCTGCTGCAGCCGGGCGACATCGCGCTGGTGGCGCGCGACTGCCACAAGTCGCACCACTACGCGATGCAGCTCGCGGGCGCGCTGCCGTTCTACCTCGATCCGTACCCGCTCTCCGAGTACTCGTTCTACGGCGCGGTGCCGCTGCGCCAGATCAAGGCGCAGCTCCTGGCGCTGCGCGCGGCGGGGAAGCTCGACCGCGTGCGCATGCTCCTGCTCACCAACTGCACGTTCGACGGCATCACCTACCACCCGGAGCGGGTGATGCAGGAATGCCTCGCGATCAAGCCGGATCTGGTGTTCCTGTGGGACGAGGCATGGTTCGCGTTCGCCACCTTCCACCCGACCCTGCGGCGGCGCACCGGCATGGAGGCAGCGCGCCGTCTGCGCGACCGCTTCAAGACCCCGGAGTACCGCAGGACCTGGGAGCGGTGGCGCGAGAGGTGGGAGGCGCTGCCCGACGACGAGAGCCGCTGGCTCGACCACGAGCTGCTGCCCGATCCGGATCGCGCGCGGCTGCGCGTCTACGTCACGCAGTCCACCCACAAGACCCTCACGGCGCTGCGCCAGGGATCGATGATCCACGTGTTCGACCAGGACTTCGAGCGTGTGTCGGCGGACTCTTTCACGTCGGCCTACATGACCTACACCTCGACGTCGCCGAACTATCAGATCCTGGCCTCGCTCGACATCGGCCGCCGGCAGGTCGAGCTCGAGGGCTACGAGCTGGTCCAGCGTTGCATCGAGCTGTCGATGACGCTGCGCCGCCGGCTGGCGAGTCAGCCCCTCCTCGACAGGTACTTCCGTGTCCTCGGCGCCGCCGAGATGGTGCCGGAGGAGTTCCGCCCCTCGGGTCTGACCGGGTACTACGACCCCCAAACCGGCTGGGTGCGCATGGAGGAGGCGTGGGCGCGCGACGAGTTCGCGCTCGATCCCACGCGGGTCACCGTGTGGATCGCCGGCGTGGGCATGGACGGGGACGCCTTCAAGGAGCACCTGATGGACTCGTTCGACATTCAGATCAACAAGACCTCGCGCAACACCGTGCTGTTCATGGTCCACATCGGCACCACGCGCGGCGCGATCACGCACCTGATCGAGGTGCTGACGCGCATCGCGCAGGACCTGGAGGAGCGCCACGAGGATCTCGGCCCCGCCGAGCGCGAGCTCTACCGGCGCCGCGTCCGTGCGCTCACCGAGGAGCTCCCGCCGCTACCCAACTTCTCGCGCTTCCACCGCGCGTTCCTGTCCTCGCCCGACGCCAAAACCCGCGAGGGTGACCTACGCAGCGCGTCGTTCCTGGCGTACGACGGCGAGCGCTGCGAGCACCTCCCCCTCGACGGAACGCTGCGCGCGGAGGTCGAAGCAGGTCGCGAGATCGTCTCGGCCGGCTTCGTGACGCCGTACCCGCCGGGCTTCCCGGTGCTGGTGCCGGGTCAGGTGCTGAGCCCCGAGATCCTGCACTACCTCGAGAAGGTCGAGGTCAAGGAGATCCACGGGTACCGCCCGGAGCTCGGGCTACGGGTGTTCCGCCGCGAGGCGCTCGAGAAGTACGAGGAGCAGAAGGCGTAACGGAAGTCATGCGCGCGGCGGGCTCAGGGTCCGTCCCGGCAGCAGGGAAGGAGGACCGATGGGCACGACTGTGAACCGAGCGACCACGATCGAGGCGCCGAGACCCGTGCCCCCGGCGAAGTCGGGGGCGGGACGGGCGATCCGCCACGGAGCACCGAGGAAGCGGAAGCTCGAGGACCTCTCCGACGTCCGGCACTTCTTCCACCAGAACGACGAGCCGATCTACTTCGTCAGCGCGACTCCGTTCAACCTGTTGGGCCTCGACGAGTGGGTGCACCGCTTCCGCTACATCAACTACATCGACTGCTTCGACGGCCTCCATCCCAACGTGTTCGTGCCGGAGGAGCGGCCGCACGACGTGTTCCAGAGCCTCGAGGAGATCGTCAACTACCTGCTCGAGCACCCGCAGGTGCGCGACTTCGTGGCCAGGAGGGGGCCCGGCGGCAAGGCCGTGTTCCTGTTCTTCGACGAGCGCACCGAGGAGCTGTGCCGGGAGCTCGGCCTCGAGCTGTGCTTCCCCTCGGCGCGCCTGCGCACCGAGATCGACGACAAGATCAACACCACGCGCATCGGCAACAAGGCCCGGGTGCGCAGCGTGCCGAACGTGCTCGCGAGCGGGGTCGACTCCTACCGGAAGCTGCGCGCGGTGAGCGGCAAGCTCGGCGACGACCTGGTCGTGCAGACGGCGTTCGGCGACTCCGGGCACACCACGTTCTTCATCAAGAGCCAGAAGGACTGGAAGCGCTGCCAGGACGAGATCGTGGGGCAGGGTGAGATCAAGGTGATGAAGCGCGTCGACGTGTTCGGCACCGCGCTCGAGGCCTGCATCACCCGGAGCGGCACCATCGTCGGGCCGCTGATGACCGAGCTCGTGGGCTTCCCGGAGCTCACGCCGTACCGCGGCGGGTGGTGCGGCAACGAGGTGGTCGCCGAGGCGTTTCCCAGGAAGATC
Source organism: Thermoanaerobaculia bacterium (assembly GCA_035524895.1). Classification (GTDB taxonomy): domain Bacteria; phylum Acidobacteriota; class Thermoanaerobaculia; order Multivoradales; family Multivoraceae; genus DATLFI01. The sequence goes on along the minus strand of DATLFI010000024.1, from coordinate 1,896 downwards.
CGCCGCCAGGCACAGCAGCAGACCGTGCGCCTCGGCGAAGCTCTCGGCGAGCTGGGGTATCGGGGCTACTTCGAGGTCGACTGGCTGATCGACCGCAGCAACGGCGCGCTCTACCTCGGAGAGATCAACCCGCGGGTCACCGGCGCCAGCTCGATGACCAACCTCGCGGCCTTCGCGCACGCCGACGCGCCGCTGTTCCTGTTCCACCTGCTCGAGTTCTCTGGCGTCGACTACGAGCTCGACGTCGACGCGATCAACCGGCGCTGGTCGGATCCCGCCTACATGGACACCTGGAGCCAGATGGTGATCAAGCACACGCGCGACACCACCGAGGTGATCGAGGAAGCGCCTCGCTCGGGCGTTTGGGCGCTCGACGAGTCGGGCGCTGCGCACTTCCTGCTGGCGCAGTTCCACCGCCGGACGGTGGAGCGCGACAACGAGGCCTTCTTCCTACGCATCGCCGGCGCCGGCGACTACCTCTACGAGGGCGCGGACCTCGGGATCCTGCTGTGCCCCGGCCGCCTCATGGACGATCAAGCTCGCCTGACGCCGCGGGCCAAAGAATGGGTCGCCGCGATCCGCAGCCAGTACGTGACCCGCCCCACCGACGTCGCGGCGGAGCGTCGGCTGGCCGACGTCGGCGGTTTCAAGATGCTCTGACTCACGACGCGCCCGAGGCGAGCTTCCGGGAGCTCAGGCGCGGTCGCCGGCCGCGCGAGCGCTGGAGGTCCAGCGGCGTGCGGTCTGGCCGCGGCTGTCGGGCCGTGCGGCCAGACCGCGGCGCGGCAGTGCCGACGCGGCGTTACGATGTTGCGGGCAGGCGGCCCGGCCAGGACCGGCCGTACATCGGCCCGCGGGGGTCCTTCGACCCGTGCGGGAACTCGAGACGTCGCCGAGTCGAGGGCACCTGCAGCGCCAGATCGCCGCCAGAGAAAAGGAGACGAGATGCGCGTCGCGCTACTGGGTTTGCTGTTCGCCGTCGCGGCCCACGGCCAGACCGAGCCGCGGACCGGGCCGCCGGCCGAGGAGCCGATCGTGCCGATCCCGGCGAGCACCATGAGCGAGCTGATGATCAAGGTGGTCTACCCGACATCGGACGCGGTGCTCTACGTCGGCTCGAGAACCCCGACCACCGAGCAGGAGTGGGCCGACCTCCAGGGCAAGGCGCTGATGCTCGCCGAGTCAGCGAACCTGCTGCTGATGCCGGAGCGCGCGCTCGACCAGGGTCAGTGGATGAAGGACACCAAGCTGATGCTCGACGCCGGCATCGCGGCGTTCGAGGCGGCGATGGCGAAGGACGTCGACAAACTGATCGAGCTCAACGAGCCGCTCTACCAGTCCTGCATCGAGTGCCACCTGCACTACCGGCCGGACTACCTGAAGGACGCGAAGCTCAAGCTCGAAGCTCCGCCGTGACGCCGCTACGGTAGCCGGCGCGCACGGAGACCCGGCGCCGCGGGTGTCTCTCCGGACTAGCCGGGGCCTCCCCTTCGAGTGGACGAACGGAGGCCCCCTCTGCCCTCACAGCCTCAGCGGACCGCACCGCCCTTCCACCGCAGCCGGACCCAGGCGGTGCGGCCGGGCTCGTTGACCCGGATCGGATCCATCCGCGCGGATGGACCGAGCGCCGGGTGAGCGGGTGGACAGATGGGAGGATCGGTCCGAGGTGGGTGCTATCGTGCGCTCCCCGAGCGGCCGCGTCGGTGGCGAGGCGCGACCCCGACGACCCCTCGGGCCAGGCCGACGGCGGCACTCCGACGCCAGGGTGTCGAGCCTCCGCCCACCGACCGCGCGATGCCAGAGTCCAACCGAGACGACGGGACGTCCCCGCCTGGTCTGCTGCGCTACCGGCGGGCGAAGTTCGTCGCCCGTTTCCCCCGCGACCGCTCCTACACC
>DATLFI010000023.1:0-4603 GCA_035524895.1 Thermoanaerobaculia bacterium | reverse complement strand
CGCGGTCGCACACGTAGTCGTGCGTCTCCTTCATGCCGTCGAGGTGGACGTTGATGGTGAGGCGCTTGTGCGGCGCGATGCGGCCGAACACCTTCTTGTCGAGGAGCAGCGCGTTGGTGCACAGGTAGATGTGTCGCTTGCGCGCGATGATTCCCTCGATCAGCTCGGGAAGCTCGGGATAGACCGTGGGCTCGCCGCCGCAGATCGAGACGGTCGGCGCCCCGCTCTGGTCGACCGCGCGCAGGCAGTCCTCGACCGACATGCGATCGGAGAGCTTGCCGGTGTGCCGTTCGGTCGAGCAGCCGATGCAGGCGAGATTGCAGGTGTAGAGCGGCTCCAGCATCAGCACGTACGGGAAGCGTCGCTCGCCGCGCAGCGCGTGGCGGACCTGGCTCTTGAACTGGTCGAGCGCTAGGTGCATCGGTATCTTCATGTGGAAATTTCTCGCAGCAACGGATCTCGACTCTCCAGGCCCAGGCGACGGCCGTGTGCCGCCAGCGCCTGCAGCGGGAAGTAGCGATCGTAGTAGTGGTAACGCAGGTAAAAGACGCGGGGAAAGCCGGTGCCGGTCCACTGCCGGTCCTCCCAGGAGCCGTCGGGCTTCTGGGTGTCGAGCAGGTGCGCGGCGGCGCGAGCCAGCGACGCGTCGATGCGAGCCGCAAGCTCGCGCGGCATGGCCTCTACCACCGACAGCAAGCCGAGCATCGCCCAGCCGGTCTGCGCCGCAGTGCTCTCGCCCCTACCGCGCAACCGCGGGTCGTCGTAGGACAGCAAGGTCTCGCCCCAGCCGCCGTCGTCGTTCTGGTGCTCCAGCAGCCACTCCGCGCCGCGCCGTGCCGCGACGCCGCTGCCGCGGCTGGCCGCACCGAGCGCACAGAGCGCGAGCCAGGTGCCGTAGATGTAGTTGGCGCCCCAGCGTCCGTACCAGGCACCATCGTGCTCCTGCTGTCCCTCCAGGAACGCGAGGCCCCGACGCATCGGCGTCGACTCGAGGTCGAGCCCGCACAGCAACAGCGCCTCGATCGTGCGCGCGCTGACGTCGGACGTCGAAGGATCGATCATCGCGTTGTGGTCGGCGAACGGCACGTAGGTGAAGACCTCGCGATCGCAGTCCTTGTCGAACGCGCCCCAGCCGCCGTCGCGACTCTGCATGCTGGCCTGCCAGCGCACGGCACGCGCGACCGCCCCGCGACGTCGCTCTTCCTCTTTGGCATCCAGATGCTCGAGGCGGCCGAGCGCAGCCAGCACCTCCGCGGTGTCGTCGCAGTCTGGGTAGAACTCGTTCGAGTACTCGAAGTACCAGCCGCCGGGCTCCGCGTCGGGGCATTTGACCTGCCAATCTCCCGGCGAGCGCACCTCGTGGTCGAGCAGCCAAGAGGCCGCACTCTGCATGGCAGGGTGCGCGGACGAAACACCGGTGTCGAGCAGCGCGTTGATGGCGAGCGCGGTGTCCCACACCGGCGAGAAACAGGGCTGCAGGCGCAGCGCGCCCTGGTCGGCGATCTCGAGCTTCTCGAGCTCGGCGAGCTGCGACTGGATGTCCGGGTGGTCCTTCGGGTAGCCCAGGCAACGCAGTGCCATGGCGGCGTTGGCGATCGAAGGGAAGATGGCGGCGAGACCGCCGCTGCGGTCGAAGCGCTCGACGAACCAGGCCTCGCATCGTTCCAGCGCGCGCCTCCGCACGGGCCGGAAGAGACCGAGGGCCTCGGCCAGGTGCAGGCAGCGGTTGATGCCTCGAAAGAATCCGTACCAGAGCCGCTCGCGCAGATCGACCCCGAGCTTCTCCATCGGCCGGCCGCTGCGCAGCTCGTCGAGTCGAGCTCCGACATCGCGGTGCGGCTTGAGCGCCCAGATCACCGACAGCGGTACGACGATCGCCCGCGACCAGGACGACATCTCGTAGATGTTCAGGTAGAACCACTTCGGCAGCAGGATCAGCTCGGGCGGCACGGCGGGCGCGTCGCGCCAGGCCCACGCGCCGAAGATCGAGAGGTAGAGCTTGGTGAAGCTGTTGCAGGCCTCGAGGCCGCCGAGCCGCAGGATCGTCTCGCGCGCCCTCGCCATGTGCGGCGCGTCGGGGTCGTCGCCAGCGACCTTGAGCACGAAGTACGCCTTCACCGAAGGGCTGACCTCGGGCGGGCCATCGGGGAGGATCGACCAGCCGCCGTGCTCCCCCTGTTGGCGCCTCAAGTAGGCGCAGAGACCGTCGAATTTGGGATCGTGGCGCCGCCCGAAGAACAGCAGCAGCATCGCGTACTCGGACTGCAGGATGCTGTCGCCCTCGAGCTCGGCGCACCAGTGCCCGTCGGCACGCTGCAGCGACAGCAGGTGGTCCTGCGCCGCAGCCACCGAGGCAGCGAGACGATCCTGCGAGCCGGCCCCGGAGCCGGTCGCCGAGCCGATCGGCGCCGGCACCGCGCGCAGACGTCTCGACCCTTGGCTGTCGGGCTGGTCTTCGCGCAGCGCCGCGGCTTGCGAGCTGTCGAGCATGACTCCTATCACCCTCCGATGCGGAACATTTCGATGCGTCGCGGCGGCGCAGGTTTCGCGTCGGCTCGCTCCGACCCGACCCTCTCGCGGCCCAGGCGGATCAGCTCGGCATCTCGGCGCAGGGGCTCGTTGCGGGCCTCCGAGTAGCGATCGGAGCGCCGGCGCCACACGCCACGCAGGAGATCGAGGATCTCCTCGTCGCTGCAGCCTGACCGCAGTGGGCCCTTGAGATCGGTTCCCGCCGCTGCGAACAGGCAGGTGTAGAACGACCCCTCCGACGACAGGCGGCCGCGCGTGCAGTCGCCGCAGAACGGCTCGGTGATCGAGGCGATGGCGCCCACTTCCAGCCCGTCGTCGAGGTAGCGGAAGCGCAGCGCGGGGTCGCTGGCATGAGCGCGTTCGAGCGGCTCGAGCGGCAGCTCGGCTCCGACCTGCTCTAGCACCTCGCGCGCCGAGAGGACCTCCTCCGGCTGCCAGCCGTTGACGGTGCCGACGTCCATGTACTCGATGAAGCGGACCACGCACCCGCGGGCCTTGAAGAACCTGGCGAGATCGACCACCTCGTGGTCGTTGACGCCGCGCATCACCACCGCGTTGATCTTGACCGGCCCGAGCCCCTCCCGGACCGCCGCCTCGATGCCTTCGAGCACGGCGCTGACCGGCGCGCCGACGCCGTTGAGCCGGCCGAACGTCTCGTCGTCGAGGGTCTCGAGGCTGACGGTGACCCGACGCAGCCCGGCGGCGCGCAGCCCGCGCGCCTTCGCGGCCAACAGCATGCCGTTGGTGGTGAGCGCCAGGTCCTCGACGCCGGGGATCGCCGCCAACATGGCGACCAGCTTCTCGATCTCGGCGCGCAACAACGGCTCGCCGCCGGTGAGCCGAATCTTGCGCACCCCGAGCGCGACAAACAGGCGCGCCAGTCGCGCGATCTCCTCGAAGCTCAGGAGCTCGTGCTTGGGCAGGAATTCGTACTGCCTGCCGGGGGGCATACAGAACGAGCAGCGGAAGTTGCACCGATCGATGACCGAGATCCGCAGGTCCTCGAGCGGCCGCCCGAGGCGGTCGCGCAGCGCCGCCGCCACCTCGGGAGCAGGCGCACGTTCTCGAAGGTCCGCGATCTGGATCCGATGCGAAGCCATGGTGATGGGTCGAGGTCGTGTTGGGACTGAGCCCGAACGACGAACGCCGCCGGGGCCAAGAGCCTCCGGCGGCAGAGGGTTGAGAGGCACGGAGCCTAGCGGAGCCGTGTCGCCATGCGAACACCGTCCTGGCCGGGAAGTATGGCATATGGCATATTGCGCGAAGGCGCTGGTCGCAGGGGGCTCGCCGGCTCTCCGTGACACTCTCCCGTGATTCTCCTGTGAGATACGTGGCGCTCGAAGCAATGATCTCAACGCCCTCCATCCGTGGTGCCCTGTTGGTGACGGCGACCCTGCTCGTGGCCGCAGGCGCGGCGCCCGGCTCGACGGCCTCCGCTGCGGATCCATTGCCGGCGCACCTGCTCGACCCGAAACAGGTCGAGCCCATCAGCGCCAGCCAGTTCGTGCAGCTGCTCGAGCACCGGCGGGGCCAGGTGGTGCTGGTCAACCTGTGGGCCACCTGGTGCATTCCCTGCGTCCAGGAGCTGCCCGACCTCTCGCTGCTGCAGGAGCGCTACGGGGACCGGGGGCTGCAGGTGATCGGCGTGTCGTTCGACGACCCCTCCCGACTCGACACCCGCGTGCGCCCGTTCTTCGCCGAGAAGGCCCCGACGCTCATTTCCTACCTGCAGACCGAGGCGGACCAGTACACGTTCGTGACCCCGCTCGACCCGGATTGGGTCGGTGCCATGCCCACCAGCTTCTTCATCGACCGAGCCGGCAAGGTGGCCAAGAGCCACGCCGGACGGATGCTCTACCGCGACCTGGAGCGCGAGGTGCTGCGGCTCCTCGAGCAGCCCGCGCCCGACGCCGGCGGCGGGCGCTGATCGGCGGCTAGCAGCCCGTGGTGAAACCCGCGTGAGGCTGCGCGCGGGGATCTGCGGCCGCTGGCAAGGCGTGGCCGACGAACGCGATGCGGTGCCATCGTGCAGGAGGCCCAACGCAGTCGGGGTCACGAAACCCCCGCGCCCCAA
>DATLFI010000022.1:0-7654 GCA_035524895.1 Thermoanaerobaculia bacterium | reverse complement strand
CACGCGCACCGCGCCGTCGCCGCGGATGCAGGCAGCCGCTCCTGCCCAGTTCGACCCGCGGCTCCTCGGCGGCAGCGATGCAGCTGCCACGCCCAGGGGTGCTCCCGAGCCTCAGAAGCCGGTTACCGTCGTGCACGACTCACCCAAGGTAGGCCGCAACGATCCTTGCCCTTGCGGCTCGGGCAAGAAGTACAAGAAGTGCCACGGCGCCCGAGCGGCCAGCGGGTAGGGGCCCCGCTGCAGACAGCGGGTAAGTCTCCCGCTGTAGACTCTCGTCATGCCGCAGCGCCTTTCCGCCCGCCCCTCGCACCCGCTCCCCGACCTCGCGCTGACCTTCGACGACGTGCTCCTGGTTCCAGGGCTGTCCGAGGTTCACCCCAACGAGATCGACCTTCGGACACAGCTCACGAGGTCGATCCATCTCAACATCCCGATCGTCTCCGCGGCGATGGACACCGTCACTGAGGCGGACCTCGCTATCGCCCTGGCCCAGGAGGGCGGTATCGGAATCGTGCACAAGAACCTGTCGATCGAGCGGCAGGCCCGCGAGGTGGACAAGGTCAAGCGCTCCGAGGCAGGGATGATCGTCGACCCGATCACCATGCGGCCACACCAGAAGATTCGCGAAGCGCTCGAGGTGATGCGGAGCTATCGCATCTCCGGGGTTCCGGTCACCGACGACGAGGGCCACCTGGTCGGCATCCTCACCAACCGCGACCTGCGCTTCGAGGAGAACCTCGACCGCGAGATCAGCGAGCTGATGACGCACGAGCGACTGGTCACGGTGCGGGTCGGCACCACTCTAGAGCAGGCGAAAGCCGAGCTGCACCGGCACCGCATCGAGAAGCTCCTGGTAACCGACGAGCACGGCGCCCTTCAGGGTCTGATCACGGTCAAGGACATCCAGAAGATGCAGAAGTACCCCAGCGCGTGCAAGGACGAGCTGGGGCGCCTGCGAGTGGGCGCCGCCGTGGGCACCACCGGCGACTTCATAGAACGGGCGCGCGCGCTCTGGGAAGCCAAGACTGACGTGCTGGTGGTCGACTCATCCCACGCACACAGCCGCGGCGTCCTGAACGCCACAGAGCGCTTGCGGCAGGAGCTGCCCGACGTGCAGCTCGTCGTCGGCAACGTCGCCACGGCGGAGGGCGCGTTGGCACTGGTCGAGCGCGGCGTCGATGCGGTGAAGGTGGGCATCGGCCCGGGTAGCATCTGCACCACGCGTGTCGTGACCGGCGCAGGTGTGCCGCAGATCACCGCCATCCTCGAATGTGCCCGCGCCGCGGCCGAACACGGCGTCCCCGTGATCGCCGATGGGGGCATCCGCTTCTCCGGGGACCTCACCAAAGCGGTCGCTGCCGGCGCCAACTCGGTGATGGTCGGGTCGCTCTTCGCCGGTACCGAAGAGAGCCCCGGCGAGACCATCCTCTACCAGGGTCGCACCTACAAGGCCTACCGCGGAATGGGCTCGCTCTCGGCGATGGCCGCCGGTGCCGCCGAACGCTACTTCCAGGAGCGGGAGGGCCAGCTCGCCAAGATGGTGCCCGAAGGCATCGAAGGCATGGTCCCGTACAAGGGCAGCCTCCACCAGATGATCGTCCAGCTGACTGGCGGCATCCGCCAGGGCATGGGTCTGAGCGGCTGCCAATGCGTCGACGACCTGCGCACCAAGGCGCGCTTCCTCCGAGTCACCGCCGCCGGCCAGCGCGAGAGCCACGCCCACGACGTCGTGATCACCAAGGAAGCGCCCAACTACTGGGTCGAGCGTTAGCGAGACCCAATGTCGCGATTTGCTCTGCGGCCTCTGGCCGCAGAGCAAATGCAACTACTGGGTCCCGGGTCGAGCGTCTAGCGAGGCCCGGCGCAGCCCCAGGGTCGAGCGCTAGACGTTAGACATACGCCCCGGGATCCAACTCGTACGGCAGCTCCGTCAGGTTCTCGACGCCCTCGCCGCGCACCACCAACGTGTCTTCGAGACGCACGCCGTACCCTGCCTGCGGATCGTAGAGGCCGGGTTCGAGCGTCAGAACGTCTCCGGCTTCGAACACTCCCGTCTCCCCGGCGTTTTCGCGAAAGCTCGGAAGCTCGTGTAGCTCGAAGCCCACGCCGTGACCCAGCCCGTGGACGTAGCCGGTGACGCTGCCGGGGTTCCCGATCGGAGTCGCGTAGCCTGCCGCCGCGAAGCGCTCGCAGACCATCCGCTGCAGGTCCCAGCCGACCACTCCGCTACGCGCCGCCGAGCGCGCGGCGGAGAGGGCATCGCGAACCTCACCGTGCGCGCGCCGCAGCGCCTCGGGAGGTGATCCCACGCAGAACGTTCGCGTGCAATCCGCGAACAGCCGCCCCCGCGGGAACACGTCGACCACCAGAGACTGACCGCTGCGCACTCGCCTCTCGGGCGTTCCGGAGGTGTGCGGCACCGCTCCCTCCTCGGCTGGAGCCACGATGCAGCCCTCGGGCTGGTCGAAGCCGGAGCGCGCCAGCTCGACGGCCAGCTCACTCCGGAGGCGTCCGACGGTGAGCGGCGATCCACCCAGCCAGAGCTCGCCCTCGGCCTCGACAGCAGCGGCGAGTCGACCGGCCAAGGACTGGATGGCCATCGCGGTTGCCCGCGCCACCGCGGCAATCGCCGCCACCTCGTCGTCGCTCTTGGCCTTTCGGGCCCTGCGCAGCAGCTCGTGGCCCGAGACGAACGACCAACCATCAGCCTCGAGCGACCGCGTCGCCTCCACCAACCAACCCGCACCCAGACTGCCCGCCAGTGCCAGCCTGCCGGGATCGATCCCGGCGGCCAGGAGCGCGCGGCCGAGGATCCAGGCCAGCGCCTGACCCTCGGTGGCGCTCTCGCGGGTGGCGCGCTGGACCTCGAGCAGCTCGGGCGTGAGCAGACGCAGACCCGCGACCGCCGCCTCTTCGCGCTCCATCGGCGTGAAGTAGCCGAGTGCCGGGTCCCGCCTCGCGGGCACCACCAGCACCGCACGGCCCAGACGCGCACCAGCCACGAACGGCGCGAGATCAGGGTCGCGTCCGCTCGACGCGACCACCAGGACACCGGCGAGGTCGTCTCGCCGAAGAGTCGCGAGTCGCTCCGCCGTCAGCACTTCGGGTGTCTACAGGTTGCGGTCGATGAACTCGCGCAGCTTCGGCTTCGGCAGCGCGCCCATCGTGCGATCGGCTACCGCGCCGTCCTTGAAGAGAATGAAGGTGGGGATGCTCTGGACCTGGTACTGGGAGGCCAGCTCCTGCGCCTGGTCGACGTCGAGCTTCGCCACCCGCACCCGCCCCTCCATCTCACGCGCCAGCTCGTCGAGCAGCGGCGCGACCATCCTGCAGGGCCCGCACCAGCTCGCCCAGAAGTCGACCAGGACGGGCACCTGGGACTGCAACACCTCGCTGCCAAAGTTCTGTGAGTCGACATTCACGATTGCGGGACTCGACATCTGTTCCTCCTGAGAAGGGATCGGACCTTCCTGCGGGGCGGCGCGCTCGACACCCACGGTCGTTCCCCGCTGTCTTGCAGACAACCAGGAAACCGCGAGACTTGTTCCGGCTCGCTCCACGGCGAAGGTCCATGATTCATTGGGCTGGAGCAGCGCCGTCGGCCGCACTGGCAGCCAGCTCGGCCTCCTCCTGCTGGCGGACCGCGCGGAAGAGCTCGCGGGTCGCATCGACGTCGCGGCGGATCTGCGCCGAGAGGTCCATCATGCTCTGGAAGATCCGCTCCTCCCGAAGACGCCGGTAGAAGAGCAGCTCCACGGACTCGCCATAGACGTCGGCCGCGAAGTCGAGGATGTGGCTCTCCACCACCCGTTCGAAGTTCTCGTACACCGTCGGGCGAGTACCGATGTTGGTCGCCGAATCGAAGGTCGACGAGAAGCTCGGGAAGTACACGCGTGACGCATACACACCGTCCAACGGCACCAGCTCGTTGTCCGGGATCACGTTGATGGTCGGCCAGCCGAGCCGCTGTCCCATGCGGTCGCCGCGAGCCACGAGGCCCGTGAGCGCATAAGGCCTCCCGAGCAGGCGGGCTGCGTCGGCGACCTGGCCCTCCCGCAAGAGCCGGCGGATCCGGGTGCTGGAGGCCCTCTCTCCTTCGATACGGACCTCGTCGACGGCGAAAGTGCGAAAGCCGTAAGGCTCGCCCATCTGCTGCAGCAGCGAGACATCTCCCTCGCGACGATGGCCGAAACTGAAGTTCGCGCCCACGTAGATCTCCTCAGCGCGTAGGCGACCGTGCAGGAAGTCGCGGACGAAGCTCCGGGCCGGCGTGCGCGCGAACTCCGGCGTGAAGCGGATCACCAGCACGAGATCGACGCCGAGCCCGTCGAGCAGCCGTTCGCGCTGCGTCGCCGTGGTGATCCGCGGCGGCGCCGACTCCGGCTGCAACACCGCGAGCGGATGCGGATCGAAGGTCACGACGGTCGCCAGCAGCCCGGTGGCTCGCGCACGGGCGACCACGAGCTCGAGCACCGACTGCTGGCCGAGGTGGATGCCGTCGTAGTTGCCGACGGTCACCACCGTGCCGCTGGGCACGTCGTCCGCGTGGAGCGCGTCGTAGATGACCTGCATGCTGCCGAGCTTCAGACCGTCGTCGCGGCCACGCCGGCCCACCGCTCGGCAGCCGTGACACGCGGATCCGACGCCGGTCCGACGATTCGGCCCACGAGGTCGGCGGCGAAGGCGTCGGTGATCTCCACGTCGACCAAGACACCGCCGGGAGCACCGCCGTCGTTGATGAGGAGACGGCCATCGACCTCCGGAGCCATACCGTGGTGGCGGCCCTGCAGCAGGTGGTCGCTCTCTTCGCAGACCCCCTCGCACAAGACTCGCAGGGTACGACCCACCAGGGCGCTGCGACGGGCCAGCGCGATCGGCCGCTGCGCTTCCAGGAGGCGGCGTCGCCTCGAGGTCGCAGTGCGCCGCGTGGGTCGATTCGGAAGGCTCGCCGACGGCGTGTCCTCTTCGGGGCTGAAGACGAAGGCGCCGAGATGATCGAGCTCGGCCGCGCGCACGAATTCGAGCAGGTGACGGAAGTGATCCTCCTCCTCACCAGGGAAACCGGTGATGAAGGTCGAGCGCACGAAGAGGTCGTCGCCTACCAGCGCGCGCGCCTGGTCCAAGAGTCGCAGGTAGCGCTGCGGGCTGCCGCCGCGTCGCATCGCCCGCAAGATCTCGGGATGGCTGTGCTGCAGCGGGATGTCGAGGTAGGAGGCGAATCTCTCCTCCGTCCCCATCAGCCGCAGCAGCTCGAGGTCGAGCGTGGTCGGGTAGGCATACAGGAAACGCAGCCAGGGCATCGAGGTCCCCGCCAGGAGCGCCTCCACCAGGCTCAGCAAGCCGTGGCGACCAAGGCCGAGGTCCTCGCCGTAACGCGTGGTATCTTGCGCCACCAGCACCAGCTCCTGGATCCCCTGCTGCTCGAGCTGTCGAGCCTCGGCTACCAGGCTCTCGACGGTGCGGGAGCGAAACCGGCCGCGCCACACCGGGATGGCGCAGAAGGTGCACGGGTTGTCGCAGCCCTCCGCGACCTTGAGGTAGGCGAAGCCGCGGGTCGTCAGCAAGCGCGGAGCGGTGTGGTCGAAGACCACGTGGGAGCGCGATTGCGACGGCACCCCGGTGCCGCCGAGCTGCACCAGCCGCGCGACATCCTGCAGGTCGTCCAGCCCGATGAAGCCGTCGATCTCCGGGATCTCGCGGCGCAGCTCCTCGGCGTAGCGGTTGACCATGCAGCCCGCGACGTACAGCCTTTCCACGCCCTCGCCCTTGCGTGCCGCTGCCTCGAGGATCGCGTCCACCGACTCCTGGCGGGCTTCGTCGATGAAGCCGCAGGTGTTGACGATCACGATCTCCGCGCGGGCGAGGTCCGGCGTGATCTCGTGACCGCGCTGCGATAGCTCGCCCAGCAGGATCTCGCTGTCGACCCGGTTCTTGGCGCAGCCGAGGCTGATCAGGCCGACGCGCTTGCCGGGGGGGGGCATCGACATGACCGCAGGATCCTACCCGATCGCTTCCGCCGGAGGGCGCTCGCGCTCGCTCCCGGCGGGACGCTCGCCACCCGCGGGTGGCTTCTTGCCTGAGGTGCCGGACCCAGACGCCGGACCGAGTTTGGTACAACCTCTCCTCCCATGCTCGAAGATGATCTCGACCCGCCGGACGAGCCAACGCCGATCCTGCTCGCCCGTCCGACATCGAGCTCCGCGGTGACGCTGGCACTCCACCACCTCGCGGGTGGAGCCGAAGATCCGACCCTGGTTCTGATCGCTCACGCCACCGGCTTCCACGGGCGGGCCTACCTTCCGCTGGCCCACGCGCTCGGCGGTTGCGAAGTGGTTGCGCCCGACCTGCGCGGTCACGGCGATGCGACCTCTCCGGAGCCCCTCGAGTACTCGTGGTCGGGCTTCGGCGACGACATTCTGTCGATCCTCGAAACCATCTCGGCTCTTGGCCTACTGCGGGATGGGCGCCGATTGGTCGGGTTCGGCCACTCCATGGGCGGAGCGTGCCTGCTGATGGCCGAGCAGCGACGACCCGGCAGCTTCGCGGCGCTGTACTGCTTCGAACCGATCGTGTTCCCGACCCCGGGCGCCGAGATCCCGGAATCGCCCATGGTGGAGCGCGCCCGGCGGCGGCGATCCGAGTTCCCGTCCCTGCAGGCTGCCTATGACAACTTCGCCGCCAAGCCGCCACTCTCCTCTCTCCACCCCGACGCCCTGCGGGCCTACGTCCGCCATGGCTTCGCGACCTCGGCCGACGCCACGGTGCGCCTCAAGTGTCGAGGCGACGACGAGGCCGAGATCTACCGCATGAGCACGGTGCACCGCACCTTCGAGCGACTGACCGAGGTCGCCTGTCCGGTGGTCGTGGCGCACGGCTCCCGCTCCGCCTCCGCGGCCGCGGCCTTCGCCGAGCCGTTGGCGCGACACCTCGGCAGCGGGAGCATCGAGGCCTTTCCCGAGCTGGGACACTTCGGCCCGCTCGAGGATCCCGAGCGCGTCGCCCGCAGCGTGGCTCGGCTGCTCACCGAGCTGCCCAAACCGCCGGCCTGAGACGTCGCGCCAGGTTGCCTGGGCTCGCGCGCCCTCCCGTATCATCGCCAACCATGTCCCCTACCGCTGCGGCCCTGGTGATCGGCAACGAGATCCTCACCGGGAAGGTGCAGGAGACCAACATCGCCTTGCTGGCCCGCGCGCTGTTCGAGATGGGTGTCGAGCTCCAGCGTGTCGTGGTCTGCCGGGACGTCGTGGACATCATCGCCGCGGACCTCGACCAGCTGCGGCACCGACACGACTGGGTGATCACCTCGGGCGGCGTCGGACCTACGCACGATGACGTCACGATCGAAGCGGTCGCCCGCTGCTTCGAGCGCTCCATCGTGCGTTCTCCACAGCTCGAGACCAAGATCCGCCGACTCGTTGGAGAGCGCCTCAAGCACGCTCACCTACGCATGGCGGATGTTCCCGAAGGCTCGGAATTGCTGGTCAGTGACGACGTGCCGTGGCCTACCATCCTGGTCGGCAACGTGTTCGTGATGCCCGGCCTGCCGCGCATCTTCGAGGCCAAGCTACCGTCGCTGCGGGCGCGCATCGGCACGGGGCAGCCGTTCCTGAGCCGGGCGGTATACACCCACTGTCGCGAGAGCGAGATCGCGGAC
>DATLFI010000021.1:0-3404 GCA_035524895.1 Thermoanaerobaculia bacterium | reverse complement strand
CGGCGAACCCGCCGCTCGCGACATCGACCACCGCCCAAACAGACTTGAGCGGCACCGCCCCCCCCTCCGGCTCGAACCGGGCCTCCTCCAGAACGTCCGCCACCGCCAATTCCTGACGCCGGACGATTTGCTGGTAGTAGCCCTGTGGCTCCCGGGCCACGATCCAGAACACCGCATCGCCGCCCGGCGTGAGCCCGGCCGCGACCACCGCCGCCTCCTCGAACGTGACCGCCAACTCCGGTGGGGCGCTGGCCTGGCGGGCCGAGAACACGGGCGCTCCGGGAACGGTGCTTTTAGGAGCCTGCGCAGCCGCCGGCCGGCCCGCCAGGACGACAGCCGAGAGCAACGCGAGCAGGGCCGCGACGTGGATGGAGGTCCTGGAAGAGGGCTTCCCCCTCTCCAGGGCTCTCTTTTTTGCCACTATCTCTTGGTGAATCCTGACAGCCCTGGTTAGGCGGCTCGTCGCAGCACGTGCGGTTGGCAAGTCCTGCTGCGGTCAATCTCTGTAGCTAATCGTTCGTAGGTAGTAGACACCGACTGGCTCACCGTTGAGGGTCGGTGGTTCGAAGGCCCAATCGGCGACGACTCGAGCAATGAACGACCTGATGCACGCGGTTGGCTCACCCTTGGTGAATTCAAGGTCGCCGGTCGAGCCGTCAGCACGAATCAGGAGCCGAATGATGAAGAATCTGGAGGCTGTTCGCTCGCAGCCGCTGAATCGAAGATCAATCTCTTCCCCATGGATGAGTTTGGGTAGGGAGACATCGCCGGATACGGGGCGAGGGCTGGCCCTCTCCTCGACACGATACTGCGAGCAGCCGAGCGCGAGAAGTGCAAGCAGCGAGAGGAAGCGAATTACCATCTGAGGTGCCCGCGCCGCCTAACGGTGAAGATCACCCGCCGCGAGCCGAACCCGAGCGGCCTCCTTCTCGCGTTCTGGCGTCGCGAAGTCATAGAATATGCGAAAGGTATTTCCGTCATGATCGGCCGCCGTAAATTCGTGTAACCCCCAGGGCTTCGATTCGGGCGCTGAAATCACCGTAGCGTTGCGACTGCTCCACTGTTGGTAGAGGTTGTCGACCTCGGCCTTGCTCTCCATATTCAGCCATGTCGACACCGGCCCCACCTTCCCGGAGGGCTTGCGAAATCTCGAGGATGAAAGAAACAACCGGCAGTGCCCGCTTGATATGCCCGCCAGTCCGAGCTCGATGTCAGCCCAATCCGTCTCAAATCCGAGTCGGCCCTCGTAGTACTTGATTGCCTCACCGATATCTGCGACGGGGATTTCAGGCACGGCGCCAGGAAGCTCTGTCATTGCGGTTCTCCTGTCAGCGGATGTCTAACGTTCGAGCTGCTTCGCCCGCTTGCCCCGACGGCTACGTGATGGGTAGCGCGCGAAACCACTTGACGAAGTTGAGCCACGCTTCACTGTAGGGTGTAGCGAAGTAGATCAGGAGCACGACCGTTGTACACAGGGTAAAGGTCCAGAAGGCCGCCCTGCCTCGGGCAGACTTGCGAATGGTGACTGCCATCACGACGAGCGCCGCAGCGGCCAACGTGAAGGCCGGTACTTGATACAGAAGCTCAGCGGGCAACGGCGGGAAGTAAAAGTAGAGAATCCTGGCAACCAGTGGATCTAGAAGTGGCACTGCCGTAGAAGCCATGAATCTGCCGTGGATGGCCGGCACCCTGCGCCAAAGCACGCCGAGGAGCGCAGCAGCTCCGAAGATGAGAGCCATGGATAGCGGCAGATAGAGGAAGTAGCCCTCGCGCTCCAACTGCTCCACCGACATGCGGACCACGCCCCGATGGGCCACCAGCACGCCCGTTACGAAGAAGGCTGCTGCCACGACGAGCGCGAGACGTCCGAACGTGCGATGAAGAGCAATCTTTCGGGCGCGAATGAGCAGCGGTTGGCCGATCAAGATCAGGAGCCAGCAGGTCCCAAGTACGGCGTGAGTGTGGGTATACCCATCGGCCTGATTCAGCTTGGACAGGTATTGCGGCCAGAACGCGAAGGCAGCCAGCAAGAGCATGGCTGTGGCGGCAATTGCGAGGCGAAGTGGAAGGGCCCCTCTTCCAACTTTGTATCTCACGGCTGGAGAGGAACTTAGCGCCGCTGCAGCCGCCTTGTCAAGCGGCCCTCTCGGGCTGCGTGGAGCGCTGCCTGGCGAACCCGCCAGGTCCTGGGCCGGAGGTTGAGCTGCGCTCGCAGGCAGTCTAGCTCGCCGATCGGCGTGCCGGGGCGACCGTGGCATTAGCCGCGCACGAGTCTCACCGGGTCGCCGACGCGGATCGTACCGGGTCGCACCACCGTCCCATAGACGCCCGCGTTGTTCTCGTTCATCCGGACAACTGTCTTCAGCACCCGCTTGTCTTGTGTGGCCGTGTCCGGATCGAGGTTGATCATCTTGCACCGCGCGTCGCGCACCGTCACGATCACTGCTGGGCTCGGCTCGCGGTCGCCGAACACCAGTGTCCCACCAACCCAACCATCCTCGAAAAACGGCCCGCGATCGCCTGTCTCGAGCACGACGTTGGCTCGGAAGCGCCGGCGATCGAGGCTCACTCCCGCCTCGTCACCGATGCCGGCAAGAGTTGCGAGGCTGATCACCGAGACCGAGGCCTCGTCGAAGATCCCGTGCTTGAGACTCATCAATTCCACGTCGCTCCCAAAGCGCTCGGCGACCTCGCTTTGAAGCTCTACGCTGCGAAGCTCCACCTGCGTTCCGGTCGGTGTCCGTACGTGAGTCGGCAGGGGCTCGCCTGTGCTCTCGTCGAGGCCGACAGGGTGATACAGAAGGAGCTCGGCGACGCGGCTCGCGGTCAGCCAAGGGAAGCCGCTGTCATCTCCCATGCGCCGGAAGGCGAAGCGCCGATCACCACCGAGACCGTGCCAGCCGAGAAATGCCGACTCCGTCACGGTACCGGCCATCGACTTGACAGGATACCGCACAAGCTCAATAACATGCCCGAGCTCTTTCATCGACTCATGAGCCGCAATGCGGTCATCCTGCACGGGTTCGCCCGCCGCCGTGGCGCGGCTCCCCGCGGCACCAATCCCTGCTTCGTTGGGCGGCCGGTCATGGATGTCGAGCGGTGGACTCGAAGAGCACGGAACCCTTCGGGCAGATCAGCGTGAGCCTCATCGCGGGGGCCGGCGCTCTGGCCGTGCCGAGAGGAAGCTCGAGCGCGCTGCCCAGCCGCTCCAATCGCTCCTGAGTGGGGCCGGCGACGGTCCAACCTTCGAGCGAACAGCCGGTGGGCGATGTCGAGGAGGGGTGAGGGCTCTCGCCGTCCCAGACGATGAAGAACGGCGCTTCGTAGAGCTCCTCCTGGAGGCCGAACGTCTGCCACCGCAGCGCGCCTCCTGAGGGCGTCACACGGGAGCCCTCCTGGGGATC
>DATLFI010000020.1:0-7449 GCA_035524895.1 Thermoanaerobaculia bacterium | reverse complement strand
CTCGCCGGTCTTGGGGTCGACCTGATCGAAGATGCCCTTGTCGCTCAGGACGTAGAGGCGGCCGTCGTAGATCAGCGGCGTGGGCAGATAGGTGCCGCCCGCCTCCTTGTTGTACCAGGCGACGTGCTCGCTGCGCGCGCCTTCGGGGCCGGGGTCCGGGTCGATGGTTCCCGAGGCGCCGGGACGGACGGCGACGATCGGCCGGACGGGCGCGCCCCCGGCGCCGGAGGTGAGGTAGAGGAGGCCGTCCCAGGCGAAGGGGGTCTGGATCGAGGACTGGCCCATGTCGACGAGCCGCCACAACTCCCGGCCCTCGAGGTCGTAGCTGATCGCGACTCCGGGGCCGGTGGTCACGAGCTCTGTGCGCGATGCGTGCTGCCACACGAATGGGGTCGACCAACCCGAGCGCATCTGCTCGTTGCCGAGACCCGGGCGCGCCGTGCGCCAGAGCTCCTTGCCGGTCGCAGCGTCGAAGGCGGCGACGAAGCTCGCCTCCTCGTTGTCGTCGAGCACGTAGAGCCTGCCGGCGTGGAGCGTCGGTGAGGCGCCGCTGCCGAAGTCGAGGTAGACCTTGTGGGGCTCGAGCTCGGTGTGCCAGAGCTGCTTGCCGGCGAAGTCGTAGGCGAAGAGGCCGAGGTGCGCGATGTACGCGTACACCGCCTCGCCGTCGGTGACCGGCGTCTCCGAGGCGTAGCTGTTCTTGCGGTGCCGCCCCACCGGCGGCGGGCCGGTGTAGAACGTCTGGTCCCAGAGCAGCTTGCCGGTCGAGAGGTCCAGCGCGAGGAGGTGCAGCGCGACCTCGATCTCGTCCGGCAGCTCGATGTCGCGCTCGGTGACCGCGGCGATCACCTCCTCCTGCGACTTGCCCTGCTTCATCAGCTCGGCCACCAGCTCGTTCGAGAAGTCGACCCCCAGCGAGGGCTGCTTCATCGCCTTGCCGCTCACCGCGGTGGTCAGGAAGATCCGGTCGCCCCACACGATCGGTGACGACCAGCCCATGCCGGGGATGTCGGCGACCCACTCGACGTTCTCGGTGGTCGACCAGGTGTCTGGCAAATCGGCGTTGTCGCTGGTGGGCAGCGCGTCGGGGCCACGGAACTGCGGCCAGCGGACGGCGTCACTGGTCGAGTCGCTGCCTGCCCCCGACCCGCTCGAGCCGGTCTCGGCAGCGCCCGCCGCGACGCTGGTCGCGACGAAAAGGGCGAGGGCAAGGCGAATCCTGCGTGTGGGCAAAACCGGCGGCATCGGCAATCCTCCTTCGTACATCGGCTCCCCAACATACGCGAAGCCTGGGCAGGGAGTTCCTACGCCGTCTGTCGAGCGTCGCGCGTCTCACGCCAGGCCCTCACCCCTAACCCTCTCCCGCTCCACGAGAGAGGGCGCCACCGCCCGCCCCTGAGGACTCGCTACGATGCACGAGCTCGCGAGAAGTCATGCGTTCCTGGAGGCTCGAAACGATGAAGGCTTCGCGACTGCCACGCGCACTCGCCGCGATCTGCCTCCTGGTCCCGCTGCTCGACCTCGGCTGCCGTCGCGAGCCGCGCGACCCCGAGCTCGAGCGCCAGCTCGAGCACGCTCGGAACGTCGTGATCTACCGCGACGATTTCGGGGTGCCGCACGTCTACGGCAAGAGCGACGCCGACGCCGTCTTTGGGCTGCTCTACGTGCAAAGCGAGGACGACTTCCCGCGCGTCGAGCGCAACTACGTGTGGGCGATCGGCAGGCTGGCAGAGGTCGAGGGCGAGAAGGCGCTGTTCTCCGACCTCCGCGCGCGCCTCTACATGACCGAGGAGGAGGCGCGCGCCGCGTACGAGTCCGCTCCCGAGTGGCTCCAGGAGCTGTGCGTCGCGTTCGCCGACGGCGTCAACTACTACCTGCACACGCACTCTGACGTGAAGCCGCGGCTGCTCACCCGGTTCGAGCCGTGGATGCCGATGTACTTCTTCGAGGGCTCGATCGGCGGTGACATCGAGGCGATCGGGCTCGAAGGCATCGAGGAGCTCTACGGCCCGCTGGGCCGGGACGGTGCGACCGCCGAGCCCGTCACTGAGCCCGTCGCGGAGGCGGCGGCGATGGCGGACGCCGGCATCGAGCCGCGCGGCAGCGAGCGCGGAGGCCTCCTCGAGCAGCTCGAAGACACCAGCGAGCCGCAAGGGTCGAACGGCTTCGCCATTGCCGGCGCTCTCACGCGCTCTGGCCACGCCATGCTGCTGATCAACCCGCACACCTCGTTCTACTTCCGCGGCGAGGTGCACGTCGCGAGCGAGGAAGGCCTCGACTCCTCGGGCGGCCTCCTGGACGCCCCTGGCGGCGCTTTGGACGCCTACGGTGCGGTGACCTGGGGACAGTTCTTCGTCTACCAGGGCTTCAACCGGAACAACGGCTGGATGCACACCTCGACCGGCGTCGACTTCCTCGACGAGTTCGTGGAAGAGGTCTCCGAGCGAGACGGCCGCCTGCTCTACTCCTACGGCGACGAGAAGCGCGAGGTCGAAGTCGACAAGGTCACCCTGCGCTACCGCGACGGCGAGGAGCTGCGCGAGCGCACGTTCCCCACCTACCGCACCCACCACGGCCCGATCACCCACCAGCTCGACGGCGAGTGGGTCGCGACCAAGATCAACTGGGACCCCGTGAACGCGCTCCGGCAGTCGTACCTGCGCACCAAGACCACCGGCCACGAGTCGTTCCGCGAGATGATGGACATCCGCACCAACTCGTCGAACAACACGGTGTTCGCCGATGCCGAGGGCAACATCGCCTACTACCACGGCAACTTCGTGCCGCGCCGCGACCCCGCGATCGACTTCTCGAAGCCCGTCGACGGTAGCGACCCCGCCACCGACTGGCAGGGGCTACACACCGTCGACGAGATCGTGACGGTGCTCAACCCGCCGAACGCCTGGATCCAGAACGCCAACTCGACCCCGTTCACATCAGCCGCCGAGCACAGCCCGCAGCGCGAGGACTACCCCCGGTACATGGCTCCCGACGCCGAGAACTTCCGCGGCATCCACGCCGTCCGCGTGCTCGAGGAGCTCGAAGCCGAACGGGACCTGACGCTCGAGGAGCTGATCGAGCTCGCCTACGACCCGGCGCTGCCGGCGTTCGAGGTACTGCTGCCGGGGTTGTTCGAGGCATGGGACAGCGCGCCTCGCAAGGACCCCGCCCTCGCCGCGCCGATCGAGGCGCTACGCGCCTGGGACACCAAGGTGTCGCTCGACTCGGTCGCGATGTCACTCGCCCACTTCTACGCCAATCTCCTGGTCGAGAGCGAACACGGCAAGGGGCTGCCGCCGCTCGAACGCTTTGCCCACTTCGCGCGGGAGCTCCCCGCCGAGGTGCGGCTCGAGCACTTCTCCCGCGCGGTCGAGCACATTTCCACGGACTTCGGCCGCTGGGACACGCCGTGGGGCGAGATCAACCGCTTCCAGCGGCTCGACGGCGCGATCGACGCCGGCTTCGACGACGCGAAGCCGAGCCTCCCGGTGGCGATGGCGTCGGGCAACTGGGGCGCGCTCGCCTCGTTCGCCCCGGGCCGAGATCAGGGCACGAAGCGCCTCTACGGCACCCGCGGCAACAGCTTCGTCGCCGTAGTCGAGTTCGGCCCGCGAGTGCGCGCCCTCAGCCTGCTTGCCGGGGGCCAGAGCAGCGACGCCGCGTCGCCGCACTTCGACGACCAGGCCCAGCGCTACGCATCAGCCCAGTTCAAGGAGGTCGCGTACTACCGCGAGGACGTCGAGCGGCGCGCGCGCAGGCGATACCGGCCGGGCGAATAGACGACCTGCCCAGCGAGACCACTCAGGAAGTGCGCCCCACGAGCTCGAGCTCAGCGGTACGCGCGGACGTCGAGGTCTGGGACTCGGGCGAAGTGGCGTTCGTTGGCCGTGACCAACGGCACGTCGTGCGCGATCGCGGTGGCGGCGATCCACAAGTCGTTGGCGCCGATCAGCAATCCGTTTTCGCTCAGGTAACGGTAGAGCTGCCCGTACGTCCAGCTGATTCCGCGATTCCAGCCCAGCACTCGAAACGGAGACAAGAAGCTCTCCCAGCGGTCACGCTCACGAAGGCTGCTGCCCGCAGCGATCTCGCCCGCGATGGTGAACGTGACGCACAGCCTCGCTTCCGGATTCGACTCGAGAAAGCGCTGGGCAGGTCCGTTCTCCCTGCGCACGAGCTCCCGTTCCAAATCGACCAGGAAGGTGGTCTCGAGGATCAGGTGCTCTTCCACTTGTTCTCGGGAGGCAGGTCGCCCCGATCGAGCGCCTCGATCCGGTCGAGAGCCTCCAGCGACAGCGTGGGGCCGTGCTTCCTGCAGGCCTCGAGATAGTCGCGCGCCAGGACGGCCCTCTCGGGCCACTCGGCCCGCAGGATCACCTGGCTGAACGACTCCTCCGGACTGCGGCGCGCAGCCCTCAGACGCTCCCAAGCCTCTTCCTTGAGGGAGATAGTCTTCGTCGCCATGCATGTATTATGCACTATGCATGCACTGCCCGTCGAGTGTAACTCTCGATGGTCCGACGCAGGAGGGACCCGCTCACTCGCCGCGAAGCGTGACCGCCGGGTCGCAGGCCGCCGCCCTGCGCGCCGGCAGCACGATCGCCACTGCGGCGACCGCCAGCAGGAGCAGCGGACACAGCACCAGCGCCGCGACATCGATCGGCTCGACGCCGTAGAGCAACCCCGAGAGCGCCCTCCCGGCGAGCACCGCCGCCGGGAGACCCAGGAGCAGCCCGATGCCGACGAGCCGCAGCCCTTGCCCGACGACCATGCCCGCCACTGCACTGCGCCCGGCGCCGAGCGCCATGCGCACCCCGACCTCGCGGCGGCGCAGCGCGACCACGTAGGCGAGCAAGCCATAGAGCCCGATCGCCGCGAGCAGCAGCGCAACTGCGGTGAAGACGGAGAAGACGGTGGCGAAGAAGCGCTCGTTCCACAGCGAGCGCGCCACGAGCTCCTCGAGTGCCATCACGTCGTGGAGCGGCTGCGACGGGTCGACCGCCGCGATAGCCGCGCGCGCGGCATCGGCGAGCGCGTCGGGATCGAGGGTGCCGCCGGCGGCCGAGGCGTCACCTCGGAGAACCCAGGTCGAGCGGGTCATGGCAGTGCTGCCGTCGGCGAGGTAGACCCCCGGATAGCTCTCGCGCTCGAGACCCAAGTGGCGTACGTCGCCAACCACCGCGCGCACGCGGCGCCAGGCGACCTCGCCGTCGCCGTGCCCGAGGAAGCCGACCTCGCGGCCGATCGCGCTCTGGCCCGGCCACGCCTGCTCGGCGAGGTCCAGGCTGACGACGATCTCCTCGCCGGCAGTCGCCTCGAGCGGCCACGCGTAGTCGCTGCCCTCCAACACCGCGAGGCCGATCGCATCGAAGTAGCCCGGCGTCACGCGCGACACCACCGCTGTAGCGCCGTCCTCGCCGAGCTCGCTGTCGCGCGCCGCCACGCCCTGCATGGACGTGCTGGTGCCGAGCGGGATGCGGTCGATCGCCCCCACCGAGGCCACCCCCGGGGTCGCCGCCAGGGCCTCGCGAATGCGCTCGAAGCGCGGCGCGCGCTCCTCCGCCGGCACGCTGCGCAGCGCCAGCAGATCGATCCCGAGGACCAGCTTCCCCGCAGGGTCGAAGCCGGGGTCGACGCGACCGAGTGTCGCGAAGCTCTTGACCATGAGCACCGCGCCCACGAGCAGTAGCACTGACAGCGCCACCTGCGCCACGACCAGCGAGGAGCGAAGGCGTCCGGCCCGCACGGTCCCGGCTGCCCCGCGGCGCGAGCCGGCCGCGGATAGTGGCCGCGAGGTGCGCAGCGCCGGCACCAGAGACGAGAGGACCAGCGCCGCAACCGCGACCCCAGCGGTGTAGCCGGCAACGCGCGCGTCGGGCGAGAGGTCGAACCAAGCGGGCAGCTCGACCGGGATGAGCCGCCGCGCGCCGCGCAGAGCGAGGAACCCGAGCGGAACGCCAGCGCCCACGCCGAGCGCCGCCAGCACCGCGCCCTCGACCAGGAGCTGCGTCAGCAACCGGCGGCGGTCCGCGCCGAGGGCCGCGCGAAGCGCCATCTCCTCGCGGCGCTCGGTCGAGCGCGACAGCAGGAGGTTCGCCACGTTCGCGCAGACGATCAGCAGCACCACGACGACCACCGCAAGCAGCACCCAGAAAAGGGGACGTCCCTCGCCGATCTCGTCTTCGCGCAAGCTCCGCACGAAGCTCGTGAGCCCCTCGTTGAACTCGGGATGGTCGGCAGCAAGCTGCTGCGCGATCACGCGAAGCCGTTCGTCGGCGGACGCGACCTCCACGCCCGGCGCGGGACGCCCGTAGATGCGAGTCCAGTTCGAGCCGCGGGACTGTGGGTCGGTGCCGGCACGCAGCGGCACCCAGATCGCCGACATGTCGGGATGGTCGAGGTGCGCCGGCATCACGCCCAGCACGGTGGCCGGCGCGCCGTCGAGCGTGACCGCGCGGCCGACGATCGCGGGGTCGGAGCCGAAGTGGTTGCGCCAGATCGCCTCGCCCAGCACCAACAGGCGCTCGTCGCCGGCGCGCTCCTCCTCGGTGAACGTGCGACCGAGCAGCGGCCGTACTCCCATCACGTCGAAGAAGTTCGCGGTCACCTGGCCCCCGCCGGTCCGGATCGGCCGGTCGCCGCCGGCGAGCGAGAACGGCTCCCAGTCCCAGGCCGCCAGGTCGATGACGCCGCGGGCGCGCTCCGCCAGGTCGAGGTAGTTCAGCCACGACCAGTTCGAAAAGTACATGCCGCCGCCTTCCGCGGGCTTTCTGCCGCGGACGTCGACGATGCGCTCCGGGTCGTCGTAAGGGTAGGGCCGCAGCAACGCTGCGTTGACCAGGCTGAAGAGCGCGAAGTTGGCGCCGATGCCAATGGCGAGTGTCGCGACCGCGGCGAGCGCGAAGCCAGGCTGGCGCGCGAGGAGCCGCAGCGCGAGCCGCAGCTCGGAGACCAATGCCGAGAACAGGTTCATGTCCGCCCCCTGTGGTGGAGCGGGCCGACTCCGGACCGATCGTGCCCGAGGGCGCGCAACGGTCGCGCCTCGATCCCACCTCGGAGCCACCTCAGTCCCAGGCTCCACCGGTGATATCGACGTTCCACGAGCTGGAACATGTATATCGCCCGGCTGCTCTACCTCGAAGAGGTCTTCGAACTGGAGCCCGAGGCCGTGCAGCAGCTTTTGGCGCGTCCCTCCCGTGGGATAGCGCCGCCTGCCGGTGGTGAGCTCGGAGAGATGGCCGCTCGACAGGCCGAGGATCTGCGCCCAGCGATTGAGCGTCAAGGGACGCCTCGCCAGCTCCTCGGCCAGTCGTTCGTGCCGGAGACGAACCCGCATGTCGACTTCCTCGACGCACCCCCGGGGCGGAGGTTGCGGATGCATCCTAAGTGCTGGCGTGAAAGTGCTCGCGATTGCTCGCGGCCGACGGCCGCTTATGCGTCCGAGCCTTC
>DATLFI010000019.1:0-36769 GCA_035524895.1 Thermoanaerobaculia bacterium | reverse complement strand
CGAGAGCTGCACGCCCATGGCGCGGAGCTGCCGGAGGCGCTCCATCACGGGCTCGCCATGGTCGAGCACCACGTTCTCGGTGACCTCGAGGCGCAGGCTCTCGGGCGCCAGCCCGCTCTGCTCGAGGATGCCGAGGAGCTGCTCGACCGCGCCCTGCTGCGCGAAGAGCTTGCCTGAGACGTTGACGCTCATGAAGAGCGGCGCGGCGGCCGGGAAGCGCTCCTGCCAGTCGCGAGCCTGGCGGCAGGCGTGCTGGAGCACGAACCAGCCCAACGGCACCACCAGGCTGGTCTCCTCGGCGACGGCGATGAAGTGGGCGGGTAGCACCAGGCCGCGTTCGGGATGGCGCCAGCGCGTGAGCGCCTCGAAGCCGACGATGCGGCCGGAATGCAGCGCCACGATCGGCTGGTAGTGCATCACGAAGTCGCCGGCGGCCACCGCGCGACGCAGGTCTGTTTCGAGCTTGAGCAGCGTCACGGCGGCGTGATGGAGCTCGAGGTCGAAGACCTCGTAGCGACCGCGGCCCGCGGCCTTGGCGCGATACATCGCGAGGTCCGCGTTGCGCAGCAGCCCCTCGGCGTCGAGGTCGTCGCCGTCGGGGAGGGCAATGCCGATCGAGGCGGTGACGAAGACCTCCTGGCGAGCGATGGTGAATGGCTCCACCAAGTTCTGCTGGATGCGCTCGGCTAGGTGGGCGGCGCTGTTGCTGTCGGTGACGGCTCCGGCGATCAGCGCGAACTCGTCACCTCCCAGCCGCGCTACGGTGTCGCTCGGTCGCGTCAGCCCCTCGAGGCGGCGCGCGATGGCGACCAGCAACCTGTCTCCGACGCTGTGGCCGAGGCTGTCGTTGACGGTCTTGAAGCGGTCGAGGTCGAGGAAGAGCACCGCGAAGCGATGCCCGGGAGTGCGCTTCCTTGCGGCGATCGCGACCGCGAGCCGGTCGAGGAAGAGGCTGCGGTTGGCGAGACCGGTCAGACCGTCATGGAATGCGTCGTAGAGCAGGCTCTCCTCGGCTCGCTTGCGCGCCGAGATGTCGGTCATAGATCCCGCCAGGCGGACCACGTCGCCGGCTTCGTCGCGCACCAGAGCGCCGCGTGTCAACACCCACAGCTGGTCGCCGTCCTGTCGAACCATGCGGTGCTCTAGCACCATGTGCGACTCGCCGTTCGCCGCTGCGGCGGCCAGCGCAGAGCGCAAGGTCTCCTGGTCGTCGGGAGAGACGTGGGAGAACCACGTCTCGGGATGATCCTCGAGCTCGTGTTCGGCGTAGCCCAGTATCGCCTTCCAGCGAGGCGACAGGTACATGATGCCGGCAGGGAGGTCCCAATCCCAGATGCCGTCGTTCGCCCCCATCACGGCGAGGGCGTAACGCTCTTCGCTGCGTCGCAGCGCGCGCTCGGAGCGGTGGCGCTCGAGCGCGTAGCGTATGGCGCGACCCAGCAGGGCCGCGTCGACCTGGCGCTTGATCAGGTAGTCCTGCGCACCTTCGGCGACCGCCTCGGTCGCGACGCGGTCGTCGTCGAGCCCGGTCAGCACGATGATCGGCACTTCGGGATGGCTGGCGCGGACGGCGCGGAACGACGCCAGGCCGGAGCTGTCGGGGAGAGAGAAGTCGAGCAGCACCAGGTCGACGCCGCCCTCTGCCAGACGCTCCAGGCCGGCGGACAGGCGCACGCGATGCTCGACCACGCCAACACTCTCGGACTGTTCCAGGAGGCGCTGCACCAGCTTCGCGTCGACCGGGTCGTCCTCGACCATCAACACGGTGAGAGCACGATCCGTTGCCATTTCTCTAGTCCCTCGGAGTGTCGCCCGCGGCTGGCGCCGAGCGCTTGGCCAGGGTGAAGTGGAACGTCGATCCTTTGCCCGGGCTCGACTCGACCCAAATGCGACCGCCGTGCCGCGCCACCACCCGCCGGCAGACCGCCAGGCCGATGCCGCTGCCGGGAATCTCGGCTGGTGTGTGCAGACGCTGGAAGAGCTGGAAGATCCGCTCGGCGTCCTTGGGCGCGACCCCTATGCCATTGTCGCGCACCCTCAAGTGCCAGGAGTCCGCCTCTTCCTCGGCGTCGACGTGCACGAGCGCTGCGGCGCGCCCGCGATACTTCAACGCGTTGTCGAGCAGGTTCTGCAGGAGCTGCTCGAGCTGCGCCTCGTCGCCCTCGACGGTCGGCATCGGCCCGTGGGTGATCTCGGCGCCGCTCGCGTCGCGCTCCGGCTCCAATCGCTCGAGCACGCGCGCCAGCACCGCCTGGAGATCGACGGGACCGAAGGCCTCGTTCGAGCTCTCGATGCGCGCGCAGCGCAGCATCGCCTCGACCATTCCTTCGAGGCGTTGCGCGCTTTCGCGCGCCTGGTCGAGCAGGGCCTCGGCGTCGTCGCCCATGCGCTGGCCTGCCTCCTGTTCGAGCAGCTCGAGCAGACGGATGACCTGGTGGAGCGGCTGACGGAGGTCGTGGGAGACGGCGTAGGCCATCTCCTCCAGCTCGGCGCGTGACCGCGGCGGTGCTCTCCGCTGCGACGCTTCGCCGCCGCCCGATGCCGCGCGCTCCTCGATCAATCCCTGGATGCGGCTGCCGTCTCCCGCATCCGCGGGGGTGCGCCACGCCCTGAGCTGTGCCGCGACCGTGCGGCCATCGGCACGCCGAAGGGCCACCTCAAGTGTGACGGTTCCCTCGCTGGTCGCGAGCTGTGCGAGCAGCGTCGCGAGATCGGCGCGCGACGCGAGTAGCTCGGCGAGCGGACGTCGCACGCAGTCTTGCGGCGCCGCGAAGCCCAGCATCGTGGCCAGGGCAGGATTGGCGTCGAGCACGGTCCCCTCCGCGGTGGCAACGAAGACTCCGGCGGGAAGGGCGTCGAGGAGCCTGCGCGCAGGGGCCTCGCCACCGTCGCGCTCGGCGCGTCGCCGAGACAGGAACAGGGCGGTCTGGAGCGCGCGTGGCAGTCCGACCCAGCCGGTCGCGGTCTTGGGGATCAGCCCGTCGGGAGCCAGGTGGACGAGCTCGGTGGCGACATCCTCGATCGGACGGCTGGTGACCACCAGCACCGGGCAGTCGGGGCGCAGATCGCGGATCAGGCGCAACACGTCGCGGGCGCTGATCCACGGTAGCTCGTGCTCCGTCAGCACGGCGCCGAAGCGCCCCGAAGACACCGCCCGCGCCAACTCCGCGGCGCCGGGAACCTCCTCGATGGCGACCTCGCCGAACGCTCCGCGCAGCACCAGCGACGCGAGCTCGCGGTCATCCGCGTTGTCGTCGAGCAGGAGGAGTCGGGGCAGCAGGCTCATTGCGCAGCGGGGAAGGCCGAACACACCGCGGGCGCAATGGACCGAGTCGCCGTACCGAGCGAGCTCGTCGACCGAAGGGGTCGGCTCAGAGTATCAAGAACGGGTTGCCGGCGGCTCTACGGGCGCACCGCCGCCAGGAAGTCGCCGATCTCGCGCCAGGGCCCTGGGTGGGCGAGCAGGTCGTTGTGACCGACCGTCGGGATCGCGACCCAGCGCTTCGGCTCCGGCAGGGCCTGGAACAGTCGCTCGCCGAGCTCGACCGGGATGATGTCGTCGCGCTCGCCGTGCACCACGAGGGTCGGACAGCGAACGAGCGCCGCCGCCGCGACCGAGTCGTAGCGGTCACTCAGCAGGCCGACGACGAAGCTCGGGAAGAAGCGCGAGGCGACGCCGTGCAGGGTGTCCCAGGGCGAGAGCAGGATCGCCGCGTCGACGGTATCGACATGGCGCGCGGCGACCTGCACCGCGACGGCGGCACCGAGCGACCATCCGACCACGAGGCGCGGCGAGCTCGGCGCAGCGTCGCACAGCCATCGCCACGCCGACTCGGCGGCGGCGACCAGGCTCCGTTCGCTCGGCACGCCGGCGCTACGCCCGTAGCCGGGGTAGTCGATCGCGAGCACTCCGGCGCCGAGGCCGGCGAGGTCCTCCAGCAGCCCCGAGAGGCGCATGGTCTCGAGGTTCTCGCCGTTGCCGTGCAGCATGAGCACGACCGGCCCGTCCGGCGCCGACGGAGGCAGCCACCAGGCGCTCACCTCGCCCGCCTCCGACGCGATGGCGACCTCGCGCAAGGGCGAGGGCGGCGGCGACGGCACCCGCACCGAGGGTGCCGGGTAGGTCATCTGTCGCGCGAGGGCGTCGATCAAGCCACCACCTCCGGTCGCGAGGATAGCGACACTTCCAACAGCCGCCGCGAGCCCGACGCCCCACGGTCGCCACCGCCTCGATGTCGTCGTCTGCGTTCCCATGCGGTGGTCGTCCGATCCCGAGCCGCTGCCGAGGGGTTCCATCCGGCTCGCGCAGCGCTCGCCGTAGTATGAAGCGTCTCCGACAACCCGAGCCCAGCAAGCCGCTCGGACATGAGGATGGCAGTGTGAAGTACCTCGTCTCCCAAGTCATGGCGGTGCTGCAGCAGCGCGAGGTGCGCCAGAACCTGCGCCCGCTGGTGCGCTACCTCGCCGTGCTGGCTGCGGTGGTCGTGGCCTACAGCGCGCTGTTCCACGTCTTGATGGAGCTCGAGGGACAGCGACACTCGTGGCTCACCGGCTTCTACTGGACCCTCACGGTGATGACTACGCTCGGCTTCGGCGACATCACCTTCCAGACCGACCTGGGCCGCATCTTCAGCATCGTGGTCCTGCTCACCGGAGTCGTGCTGCTGCTGATCGTGCTGCCGTTCGCCTTCATCCGCTACTTCTACGCGCCCTGGCTCGAGGCACAGATCCGGCTCAGGGCGCCACGGGAGCTCCCGAACGGAGTCCGAGATCACGTCGTGATCTGCAGCTACGATTCGGCGGCCCGCGCGCTGATTCGCCAGCTCGACGTGCTGCGCATCCCTTACGTCGTGATCGAGCCGGACCCGACGCGGGCGCTGGCGTATCACGGTGACGGCGTGCATGTGGTCGCAGCCGAGCCGGACACCTCGACCTGCTGGCGGGCGGTGCGCGCCTCCGAGGCGCGGCTGGTGGTTGCCAACCTCAGCGACGCAGCGAACGCCAACGTCACGCTCACGCTGCGGGAGCAAGCACCGCGCGTGCCGATCGCCGCTGTGGTGGAAGACCGCGACGCGGTCGACATCCTCGAGCTGAGCGGTGCCCAGCACGTGATGCCGGTCAAACATCGTCTGGGAGAGCAGCTAGCCGGTCGCGTCAGCGCGGGAAACGTCAGCGCCCAGGTGATCGGCTCGTACCGGGACCTGCTCGTGGCCGAGTTCCCCGTCCACAACACGCCGCTGGTCGGCCGCACCATCCGCGACACGCGGCTGCGCGAGCTGACCGGCGTGAGCATCGTCGGGTATTGGGAGCGCGGCCGATTGCAGCCGGCACTGGGTCAGGCACGGCTCGACGACCACAGCGTCGCCGTGGTCGTGGGCACCGAGGAGCAGGTCCTGGTGCTCAACGCGATGTTCGTCATCTACCAGCCGGACCACAACCCGGTGATCGTGATCGGCGGCGGCAAGGTCGGGCGAGCCGCGGCGCGGGCCCTGAAGGAGCGGCAGCTCAAAGTCCACGTCGTAGACGAGGACCCGCGCCTGCTGGAGCCGCTGAAGCTGGTCGCGGACCGTGTGATCATTGGCGATGGCGCGGAGCTCGCGGTGATGCAAGACGCGGGCATCGAAAAGGCGCCCTCGGTGGTGCTCACCACGCACGACGACGCCACCAACATCTACCTCGCCATCTACTGCCGGCGCCTCAACCCCTCGGCCAGGATCCTGTGTCGGACCACCCACGACAGGAACCTCGAGGCGGTGTATCGCGCGGGGGCGGACTTCGCCCTGAGCGAGAGCCAGCTAGCGGTGAAGTGGATGCTCAGCGTGCTCCAGGGTCGCGAGCTGTTGATCCTGGGCGAGGAGGTGGACGTGTTTCCGGTCACGACCCCGGCGTCGCTCGCCGGCAAGACGCTCGCAGAGAGCGGCATCGGCGCGCGAACCGGTCTCAACGTCATCGGCCTCCAGCACGGCGACGACGTGGTCAACACCCCCGGTGCCGCGACCCGGATGGAGCCCGAGTCCACCCTGCTACTGATGGGCACCAACGCGCAGCGCGAGGAGTTCGCGAAGCTGTTCGAAGGCGCGTGATGTCTTCTGGGTGGCGGTCCGTCCGCGTTCTACGACAATCTACGGCGGCACGGTTCGGCTCCAGGCGCTGGTGTCGCCGGATTCGAAACCGTCGAGGAACGTCTCGGAGCCGGCCCAGAAGCAACCCTCACCGTTGTGGATGCATTCGATCCGACTGGCGCCACCACGGACGATGTAGAGCTCGCCAGCGTGGTCCTCGGCGAAGCCGTAGACGCCGTGGCGCCCGCTCGAGAAGCACTGGGCGACGATCGCCGCCGGGTTGGCCGGGTCGAGCGTGGTGGTGCGCCAGATCTGACCGCAGGCCGGGTCGCCGTAAAGGTACGCGCCCGTGAGCGATGGCACCTGGCTGCCACGGTAGCGGTAGCCGCCCATGATCGAGCGCCAGCCCGGGTTGCGATGGCAGAGCGGGGGATCCCAGAAGCCGGTGGCGCGCGGAAACTCGCCCACGCCCTCGACGCCGCCATCGACCGGGCAGCCTTCGGTGGAGCAGCCCGAGTCGTCGTTCGCCGACGTCTCGCAGCCCTCCCGACACGGCCAGCCCCAGTTGACGGGCGCCGGAGTCGCCGCGGCCTGCAAGTTGATCTCTTCCCACCTGTTCTGGCCGACGTCGCCGACCCAGAGGTCGCCGGTCGCGCGGTCGAAGCTGAAACGGAAGGGGTTGCGCAGCCCCAGCGCCCAGACCTCGTCGCAGGCTGCCTCATGGCCGAAGAACGGGTTGCTCGACGGCACCGTGTAGTTTCCTGTGCCGACACCGCAGTCGTCGGGTGGCCCGCCCGCGGGGTCGATGCCGCGCACGTCGATCCGCAGGATCTTGCCGTTTAGGGTATCGGTGCGCTGGCCGTCGCCGTTGATCCCCTCGTTCCCGTCGCAGGAGCCGCCGCCGTCGCCTGTCGAAATGTAGAGGAACCCGTCGTTCGGGCCGAAGGCCAGCCATCCGCCGTTGTGGTTGCCTACTGGATGGTCGATGACCAGGATGGTGGTGGCCGAAGCGGGATCGGCGAGGTCGGGATTCGCGGCGGAGCGCGTGTAGCGCGCGATCACGATGTCGCCGCGGGTGCCGGTACCGAGGTCCCTGCGGGTGTAGAAGACGTAGAGCTGGCCGTTCGCGGAGTACTCCGGATCGACCGCGAGCGCGAGCAGGCCGCGTTCGCCGCCGAACTCGACCGGCCCGCCGACCTCCTCGCGCAAGTCGAGGAAGGGCGTGGGGAGGATGGTGCGGGTGCCACCGTCCCAGACCAGAATCGAGCCCTCCTGGGTTGCGATCAGCCAGCGCCCACGACCGTCACCGGGATCGACGAAGGCGATCGGCGTGGTATGACCCGACGGAAAGTCGCCCGGAGCGACCAGCGTCGCTATGTCGATGGGTGCCGTGGGCGTGCAGGCAGTGGAGCACGAGACGTCATAGCAGGCGGTGGCGGCTCGGCTTGGCGGCGGGTCGAGGGTGACCCAGGTCGCGGCTGCCGCGATCACCAGGGCGGCGCGAAGTCGAGGCGCTTGTCGCATCGAGAAAGCTCCTACCGTCTACCCCCCTTGCGGAGTTTAGCCGGAGGAGCGTCGCGCCCTTGACGAACCCGGAGCGACGCCTGTCAGAGTGTCCCATCGCATTCGTCTTGTGCGAGTCTCGACGAAGCCCGAGAAGAGCATCCACACGAAGGAGCCGTTCATGTCCGCACTCGAAACCGGAAAGCAGCTCGTCGCTCTCTGCCGCAAGGGAGAGTACTTGGAGGCCGTGGAGAAGCTCTACGCCCGCAACGTCGTCAGCATCGAGGCGATGGGCACGCCCGAGATGCCGGCAAAGACGGAGGGCATCGCCGCGATCCGCGGCAAGAACCAGTGGTGGCTCGACAACCACGAGGTGCACAGCGCGAGCGTCGAGGGGCCGTTCGTCGGTCCGCGCAAGGACCAATTCGCGGCGCTGTTCTCGATCGACATCACCAACAAGCCGAGCGGCCAACGCATGCAGATGTCGGAAGTCGCGCTCTACACCGTCAATCGCGCCGGCAAGATCAAGCAGGAAGAGTTTCTCTACCTGATGGGCTGACCTCGAGGAGTCCTCGGCAAGCTACGCGGGCACGGCCTTCGGGATTAGCTCATTCGAAGAGCGACGGCGCTCCGTAGCGCGCCACAGCATGCGCAGGTAGTTGTGGATTCGACCGTCGCGACGGAGCTGGTTCTGGGCGGCGTTCCAGAGCGGTCTGCTGTCTCGGCGTTCTCGAGCTGCTCTGTGCTGTACCGGGGAGTGCGCGGGTCGCCCGCGTGCTTGGCGAGCGTGCGCTGCGCCCAGTCGGGAAGCGAGGAGTAGCGGTCGTAGTCGTCGGGCCGGTGGACGCAGAAGTTGTAGCCGAGCTCGCGCCAGGTCACGAGCTGGTCGAGGAAGCCCTCGGCGGACTCGCCGAGACCCCAGAAGCCGGAGCGGGATCCGTCGGTGCGGTCGCTGACGCGGTCCGGAGTCCAGCCCTCGCGGCGCATCAGGTCGAAGAAGACCTGGTGCGCGGAGATGTGGCCGAAGTGCAGGTAGGGCGAGAGGCCGCTGGGGGCGTCGAGGTCGGGCACGTTAGACGACGTAGTCGCCTTCGGGCCGGAGGGGGCGGTCGTTGAGGCGTTGGATGCGGGCTGCGGGGGTTGTTCCTGCCATGGGCTCCGCTCTTGCTCTCGACGTCCGGCGGTTGCGCGCCAGGTCGGGGCGCTACCACCAGCCGAGCAGCTTCCACCACAGCAGGCCCACCACGGGCCACAGCACCAGGTGGGGCGCCGACGCCGCGAGGCCGATCTGCCACCAGCGCGCCTGGGTCACGTAGCCGGCGCCGAAGTAGATCGGGGCGGGCGTGGTGCCGTAGTGCGTGAGGCACGCGCACAGGTTGGAGAGGTACGCGAACAAGAGCGCGGCCAGCATCGCGGGCGCGCCGGCGACCAGCGCGACCGAGAGGAAGGGTATGAGCATCGCGCTCGAGTGCGCGGTGATGCTGGCGAAGGCGTAGTGAGCGTAGAAGTAGACCAGCAGCAGCACCGCCAGCGAGAGCTGCCAGCTCCAACCCTCGAGCAGCGCCCCGGTGCCCTGGGCGAACCACTCGGTGATCCCGGTCTTGCCGAGCTCGCGAGCCAGCAGCACCAGCCCGCCGTACCAGATGAAGACGTCCCATGCGCTGCGCTCGGTGATCACGTCCTGCCAGGTGAGCACGCCGGTGATCAGCAGCGTGCCGAGCCCTAGCAGCGCGACCACGGCGTAGTCGATGCCGTGCCAACGGGTGGTCACCCACAACACGAGCACCAGCAGGAAGGTCGCGAGCATCAATAGCTCGACGCGAGACAGCGGCCCCATCTTGCGCAGCTCGGTCGAAGCGTAGTCGGCGGCCTTCGGCGTGCGCCGCACCTCGGGAGGAAAGAGTCGGTAGAGAAAGAGCGGGGTGAGCGCCAGCGACACCAGCCCGGGCACCACGGCGCCGAGGAACCAGGTGCCGTACGACAGCTCGATGCCAGTGACCTGCCGGACGAAACCCGCGATGAGCGGGTTCGACGCCTGGCCGGTGAGGAAGATCGCGCACACGATCACGTCGGTCTGGTAGACCAGGGGCAGCAGGAACGCGCCGAGTCGCGCGGCGGTGGGGCCGGGCTGCGAGCCGTAGCTCTCGGCGATGCTCCGAGTGATCGGGAACACGATGCCGCCGCTGCGCGCGCTGTTGCTCGGGATCACGCTCGCCAGCACGCCGTCGGTGAGCGCGAGCGCGTAGCCGAGACCGAGCGAGGTGCCGCCGAGCGCGCGCACGAAAAGGAGCGCAACCCGCCGGCCGAAACCGGTCTTGATCATCCCGCGCGCGAGCATGAACGCGGACAGCACCAGCCACACCACGGGATCGGCGTAGCCGGCGAGCGCGGTCGCGGGCGGCAGCACGCCGAAGACCGCGGTGGCCGCGATGCCGAGCAGCACCATCGCGCCGCCCGGCAGCGGCTGGAAGATCAGGCCGAGAATGGTCGCGACGAAGATCGCGAAGAGCTGCCACGCGCGCGGCTCGATGCCCTCCGGGCTCGGCGCGAGCGCCACCCCGACACCGGCGAAGACCACCACCGCCCAGCGCAGCGCGAGCGTCGTCTTCGAGACGATCGGAGCGTTGGGAGCGCCGATGCTGGCGGGCTCCGGAGTGACGGTTGGCTTCTCCACGGAGAAGGAACGGCGGCGTGGCGCGACGCGAACGGGGCGAGCGCGTGATCGTAGCAGTGCGCCAGCGCATCGTTTGCCCGTATCATCGCGCCGACCCCCCGAGAGCTGTTCGTCTCCAACGCTCCTCGAGCTCGCGTGTCCAGCCCGACCAAGCCCCCGCCCGACGCTTCGCCGACCACCCACGACATCGTCGGTGTCGAAGGCGTTGCCCTCAAGCGCGCGGTGCCGCGGTGGCAGGTGCTCGGTCTCGCCGTCAACGATGTCGTCGGCAGCGGCGTCTACCTGCTGCCGGCGGCGGCGACGCTGTTGCTGGGCGCCTGGAGCCTGGGCGCCGTGGCTCTCGCCGCGCTCGCGGTGCTCTTGATCGTGCTCTGCTTCGCGGAGGCGGGGAGCCGGTTCGACGAGCCGGGTGGCGGGTACCTCTACGCCCGGATGGCCTTTGGCGACCTCGTGGGCTTCGAGGTGGGCTGGATGACGTGGCTGGCGCGTGTGGCGTCGGTCGCCTCGTTGTCGGCCGGCTTCGCCCAGGCGCTGTCGTACCTGATGCCAGAGGTGGCGAGCGGTGTGCCGCGCCAACTGACCATCGTCTCGCTGTTCGTCGTGCTCACTGCCATCAACGTGGGAGGCGTGGTCGCCGGCGCGCGCACCGCGGTGGGTCTCGCGATCGCGAAGCTGTTGCCGCTCGTGCTGTTCGTGGTGGCCGGAGCCTTCGCGTTCTCCTGGACGACGCTGGAGTCGCAGCCGATGCCGGAACGGTTCGGTCTCGGCGAGGCGGCACTGCTGCTCCTGTTCGCCTACGCCGGGTTCGAGAACACGCCGGCACCGGCCGGCGAGTACAAGCGGCCGCAGCGCGACGTGCCCTTCGCGCTGCTCGGCAACCTGGCGCTGGTCACGGTGCTCTACTTCTCGGTGCAGGCGATCGCGCTCGGCACCCTGCCGGGTCTCGCGACCTCGGACACGCCGCTCGCGGACGCGTCCGAAGGATTCCTGGGGCCGTGGGCGGGGTTCGTGCTCACGGTGGGCGCCGCGGTCTCGATCCTGGGTACCTCGAGCGCGACCACCCTCTCCGGGCCGCGCTACCTGTTCGCGATCGCGCGCGACGGCTTCGGACCGCGCTTCCTGGCGAAGGTGCATCCGCGTTTCCGCACACCGGCCAACGCCATCCTCTTCCAGAGCGCGGTGGCGCTGCCGCTCGCGCTCACCGGCTCGTTCGTCGGTCTCGCTGCGCTGTCGGTGATCGCGCGGCTCGCGACCTACATCGGCACGGCTGCCGCGGTGCCGGTGCTGCGCAAGCGAGGCGATCTGCCGCCGGCCAGCTTCGTGCTGCCGGGAGGCCCGACCATTCCGATCCTGGCGTGCCTCGTGTCGGCCGCGCTGGCCGCGAGCGCGGGCCCGCGCAACCTGGTGGCGGGCGCCATTGCTCTGGTGGTGGGTCTGGGAATCTATGCGCTACGTCGGCGTCCTGCTTGATTGCGGGAGGCTGAGCCCTCGAAACAGGATGGCGCGCCGCCGCGTCTCCTGGCCAAGAACCGCGGAGGACTTCCCTTGAAGAACGCGACGAGGTCGGGCGTGATTCTGGTGGCGGTGATCTGGGCGGCTGCGCTCGTGGTCCCCATGTGGGCTCCGCCGCTGCAAGCGCAGCAGCCGGCGTCAGAGGCTCAGCAGTCCTCCGATGGCTCCGCTGGAGCGGCGGCACCGACCGCCTCAGCGCAGACCGCGAGCCAGGCAGGCAGCGACACGGCGCAACGTCGCCGCCGCGGCGGCGATGCGGGCGAGGCACTGTTGGCGATCCAGGGCAAGGAGATCAAGATCGCCTATCCGAAGCTCAAGGCGGATTCCGGCGACTTCGCGGCGCTCGAGAGGCTGGTGCCTGGCGGTGTCCACTCCTACGATGGCGGCCGTGCCTTCAAGCTGCTCACGGCCTACGACCTGGCCTTCGGCGACCGGGTGGTGAAGGCCGGCAACGCGTCGCCGGACTACCCCGGTGTGTACAGCGTGTGGCTGAAGAGAGCGGACGACGGGAGCTGGTCGCTCGTCTTCAACGAGCAGGCAGACATCTGGGGGTCGCAACGCGAGCCGAACGCTGACGTGCTCGAGGTGCGTCTGAGGCATTCGCCGGCGCCGGTCGAGTCCGCGCAGGTCGAGCTTGCGCTCGAGCAGGCCGGTGAGACGGGAGGCGTGCTGCGAGTCACGTGGGGTCCCCACCGCTGGGAAGCGCCCTTCACCGTTCGTTAGACGATCGCCGGACCAGCGAGAAGTGCAGGCCGTGGCCGACGTAGTCGAGACCGAGCAGGCCTCCCTCCCAGTTCCCCCGCGCCGTCAGGTGATAGAGGCTGGGCGGTACCGATAGGTTCGTGCCCGGAGCCACCAGGCGCGAGGAGAGGTCTCGCAGCTCCTCGACGATCGGCGCCAGCTCATGACGCATGGCCTCGGCGTCGGCGTGAGGCCGCTCCACGACCTCCACCATGCGTTCCCAGGCGGCGTCGACCGCCGCGCGGTCTGATGCCTGGGGATCGGTCGCAGGTATCTGGTCGATGCGCAGGAGCTGGAGCAGCAAGGGCTGGATCGACCGCAGCATCTCGCCCTGGAGCGCCGCGCCGCGCTCCTCGCCCAGCTCCTCGCGTGGCAGGTAGAGGCGGATGAACTGCTCGATCATGTCGATGAGTGTCATCGGCCGCAGCGCCAGTCGATGCTCGTCGACGGCGCGGAGGTCGGGCGGGGCATAGCTGGGGGCGGGTCGTAGATCCGCTGGCGCCAGGGTGAGCCGGATGAGGCGCGACGGCCGGTTGTCGCGGCCGACCGTGAAGCCGTTCTCCTCGCCGAGGCCGTGGGCTCTCACCTGCTCCTCGAAGCGCTGCCAGGCCTCCGCGCCCACGAGCGGCACGAAGCTCTCGGCGTTGAGCGGCGCGAGTAGGCCAGCGGTCGCTGCCAGCAGACCCAGCTCCGCGCAGTAGAGCTGGTTCGCGGGGTCGAGGAACTGGCTGCGCGCCTCGGCGTCGCCGCCGATCGCGCGCACCATCGCCGCTGCTTGGGCCAGCACCTCGTCCGGTCGGGTGGCGCCGACGACGTCGCCGCCCGAGTAGTCGGTGGGCAGCTTTGCGACGCTGGCGAACCCGACGCTCATGGTGCGGATGTTGTCGCGGAAAGCGGCGACCCGAGCCGCGTCGAGGTAGTCGGGATAGCGCGGGCGCAAGAAGATCATCGGATAGGTGGCGGTGCCGAAGCGCCCGCCCTCGTAGCCAGCCGGGCTGCTCAGGGTCACGACGCCGGGCGCGCCGTCGCGCTGCACGCCCACCACGATCTGCAGGTGGCTGTCGTGGAGCTTGATCTCCTCGCGCAGCGCCAGGGAGGACCGGAACGGCAGCGTCAGCTCCCGCTGGGCGATGCGTCGGTGCTTCACCGCGAAGCCGATCTCGTCGGGGGGAAACCACTCCGCGAGCGCGGCGTCGCCCCGCGGCACGGGAGCGCCGCTCGCGTCACGCCCGCCGTCGTCGTTGTGGTAGGGCAGCACCCGCACCGGCTCGCCGAACAGGTGCACGCCGGCGACGTGCTCGCCTCCGACCATCTTCAGACGGACACGGAACAGGTCCTCGACCGTCTCGATCGGCGGTCCGCCGGTGAAGGCGGCGCGGACCGCATCGAGATCGGCCACCCACTCGGGCCCGTCGCTGGCGCGCGGCGCTGCCGGGGGTAGGAGCAGGCTGGCGGCGACCGCGGCCCAGGCGCAGGCACGATGCGGCAGCCGTCGTTGGGTTCTGCGGTCCGTGGTGCCGAGATTCATGGCCCCCGGCCTCGTCGAGGTCCCACACCAACGTGCGACCACGACCACCGGCACTGTACCAGTCGGTCGCGGCGGCAGCGTGGCTCGTTGTAGTCTCGCGCTTTCGCCCGCCGTCCCCGCGACGCCGAAACGCCTCTGCAGCGTTGAACGCCATCACCTCCGCCGTCCTCGGCTACGTGGTGCTGCAGCTCCTGCTCGGGGCGTACATCTCGCGCCGCGTGCGCACCGAAGAGGACTACCTGCTGGCCGGCAGGTCTCTCGGACCAGGTCTGGTCGTCTTCTCGATCTTCGCCACCTGGTTCGGTGCCGAGACGTGCCTCGGCGCGGCGGGCGCCGTGTACGCGAATGGGCTCTCGGGCGGCAGGGGCGATCCGCTCGGCTACGCGCTGTGCATCCTGTTCCTCGGTTTCATGTTCGCCTTACCGCTGTGGCGCATGAAGCTGACAACGGCAGCCGATCTCTACCGGCGGCGCTACTCGCGACCGGTGGAGACGCTCGTGGTGGTGATCACGGTGCCGACCTCCCTGCTGTGGGCGGCGGCGCAGATCCGCGCGTTCGGCCAGGTGATCTCCGCTGTTTCCGGGATCGATCCGACGGTGACGATCACCATCGCCGCGGTCGTGGTGGTGGTCTACACCATGCTCGGAGGTTTCCTGGCGGATGTCTGGACGGATGTGATCCAGGGGATAACGCTGACTGCCGGCCTCTTGATGCTCGTGTTCGTGGTCCTCCGCCGCCACGGCGCCGAGCTGGTGAGCTCGATCGACCCGGAACGTATTCGCCTGCTCGATCCCAGCGTGAGCCCGCTCGTGATGATCGAGGCCCTGGCGATCCCGATCCTCGGCTCGGTGATGGCGCCCGAGCTGATCGCGAGGGTGCTGGCCGCGCGCTCCGGACAGGTCGCGCGTGTCGCGGCGATCTCGGCGGGGGGCGTCTACTTCTTGGTCGGACTCGTGCCCGTGGCGCTGGGCCTGCTCGGATACGTGCTGATACCAGGACTGGAGGATCCCGAGCAGATCCTGCCCCGGTTGGCCGAGATGCACCTCTCGCCCGTGCTCTACGCGATCTTCGCGGGCGCCATCCTGTCGGCGATTCTCTCGACGGCGGACAGCACGCTGCTGGTCTCCTCGTCGTTGGTGGTGCACAACCTGCTGGGGCCGCGCCTTGCGCACCTCGGCGAGCACGCCAAGGTCACCTTCCATCGTGCCGGCGTCGCGGTGTTCGGCGTGGTCGCCTACGGGTTGGCGTTCTCCGCCGAGGGTGTCTACGCCCTCGTCGTGGAGGCGTCCGCCTTCGGCAGCGCCGGCATCTTCGTGGTCGGCGCGATCGGCCTGCGGAGCCGGATAGGAGCAGCTCCGAGCGCCCTGCTCTCGATCAGCCTCGGTGCGGCGACCTGGATCCTCGGCGCCTACATCGTGGGCTGGGACTATCCGTACCTGGTGTCGCTGGCCGCAGCGGCGCTCGGATACCTGCTCGGGCTGCCCTTCGGGCGCAACGAGGGTAGGGCCCTTCACGCCTCCGTGGCAGGGTGAGGCCGTGTCGGGTTTTCTGCGCACGCGGCTACGAGACGCTTTCGCCGCCGACCTCCGGGCGCTCGCGGCGGCACGGATCGCGATCGGCTCGCTGCTCCTGGTGGATCTGCTGATCCGCGCGCGCGACCTGCGCGCTCACTACAGCGATGCGGGTGTGCTGCCGGTGGGCCCGCTCCGCGAGCAGTGGCTGAGCGGCTGGCGCTGGAGCCTTCACGGCTGGAGCGGCTCGCCGGCGTTCGAGGCAGCGCTCTTCGTGCTCGCCGGCGTCGCTGCTCTGGGCCTGGCGTTGGGTTGGCGCACGCGCTGGGTCACGGTGGCGGCGTGGGTGCTCACGGTCTCGTTGCAGAACCGCAATCCGCTCGTGCTCACCGGCGCGGACTCGCTGCTGCGCGCGCTGGTGCTGTGGGGCTGCTTCCTGCCGTGGGGCGACCGGTGGTCGCTGGACGCGCGTCGACGCCAGCTCCACGCGACGGCCGGCGCGGTGGTCACCACCATCGGCACGGTGGCCTGGACCTGCCAGGTGCTGCTGGTGCACGTCGTCGCCGGCCTGCTCAAGACCGGGGACGAGTGGCGCAAGTCGTTCACCGCGGTCTACTACACCCTCCACATCGATCAGTACCAGCTTCCGCTGGGCGAGGTGCTGCTGCGGCTGCCCGACCGCGCGCTGCGGCTCGCCACCGCAGAGGTGTTGCTCGCGGAGTTGCTGGTGCCGTTCCTGCTGCTCGGCGGCCTGCTGGCGCCCCGGTTCCGCGACCGGCTGCGCGTCGCGGCGGTGATCGTGCTCGCCGCGCTGCACCTCGGTCTCGCGGCCACCCTGGCGCTCGGCCTCTTCCCGTGGATCAACGTGGCGTCGCTCCTGCTCTTCTTGCCTGGGGGTGTATGGAGCTGGCTGGAGCGACGCTTCGCCGGGCGCGGTGCTTCCCATGCACGTGCGCCCGAGGTAGTCGCGACCAGCACCTGGGGTCGCGCTTCGACGCTCTGGCAGACCGGCCTCGGCGCCGCGCTCCTGGGGCTGGTGCTGTGGTGGAACCTCGCGACGCTGCCGGTCGCCGCGAATCTGCCGAAGCCGCAGCCGGCGCGCGCCGTGGTCGAGGTGCTGCGACTCGACCAGCGCTGGAACCTGTTCGCACCCAGGCCGATGACCGACGATGGCTGGTACGTCGTGCCGGGGGCGCTCGAGAACGGGGACGTGGTCGATGTCTACCGCGGCGGGATTCCGGTGCGTCTCGGCGAGCTGGACGCGCGGTCGAAGCCCGCGGACGTCTCGGCCGATCTGGGTGGCTACCGCTGGCGCAAGTACCTGCAGAACCTCCGGCTCTCGCGCTATCGCCGCCATCGAGCGCTCTACGCGGGGTACCTGTGCCGCGAGTGGAATCGCGGTCGCGAGGGCGGCGAGCGAGTCGCTGCGTTGCAGCTCGTCTACGTTCGTGAGCGCACCCCGCCGCCGGGAGGTGTCGCGGAGGTCGAGCCGGTCGGGCTGGGTCATTTCCCCTGTGCGCCACCGGGAGGCTGAGGCTGCGCCGCGGCCCTGGTAGTCTCCGCGCACCGTCGTCGTCTCAGATCGTCAGCACGCCCGCGCTCGCGGGCAAGGAGGGGACCGAGGTGTCGAGCGTGCCAGATCCCGTGGACTCCAAGAACGCGCCGCCGCCGCCAGGCACTCCGAGCCGCGCGTACGCGAACTACGTGCTGTTCGTGCTGGTGCTGGTCTACGTCTTCAACTTCATCGACCGCCAGATCCTCTCGATCCTGGCCGAGGACATCAAAGCCGACCTCGGGCTCTCGGACGCCAGCCTCGGCTTCCTCTACGGCACCGCCTTCGCGGTCTTCTACGCGATCTTCGGTATCCCGCTGGCGCGACTCGCCGACGTCTGGGTGCGCAAGAACCTGATCGCGGTCGGGCTCTTCTTCTGGAGCGCGATGACCGCGCTCTCGGGCACCGCCCGCGGCTTCGGATCGCTGGCGGCGTACCGCATCGGCGTCGGCGTCGGCGAATCGAGCTCTAGCCCGGCGGCCTTCTCGATCCTCGGCGACTACTTTCCGCCGCGCCTGCGCGCAACCGCGGTGGCGATCTACTCGAGCGGTGTCTACATCGGCGCCGGCATCGGTATCTTCCTGGGCGGCATAGTGGTCGACGGCTGGAATCGTGCGTATCCGCCGGGGTCCGGAACCGCGCCGTTCGGGCTCGCCGGCTGGCAGGCGGCGTTCTTCGTGGTCGGGCTTCCGGGTCTGCTGATGGCGGTCTGGGTGTGGACGCTGCGCGAGCCCATCCGCGGCATGAGCGAGGGCCTGGTGCAACGGGCGGCGCACCCGCACCCGTTTCGCGCCACCTTCCGCGAGACCGCCGCGGTGCTGCCGCCGTTCACGGTGTGGTCGCTGTGGCAGAGCGGCGCCGGCGCGAGGGGTCTGGGGATCAACCTGGCGATCGCCGCAGCGTGCGCGCTCGGCGCGTGGGGGCTGATCGGTTTGCTGGGTTCGGCGCCGCAGTGGATCGCGCTCGCCATCGGTCTCTATGCGTTCTTCTCCTGGCTCCAGGGTCTCGAGCTGCGGGATCGCGGCGCCTTCGCGATGATCTACGGCTCCCGCGCGGTGGTGCTGGGGATGATCGGCTTCGCCTGGTGCGCGTTCGTGGGTTACGGCGTCGGCTTCTGGGTGCCGCCGTACTTCCAGCGGGCCCACGGCGTCACCGCGTCGGAGGCCGGCATGGTCCTCGGCCTCTCGGCCGCGATCGGCGGCTGGCTGGGCGTCACGTCGGGCGGCATCTTCTCGGATTGGCTGCGGCGGCGCAGCCCCAGGGCCCGGCCCTACGTGGGCATCATCTCCTCGGCGCTCGCCGCGCCCGCGCTGGTCGTGCTGGTGACCACGCGTGATCTCACCACCGCTTATGTCGCCAACGTCGCGTTCCAGGTTTTCTCGTCGGCCTGGATCGGCTCGGCGATAGCGCTCTCGAACGAGCTGGTGATGCCGCGCATGCGCGCGACCGCCTCGGCGTACTACCTGCTCGCCGTCACCTTCATCGGGCTCGCGCTCGGTCCCTACGCTATGGGTCAGGTCAGCGACCGGCTCGTGCGCGGCGGCGCCGTGCCCGCCGAGGCGCTGGGTCGGGGCATGCTGATCTCGCTCATCGCCTACGGCATTGCTATCGCCTTCCTGTGGCTCACCAGCCGCTACGTCGAGCGCGAGGAGTCGAGCCGCCTGGAGCGCGCGGCGGCGGTGGGCGAGGAGGTGACGTAGGGAGGTCGGCGGCGGCCATGGTCTTCCGACATCGGTCCGCGAGTGGAGCGCTGCCCAAGGGTGCCGGCGGGTCCCATGGCGGAGCCGGCGCGTGGTTGGCGTACTCCTCTGTGAACCGCCCCGCAGCGGGGCGCTCCACCACTCGAGGAGACTACCGATGGCCAAGTGGACGCCCGATCCGACGTTCTATCCCTCCGCGAAGATCCCCGAGATCCTCAAGGGCTTCAAGGCGGTGCACCCGCACATGGAGCGCCGCTACCTGGTGGTGCCGGTGTGGTCGTTCCTGATGGCCACGGCGCACGGCGCAGGGCTGATGG
This sequence comes from Thermoanaerobaculia bacterium, assembly GCA_035524895.1. GTDB lineage: Bacteria > Acidobacteriota > Thermoanaerobaculia > Multivoradales > Multivoraceae > DATLFI01. The sequence continues at coordinate 17,669 of DATLFI010000019.1, read as the reverse complement.
TGCTGCCGGTGGTCCTGGCGTCGGCGGCGCCGGCGTCCGCGACGGAGAGCGAAGGCCGACTCGCGGGCGACAGCGCTCTAGCGAGCGTTGCGGCGCCGCACTGCCACGCGACGCTCGTTGGAGACGGGGCGATCCGGAGCGATCGAGATGCTCTGGGCGGGCTGCGCGGAGCGATCGCGGCGACCGCGGTCCACGGCGCGGGGTACCTGCTGGTGACCGCGCTGCTGGCGTGGGTGGTGTTCGAGAAGGTCGGCGTCGGGATCCTGCGGCGCGCCTGGCTCAACCTCGATCAGGTGTGGGCGCTCGCGCTCATCGCCACCGGGGCGCTGACCGCGCTCCTGTGAGGCCGAGCCGGGACTTGCGTTCTCGGGCGCGGCTCCGACGTCAGCGCTCTTCAACGCTCTTCTTGGATGCTGCGCAGGAACGCGACCAGGCTGCGGATGCGCTCCTCGACGTCGCTCTCCTGCTCGGCGACGCGACCGGGGTCGAGGAACGTGAGCCCCCACACCGGCATGTCGCGCGTGCCGTGACCCGCGACCGGCACTCGGCCGTCGATCACGTCGGCGGTGCGATCCGCCGGGAACTTCCCGTCCGGTGAGCGCGCCGCGAGTCGTCGCAGATCCGCCAGCCCGAGATCGAGCTCGCGCGCGACCGGACCGTCGCCCCGCCCGTGCTTGCCGTGGCAGCTCTGGCAATACACACCGAAGAGACGAGCGCCGTATGCGGCGTCCGGCTCGGCCTGCGAGGGCAGCGTTGCCACGGGTGCTGCCACGGGTGCCACAGGCTCGGTGGCCGCGACGGCACAGGCCAGGGAGAGCGTCGCTACGGCGGTGGCGGCGAAGCTGTGTGCTCTCACAGGGGTTCTCCTGCAGTCTGGTCCGCGGTGGCGCCTGGCTTCAGCAGCAGCACCGAGCAGGGCGCCAGCACTGCCACTTGATAGCTGATGGTCGCGAGCCCGCCGGCAGACATACCGATGTGCTCGACGCGATGCGAGCCGAGTAGCACCAGATCGGCTTCCGCCTCGTGTGCAGTGGCGACGATCTCGCGCACTCGATTGCCGTAGCGCACGACGACCTCGACCTCGACCCCGTCGTTTGCCAGAGCCGTGGCGTATCGCTCGAGCTGGGCTTGCGCGCGCCGCTCGATGGGCTCGTAGAAGTCCCGGAGCTCCTCGAAGTCGGTGTCGCGGATGGTCTCGATCACATGCACGAGCCACACTGTCGCGCCCTCGTAGCCTTCGTCTCGCGCGGCGAGCGCCATGGTCGACGCCTTCTCGAGCGCGGCCTCGGACTTCTCCGTGAAGTCGAGGGGGACCAGGATCCGTTGGAACATGTTCGATGTCGAAGCAGTGGCCCGTCGGCGGGTCGCGATCGTCCTTGCGCCTCAGGAGCGTGTCGTTAGTACGGACAGGAGGTCCGAAGTGGTGACGATGGAGCTCACTGTGTCACGTCGCGTTTGGGCGTCCTTCCACCCCGGGGAGACAGGAGCGGGCCACCCGAGGGGGTGGCGCCCGTCGGACCAGCATCACCCTCGGTTCGTGTGGACCGTAGCAGTCGAGCCACCAAGGGGCCCACGGTGAGCCCCTGCACCAATATCGAGAAGCAGACGACGATGTAGGTGGCCGTCACGATCAGGCTGCGGTGCGGGCCCGCGGGAAGGGAGAGGGCGAGCGCGACCGAGATACCGCCCTTGAGGCCGCTCCAGGTCAGGACCGTCACCACATGGGGAGAGAACGTCCGCAGTTGGCGCAGAGCGGTCACCGGCAGCGCGACGCTCACCCAACGCGCGAACAGCACCGCCGGGATCGCGAGCACGCTCGCCAGGAGCACAGGTTCCGCGAAGTCGACCGCCACCACCTCGACTCCGATGATCACGAACAGCACGGCGTTGAGAAACTCGTCGACCAGCTCCCAGAAGCCGTCCAGGCGCTGGCGGGTGCTCTCGGTCATGGCCAGGGAACGCCCGCGATTGCCGAGCAGGAGGCCTGCCACCACCATCGCGAGCGGACCCGAGACGTGCAGGCGACTCGCCAAGGCGTAGCCGCCCGTGACCAGCGCGAGCGTGATCAGGATCTCGACCGTGTAGTGATCGACGCTCCGCAGCATGCGGTAGGCGAGCCAGCCTGCCAGCGCCCCGTAAGCGACGCCACCGAGCACTTCGACCGCGAGCAGACGGCTCGCATCCAGCACCGAGATCGCGGCGCCGCCGAAGGCGAGCTGGAGCAGCAGCAGGAAGAACACGACACCCAGGCCATCGTTGAACAGCGACTCGCCTGTGATTTTCGTGAGCAGTGTCCTGGGCACGCCAGCCTTGCGCAGGATCGCGCCGACGGCGATCGGGTCGGTGGGCGACACGATGGCGCCGAACAAGAAGCAGACGAGGAGCGGAACATCGAACCCGAACGCGCCGAACAGGAGGTGGGCGAGCAACCCGACGACGCAGGTCGAGATCACCACTCCCACGGTCGCCAACAGCGCAATGACGCCCTTCTGCCGCAGGAGCTCGTCGAGGTCGACGTGCAGCGCACCCGCGAACAGCAGCGCTCCGAGCATGCCGTGGATCAGCGCCTCGTCGAAGTCGATGGCGCTGACGAACTGCAGGAACGTATCGACCGGCGCCAGACCCGCGCGCCCGAGCGCCACCAGTGCCACCGAGAGCAGGAGCGAGATGGCGAGCAGCCCGATGGTGGTGGGCAAGTGGAACCAGCGATGGTTGATCCACGCGAACAGCGCGGCCATCGTGGTGAGGACTGCGACGACGTCGAACTCGGACACGCGGCGGAGCCTACAGGCTTTGCGGGCAGCACCGCGTCCACGGCGGCGCTTGCGGCGCGTTGCGCGCCTACGGCGCGCTGGGCCCTGCGGCGCTTTGCGCGCTTGCAGCGCGCTAGGCCTGTGGAAGGATGCCGGCATGCGGGCTCCCTCCCTGCGCCTCCACCATCGCGCCGAGCGCTCCCTGACGCGGCGCCATCCCTGGATTTTCTCCGGTGGTGTCGCCGAGGTCCGGGGCGAGCCAGCCGTTGGCGAGACCGTCGAGGTTCTCGCGCCCGACGGCGAGAGCCTTGCCCTGGCGGCTTACTCGCCGCACTCCCAGATCCGCGCGCGGGTGTGGAGTTTCGACCCGGAAGTCGCGATCGACGAAGCATTCTTCCGTCATCGGCTCGAGCGCGCCATCGCCGCTCGCGGCGAGTCGGCGCGGGCGCCGGACGGTGGCTGCCGACTGGTGTACGCGGAGTCGGATGGGCTGCCGGGGCTGATCGTCGACCGCTACGGCGAGTTCGCCGTTTGCCAGTTCCTCTCGGCCGGTGCGGAGCGCTGGCGCGATGCGGTGACCTCGGTCCTCGTCGAGCTGCTGGGTCCTCGAGGGCTCTGGGAGCGTTCCGATGTCGGCGCGCGGCGCCAGGAGGGTCTCGACCTGCGCGCAGGTTGTCTCGCCGGCGAGGAGCCCCCCGAGCGCATCGAGATCGACGAGGACGGCCTGCGCCTCTTGGTCGACGTGCGCCAGGGGCACAAGACCGGCACCTACCTCGACCAGCGGCCCAACCGGCTGCGCTTCCGTAGCGACGCGTCAGGGCGTGAGGTGCTCGACGTGTTCGCCTTCACCGGCGGGTTCTCGCTCGCCGCGCTCGCCGGCGGTGCTGCGTCCGTGATGCAGGTCGAAGATTCGGCGGCAGCGCTGCAGCAGTGCCTCGAGCAGGCTGCCGCCAACGGGTTCGACGCGGATCGCCTCGAGCAGGCCCAGGGGAACGCGTTCTCGTTGCTGCGTCGCCTGCTGTCCGAGGGCAGGCGGTTCGACGCGATCGTGCTCGACCCGCCCAAGTTCGTCACTTCGCGCGGGCGTATCGAGCAAGCGGCGCGCGGCTACAAGGACATCAACCGCCTGTCGTTCCTCCTGTTGCGTCCCGGCGGACTCCTGTACACCTTCTCCTGCTCGGGCCTGCTCGAGCCAGCGCTGTTCCAGAAGATCGTCGCCGATGCCGCTCTCGACGCTCGCGTCGAGGCGCAGATCGTCGAGCGCCTCGGTCAGGCGCCCGACCACCCGACACTGCTCAGCTTCCCCGAAGCGACGTACCTGAAGGGCTTCGTCTGCAGGGTGCTTTCGAGTGGCTGAGGGGCACCGCCGCTCGCCTCGCTGGGCGCGCGTCGCGCTGGTCGTGCTCCTGGTAGCGTGCGGCGCCCTGCGGCTCGCCTACGCCAGCGTCGGCCTCCACTACGGCCGCTTCTACGACGAAAAGTTCTCGCTGGCAAACGTCGACTCCGCGATCCGCAGCGGCACGCTCCGTCCAGCGAACGCTTACTACCCGAGCCTTTCCTACCTGCCGCAGACGGCACTCGTGGCCACGAGCCACGGTCTCTACCGGCTCACCGGTTGGCCCCCGGCGCAGGTGCTAACCGATCGACCCGGAGTGATGACGGCGACGGCGTTCTTCCTCTCGCGCCTGGTGCAGGTGGCCTTCGGTCTCGGGGTGATCGCGCTGACGTTCGTGGTCGGGCGGCGGCTGTTCGATCCGCCGACAGGCCTGCTGGCTGCGTTGCTGGTCGCGGTGATGCCGAACCAGATCCGTCTCTCGTCTTTCTTCAAGCCCGACATCCTGGTCACGCTCCTGGTGCTGGTGGCCTTCCTCTGGACTCTCGAAGCGTCGCGGTCGCCATCGCGGTCCCGCTTCCTGCTGGTCGGGGTGGCGGTGGGGCTGGCCACCGCCGCGAAGTACACGGGAGTCGCCGCGGCGCTGCCGCTGGTGTTGCTCGCAGTGCTGCGCGGCTTCCGCCAGCCGCGGTTGTGGTGGTGGTCGGTGCAGGCAGGTGTGGCCTCCGTCGTCGCCTTCCTGGTGGTCAACCCGCACCTTGGTCCGGTGCTCGAGTTCCTGCCGCGTCTCGGCGGGATCTACGAGAGCAAGGGCGCGGCCGCGGGGGTCAGCCACCCCGGCATGCTCTGGGAGGCGGTCAAGATCGTGGTTGCCCCGGCGCAGCACGGCCCGGTGCTCGGCGTCGCCGCGCTGCTCGGGCTCGCGGGCCTCGTCGCGCGTGCTTGCGACCGGCGCGTCGATCCGCAGTGCCGGGTCGAGGCGGCGCTCCTCGGTAGCGTGCCGATCGGCTTCGTTGTTGCCTACGCCGCCGCTTCGACGCTGCCCAAGGTGAACAACTACCTCCAGATCACACCCTTCACCGCGCTCGCCGCGGCCTGGCTGCTCCGACGCCTCTGGGTGCTGGCGAGCGAACGGTCGATGGCGGCGCGCTGGCGAAGCCCCGCGGCCTTGGTGGCGGCGACGGGTCTGGTGCTGTGGCTCGCGCCAGCGGCCGCCACGTTCTGTCTCGACCCCGTGATCCCCACCACCGTGGACCGCGCGCAGGCACGGCTCGAGGACGAGCTGAGGCCTTACTTCCTACGCACGGTGTTCGTCGAGCAGGGGGCCGAGGTCGCTGGTCGGCGGCTTCGCTTCGTCGATCTCGACGGTGGCGCCATGCTCTGGGCTCCCGAGCGGTTGACGAGCATTCCCGAGCCCCGACTCGACGCTGCCGACGCAGAGGTGTTCGTGCTCGGCCACGGACGCGGCCTCGATGGTCCCGACGAGGGGCTCTACCGAGCGCGTGTGGAGCGCGTGCCGCGGGAGCAGCGGTCTCGCTTCGTGGCGCGGTCGTTCCTGAGGCGGGGCCCGTCGTTGTTGGTGCTGCTCCACCCGTGGCACCTGGTCGGAGAGCCGGTCGAGCTGCGGGCGGAGCTCTCGCCCGACCAGCCCGGCGTGGTGGAGCTGCGTCTACCCGAGGAGCTCCGCGCCGGGGACTGGGTTTCGCTCTCGGTGTGGCTCCCCAGGGTGGGTGGCATCGCGCGCGAGCTCGAGATCCGGCCTGCCGGCGGCGAAGCGCTGGCGATCGCGAGGACCCGTGCCAGACGCCGCCAGAGCATCTACCAGACCGAGCGCTTCGAGGTCGATGCCTCTGGCTCCCTGATCGAGATCCGCCTGCCCGAGCACCTCGGCCAGGACCTCCGCCCCCGCGTCGAGGTGTGGCGCTGGCTGCCGCCAAACGGGATCGACGCATGAGCGCGGAGTCGGAAGCGGAGGAGCGGTCCGCGCCACGCCGCCGCCGCCGGGTGTGGGTGGTGCTACCCGCCTACAACGAGGCGCTGTCGCTGCCGCCGCTGCTCGAGCGTCTGGCGCAGTCGATGTTCGAGGCGAGGTTGCCCTACGAGGTGGTACTGGTCGACGACGGCAGCGTCGACGGCACCGTCGAGTCCGTGGCGCACCTGGCCGACGAGGTTTGCCTGCACGTAGTGCGGCACGAGCGCAACCAGGGCTTGGGCGCCAGCCTGCGCGACGGGCTGATGGCGGCCGCCGAGCTGGCAGACGACCACGACATCGTGGTGACGATGGACGCCGACAACACGCACAGCCCCGAGCTCATCTTGCCCATGGTCCGTCTGGTGCGCGAGGGCAACGACGTGGTGATCGCGTCGCGCTACCGTAGCGGGAGCCACGTGCGCGGCGTTCCTTGGGAGCGGCGCTTCTTGAGCTTCGCCGGCCGCTGGCTGTTCACGCTGCTCTTCCCGACGCCTGGCGTCCGCGACTACACCTCGGGCTACCGCGCCTACCGCGCGGAGGTGCTGCGGCGCGTCGCGCGTGAGTACGGGCCGGCGTTCTACGACCAGGGCGGATTCCAGGCCATGGTCGACATCCTGCTCAAGCTGCGACGGCTCGACCTCGTTTTCCACGAGGTGCCGCTCATCCTGCGCTACGACCTCAAGGAGGGTGGCAGCAAGATGAAGGTGTGGAAGACGGTGCGCGACACGTTGCGGCTGCTGGTGCGTCGCCGGCTGGGGCGTTGACGCGCCTCAGGGTTCCGGCGCGACCGTGAGGCCGTGGTTCGGTCTCAGGGTGGACGCCGACACATCGAGCGGTTCGGAGTCCGGTGACGCGAAGCGGTTGAGGAGCCGCGTGGTCGATGGTGTGCTCGCGGTCCAGCGATCGACGTAGCCCACGCCGACGTCCTCGAGCACCCGCCGCGCCAGCGGCTCGACGCTGGCGCCCTTCTGGAGCACGAGCGAGGGCTCGCGGTGCGCGCTGGCGCGGGCGTCGAGCCACGGCGCCAGCGCTTCGTCCCCGTGCGCTGCCAGGAGATACGTGACCGTGCCGCTGAGCGCGCGGCGGGTCTCGAAGTCGAGCGGCTTGGGCGGCGTTCTCGCTCGCTCGCCTTCCAGCATCGCGGCGTCCTCGAGCAGCGCCGCCAGCCGCCCGCGCTGCTCCCAGCGCGATGCCGCTGATGCCGACCAGGGCCCGCCGAAGGTGAACAGCGCGAGCAGCGCGAGCGAGCTCGGCACCAGCTTGATGTTGCGCTGTTGCGTGACGAGATGAAACAGCGAGAGACCGATCAGCCACAGCGCGAGCATGGCGAGCAGGTAGCGTGGCTCGGTGAGGCCGTGCTTGGCGACGCGGCGGCCGATCGCGATCAGCAGCACGATCGCGGGCGGCAGCACGAGGACATGGAACGCCCGCTCGAACCAGTCGAGCCAGCGGTACTCCGGCTTCGGCCGCAGCGGGAAGAGCAGCAGGAGCGCGAGCCAGCCGGCGATCGCGACAGCGGCGACCAGGAGGCCGAGGAAGCGCACCGGCCAGTGCTGGAGCACCAGGAGCCGCACCACGTAGCCGTTCAGGATGAGCAGGTAGAGCGCGACCAGCGGCACCAGCACGAACTGCGCGAACACCCGCAGGGCTACCGGGAGGTCTACCGCGTCGGGCGATGCCACCAGGCGCGGCACGCCGGCGAGGAAGTGCCAGGGGTGGAACAGCAGAGTGGCGAGCAGCGCGAGCCGCAGGTACGGCTTCGCGTCGAGCCCGAGCTCGAACAGCCGGTCGAGACCCAGGAGCGCGACGGTCGTGCCGCCGTAGAGCACCGCCGCGAACAGCGCCGACAGGAGAAAGCGCAGGAAGAGCGAGCGGTTGAAGCTCCAGAAGCTGGCGAGCTGTGCCGGTCCGACGAACGGCAGGAACGCGACCAGCAGGTGGCAGGCGACTGCGAGGTGCAGGAACCGGATCCAGCCGCCGTTCCAAGTGAAGCTCGGCCAGGCCAGGAAGTACGCGCCGAGCGCCGCCAGCGCGGCGGCCAGCACCAGCACGCGCCAGCGCCGCGCCCGCGGGTCGCCCGCCGACCGTTCGTGGAGCAGCGTCACCGCGAGCAGCAGCGGCAGGCCGAGCAGCGCGGTCTGCAGCCCGCGCATCGGCATCTCCTCGGTGCGTGTCGAGTCGATCGACCAGATCGCGCAGGCGGTGGCGGCTGCCGCCGCGAGCAGCGGCAGCGGGAAGCGCAGCGCGGCCGCGCCGGCCTGTGCGGCGAGGGAGCGCAGACTAGGAAAGCGCATGAGGCGGAGAGTCTACGCGTGGCCCCACGGCACCGCCGTGCGGTCGGGTCGGCGGCGCGGCCGGGGACTAGGCTCCGCGAAGCGTAGAGAGTGCGCTATTCCTTCGAGCGGCGAAGCGCCTTCGCCACGTAACTCTCGCGCGCTGCCCGCCCGCCCGGGTCCGCCATCGCCGCAGCGAGCGCTTCGCCGTCGGCGAACGCGGTGAGCGAAGGTGCCATGGCGTTGGTCACGGCGTTGACGTGGTCCTTGGTCATCACCACGGGACCCGCCGGCATCCTCGAGACCTGTCGCGCCAGGTCCAGCGTCTCGGCTTCCAGGCGCTCCGGCGGCACCACACGGTTGAAGAAGCCGATCGCCTTGGCCTCGGAAGGGGCGAAGCGCCGACAGGTGATCACCAGCTCCTTGGTCAGGGCCGGCCCGATCTCGCGCACCAGCCGCGGGATGCCGCCCCAGGCGAGCGGGATCCCGAGCTCGACCTCGGGGATGAAGAGCTGCGCGTCCTCGGCGCAAACGCGCAGGTCGCAGGCCGACACCAGCACCAGGCCGCCGCCGACGGCGTAGTCGTGCACCTGCGCGATCGTGATGGCGCGCATCTGCTCGATAGCGTTGGCCATGCGCAGGCCGCGCTGGCCGGCCTCCCGGCGCGCCGCCCAGGCGTCGTCGTCTGCGCCTCCGGCGTCGCTGCTCGGCGCGGCCGACGGCGGATCGCGCAGGTCGGCTCCTGCACTGAAGGCGCGTCCCTCGCCGCGCACGATCACGACGCGGGTCGCGAGCCGCTGGTCGAACCAGCGCGCCGCGTCGACCAGCTCGCGGAGCATGGTCGCCCCCATGGCGTTCAGTCGGTCGGCGCGGGTCAGGGTGAGCCAACCGAGTCCGGCGATTGCCGGGTCGGTGTCGGCGCGCACGGTCTCCAGCACCAGGGACTCGGGGGAGAGCTCTCGCATTGTGGGGTCTCCGGTTCTAGCGTCCAGGCACGGTCTCGGCGGTGCTGCTGCGACATTGTCAGATGGCCGCCGGCCCGCGGTAGGCACGCGGCCGGGCCCGGAGTACCTCCTCGAGCAGGACCAGCGGCTCCGAGCGCTGCAGGATCGCTGGCGGAGCTCGAGGCAGGAGGACGGGAGTAGTCCGCTGCCGCGCGGCCGAGCGCGAGGAGAAACGCGGGCGGTCGCACCGGCGGCGCGAGGCCTCGCGTCGGCCCGCCGCGAAGGAATTCTCGATGCGTACGCCGCGGATCTCCTGGCCGTGGCCGAGATCCTCGCTGAGTAGTCGGTTGCATCCGCCGCAGGCTACTGCCTCTACGATCATCGCGTCCCACAATGCGCCGTATGGATGAGCAGGCCCGGGCGGAGCGTCCCTGGACGCGGTGGTGGAAGGCTCTGGTACTGTGCGGCCCAGCACCCGAAACCGAACGCGACACACCTCGCTGCCGGCCACGACCCCTCTCGGAGGACCCCTCATGGCGATCACCTTCACGGTCAACGGCGCCGAGCGCACGCTCGACGTCGACGAGCGCATGCCGCTCCTGTGGGCGCTGCGCGACGTGCTGAGTCTCACTGGCACCAAGTACGGCTGCGGCATGAACCGCTGCGGGGCGTGCACCGTGCACGTCGACGGCGAGGCGCGACGCTCGTGCGTCACGCGCGTCGGTCAGGTCGCGGGCAAGGAAGTGGTCACCATCGAGGGCCTCTCGCCCGACGGCGGGCACGCGCTGCAGCGCGCGTGGATCGAGCACAACGTGCCGCAGTGCGGGTACTGCCAGGCGGGGCAGATCATGAGCGCCGCGGCGCTGCTCCAAGAGAAGCCGCAGCCGACCGACGACGACATCGACAGCGCGCTGCGCGTCAACCTGTGCCGCTGCGGCACCTACCAGCGGGTGCGGCTGGCGATCCACTCGGCGGCCGACGAGCTGCGGCGCGGCGGCGTTTCGAGCGCGGCCGGAGGAGGTGAGCGATGAGCCGCCAGGACACAGTACGCAAGGTCTCGCGTCGCGCGTTCCTCCAGGTCTCGGGCGCCTCGGCGGCCGGTCTGGTGCTCGGCTTCCGGCCGACGGCGCTGGTCTCGCCGGCGATGGCCGCTACCGGCGCCGCGCCGGCTTTCGCGCCCTCGGTCTTCGTCGAGATCGCGACCGACGGCGCGATCCGGCTCTACGTCCACCGCTCCGAGATGGGTCAGGGCGCGCGCACCGCGATGGCGCAGCTCCTCGCCGAGGAGCTCGAGGTCACGCTCGGGCAGGTCGAGATCGTGCAGGCGGACGGCGACAAGAAGTACGGCGACCAGAACACCGACGGGTCGCGCTCGGTGCGCCAGAACTTCGTGCCACTGCGCCAGGCCGGCGCCGCGGCGCGCGAGATGCTGGTGGCATCAGCGGCGGCGCGCTGGGGCGTCGGTGCGGGCGAGTGCCGCGCGCAGGACGGCGTCGTCCACCACCAAGCTTCGGGCCGCAAGCTTTCCTACGGCGAGGTCGCCGCCGACGCGGCGAAGCTCGAGGTGCCCAGCGAGCCCAAGCTCAAGCCGGAGTCGGAGTGGCGCCTCGTGGGCAAGCCGCTCGGTCTGGTCGACGTGCCCGACATCGTGCAGGGCAAGGCGATCTACGGCACCGACGTAATGCTGCCGGGGATGCTGTTCGCGACCATCGAGCGTTCTCCCACGGTCGCGGGCAAGGTCAAGAGCTTTGACCCGGCACCGGCGCTCGCCGTGCGCGGCGTCAAGAAGGTGCTGCAGCTCGAGCCGATCCCGGCGCAGCTCAAGACCCTGGGCGGCGTCGCGGTGGTCGCCGACAACACCTGGGCGGCGTTCGAAGGTCGCGACGCGCTCGAGATCGAGTGGGACCGCGGCGACGCGTCGGAGAACAGCGAGCAGTTCCGGCAGCAGCTCGAGACGCTGGTGAACGGGGACGGCAAGGTGTTCCGTCAGGAGGGCGACTACGCGGCGGCCAAGGGCAGCGCCGCCAAGTCCCTTTCCGCGACCTACCACGGGCCGCACCTCGCACACGCGCCGATGGAGCCTCTCGCCGCGGTGGCGCTGGTGCAGGACGGCAAGTGCGAGGTGTGGGCGCCGATCCAAGACCCGCAGAGCGCGCGCGGACGCGTCGCGGCGGTGTTGGGGCTGCCCGAGGAAGCGGTGACCATGCACGTCACCTTGCTCGGCGGCGGCTTCGGTCGCAAGTCGAAGCCCGACTTCATCCTCGAGGCGGCGCAGATCGCCAAGTCGATGGAGGGCACGCCGATCAAGCTGACCTGGACGCGCGAAGACGAGATCCGCCACGGCTACTACCGGGGCCAGAACGCGCAGCACGTCGAGGCGACGCTCGACGCCGGGGGCAAGGTCACCGGCTGGCGGCACCACACCGCGTTCCCGACCATCGCGTCGACCTTCGCGCCTGGCGTCAAGGACCCGCAGGGCTTCGAGCTGGGCATGGGCCTGCACAACCTGCCCTATCGCATCCCCAGCATCCAGCTCGAGTCGAGCGGCATCGCTTCGGACCTGCGCATCGGCTGGCTGCGCTCGGTGTGCAATACCTTCCACGCGCACGCCATCCAGTGCTTCACCGACGAGCTGGCCGAGGCGGCGGGCAAGGATCCGGTGCAGTTCCAGCTCGAGCTGCTAGGCGAGCCCCGCAAGCTCGATTTCTCCGGCCACGACAAGCCGTACGGCTTCGACACCGGGCGGCTCTCGAAGGTGATCGAGGCGGCCGCCGAGATGGCGGAGTGGGGCAAGCCGCTGCCGCAGGGCATGGGGCACGGGTTCGCGGCGCACTTCAGCTTCCTGTCCTACGTCGCGATGGCGATGAAGGCTTCTGTGGAAGAGGGGCAGATCCGAGTGCACGAAGTGCACTGTGCGATCGACTGCGGCGCCTACGTCAACCCCGACACGATCGAGGCGCAGATGGAGGGCGCGGTGGTCTTCGGCCTCAGCTACGCCCTCCACGGCGAGATCACTGTCGACGGTGGCGTGGTGAAACAGGGCAACTTCCACGACTACCCGCTGCTGCGCATCGACGAGATGCCGGTGGTGCACGTGAAGCTCTTCCCGGCGAACGGCAACCCCCCAGCCGGCGTCGGCGAGCCCGGCGTGCCGCCGGTCTCCGCGGCTCTCGCCAACGCGCTCTACAAGGCGACCGGCAAGCGCTACCGGGATCTGCCGCTGCAGAAGCAGATCAGCGCGTAGGCGGAGTGACCCGAGGAAACCGCATCGATCCCGGACACAGCTAGAACGGCACTACGGGAAGCGATGCGATGTACCACGGGCTCCAAGTCCGTCCCGGTCGCGTGCAAGTCTCGGGGCTCGCGCGGCAAGCGCCGGGCAGCTACACGTTCGTTGCAGTCCGTGGAAACGCTGGGTCGCGGCCGTCTTCCTGGCGATGAGCCCGAGCAACTCCGACTACGCGCTGGCTGGCCGTAGCGGCATAGACGCGGGCGGCCCGGCGCTCGAAGAAGAAGCGACGGTGGCGCTCGAGGGCTCTGCGCCGGACTCGACGACTCGCAGGTCTTCGACCGTCGGCGATATGCGCCACACCATCGATCGCCAGGAGCTGCGCGGCGATCAGGATCGCTTCCGGCAGGCAGCGTTGCTCGGTGCCGTGCTATGGCCGGCGTTCTGGCCGCTCGACTGGCTAGCCCACACCTGGGTGGAGCCGGTCAGCCTCGGCTGGTTCACCGTGGCGCGCGTGTTGCCAGTGCCCTACGCGCTGCTCCTGGCGCGTCTGGTCGCGGCGGACCGAGTGGTGAGCAGGCGCCGCCTGCTCTTCTACGAGAGCTCGATGTTCGCGCTCGCCAGCGGCCTGATGGCCCTGATGATCGCGGACTTCCGCGGTCTCGAGAGCCCCTACTTCGCGGGCCTCACGCTGGTGATGCTGGTGCGGGCCGCGTTCATGCCACAGCCCTGGCGGCGGAGCCTGCCCACGATGGCGATCTGCTGGGGGGCAGCTCCTCTCGTGCTCGGCTGCGCTGCGCTCGTCGACGCCGACGTCGCGCGACAGTGGGCGTCGCCATCGGCGCGGGGCGTCTTCATCCTGCAGCAAGCGAACCTGACCTGGACCGCGGTGATCGCCGTGCTCGGCGGACACGCGGTGTCGGAGCTGCGGCGCAGCGTCTTCGAGGCGCGGGCGGTGGGGCGCTACCGGCTGAAGCGCCGGTTGGGTCGGGGTGCGATGGGCGAGGTGTGGGCGGCGGGGCATCCCAGGCTCAAGCAAGAAGTGGCGATCAAGCTGCTCGACCAGCGCCTGTCCGCCAGCGCGTCGGCGGTCGCTCGCTTCGAACGCGAGGTCGAGGCGACCGCGCGGCTAGCGCATCCCAACACCGTGCGCATTCTCGACTACGGCGTCACCGATGACGGCCTCTGGTACTACGCGATGGAGTTGCTGGAGGGCAGCGACCTCGCCGCGCTGGTGCGCGACGCCGGTCCGCTTCCCGCGGCGCGCGCCGCGCGGATCGTGCTGCAGGCGGCGCGCGCGATCGGCGAGGCGCACGACCAGGGCGTGGTGCACCGCGACCTCAAGCCCGAGAACGTGTTCGTGGTCAAGAAGCTGCGAGACGTCGACCTGGTCAAGGTGCTCGACTTCGGCATCGCGTCGCAGAGCGACCTGCTCGACGCCACCAACCTGACCCAGGAGGGAGCGTTCCTCGGTACGCCACGCTACGCGTCGCCGGAGATCGCGAGTGGTCAGCGCGCGACCGCGCGCTCCGACGTCTACGGTCTCGCCGGCATCCTCTACTTCCTGCTCACCGCGACGCCGCCGTTCGCTGAGGCTTCGCTCGGCGAGCTGATGGCGGCTCGGCTGCTGCGCGACGTCGAGCCGCCGAGCACGCGCCTCGGCTTTGCCGTGCCGCAGAACCTCGAGGCGATCGTATTGAAGGGTCTGGTGCGCGAGCCCGAGAATCGCTTCGCTGACGCCAACGCGTTCGCCGACGCTCTCGACGACTGGTTGGCTGCGGCCGGCGCCGGTGGTGCCGGTGGAGGGCAACCGGTATGACGAGGTCGGATCACGACTTCGAGGGGATCGCTCCACGCGGCGGGGAACGCGTGCGGTCCGGCGCTGTCGACACCGAGCCGACCGTGGTGCTGCGGGAGGCCGCCGATCCTGCCGCTCGGGACGGCGCGCTGGAGAGCTCGCCGGCAGGGAGCCTCGACAGCTCGCTAGCGCGGAGGGAGCACACCGCCGACATCGAGCGGTTCCATCAGGCGGCCATCGCCGGGCTCTTCCTCTGGCCTGGTTTTGCGATCTTCGACTGGGCGGTCCACCGCTGGGTCGAGCCGATCCACATCGAATACTTCCTCGGAGTCCGAGCTGGGTTCACCGTGCCGATCCTGCTGTTCCTGTGGGCAACCGCGAGTCCAGGCCGAATGAGCGCGCGCACGTTGCGCTGGCTCGACGCGGGGTTCTTCGGCACGGCGTCGCTGTTGCTCGGCTTCATGGCCGTCGATTTTCGCGGTCTGGCGAGCCCGTACGCCCCGGGGCTCAGTCTCGTGGTCGTGTGCCGGGCGGCGTTCGTCGCGTGGCCCTGGCGCGCGAGTCTCTTGACGACGAGCCTGCCCGCGCTCGCTTTCCCGGCGGCTCTCGTTCTCGCCACTCCGTGGAACGAGACGATCCGCGCACAGTGGAGCGACCCGGCCGCGCTGACCATGTTCGTCTACTACGAGAGCTTTCTGCTCTCCGTCGCCGCTACCGCGCTCTTGGGTGGCCACGTGGTCTGGTCGCTGCGCCGGCGGGTGTTCGAGGCCCGCGCCGTGGGCCGCTATCGCTTGACGAGGAGGCTGGGTCAAGGCGCGATGGGTGACGTCTGGGCGGCGGCCCACCCGCGCCTCAAGCAGGAGGTCGCGGTCAAGCTGCTGCACGAGGACCTCGGGCAGAGCACCAAGGCGCTCGAGCGTTTCGAGCGCGAGGTGCAGGCGACGGCCGAGCTGAGCCACCCCAACACGGTGCGCATCCTCGACTACGGCGTCACCGACGACGGCCTCTGGTACTACACCATGGAGCTGCTGCGCGGCGTCCACCTCGCCGACCTGGTCGCCGAGTCGGGGGCGTTGCCGCCGGATCGGGCAGCATGGATCGCGCTGCAGGCCGCCTACGCGTTAGGGGAGGCGCACGACGCCGGTATCGTGCACCGCGACATCAAGCCCGAAAACGTCTTCGTCATTCGCGCCGGCCGGCAGCGCGACAGCGTCAAGGTCCTCGACTTCGGCATCGCCAAGCGCCCCACCCCGGACGGCACCCGCCTCACGGAGGTCGGCGCCGTCATCGGCACGCCGCGCTACCTCTCGCCGGAGGCGGCTCAGGGCAAGCCGACCGACGCTCGATCCGACGTCTACAGCTTGGCCTCCGTTCTGTATTTCCTGCTCACCGGCTCGCCGCCGTTCCAGGACGAGTTCTACGGCGCGCTGCTCGTCGCACATGTCGAACGGCCGGTGACGCCGCCGAGCGAACGGCTCGGCGGCCCGCTGCCCGAGGGCCTGGCGGCGATCGCGATGCGTGGTCTCGAGAAGGATCCCGCCGCTCGTTATCGCGACGCGAACGAGATGGCGGAGGCGCTCGAGCGCTGGCTGCGGGGTGGGTGACTAGGGGCACGTGGCGAACGCGTTCGTGTCCAGGATCGGCAGGAACGCTCCGCTACGAGCTCCCGAAGCGCCTCGCCACTCGCGGCGGTGTAGGAGCCCGCCGGGGTTAGACTGGAGATCGTGGCTCGACAGCGCGTCAGGCTCGCAGCGTTCCGCTCCGAACGGGAGAACCTGTCCCCGCGATGCTCTCGGCTTCGGGGCAGTGCAAGGTTCGCCTGGGCCTTCGTCGCGGCAGCGTGCCTGGCGGTCTCGATCGCGCCACCGGCAACAGCCGAGAGCACCGACTGGACGCAGAACGCGATCTTCGCCGTGCTCACACACAAGGGCGGCTTCGCGGCAGGCAAGGCGCACGACCACCTCGTCGCGGCAGGGTCGCCGACGATCACCCTCGAGTGGGACGCCTCCGACCCGCTCGCCACACGCTTCGAGCTGCGCGCGGAGGTTACGAAGCTACGGGTCGATGAGGACCCGCTGCGCTCAGAGCTGTTCCCGCGGCTGCGCGATCTCGGCCTGTTGCAGCAGCCGTTCGGGTCGTTGACCGAGGCGCAGCGCGCGGAGATCCGCGAGGCAATGCTGTCGAAGAAGCAGCTCGATGCCGCGGCGTTCCCGGAGCTGAGCGCGCGTCTCGTCGAGGTGAGTGCGTCGGCGTCCAAGCTCGGCGCCGTCGACTTCACGCACCGCGGAACCGTCGAGCTCACGGTGCACGGCACAACGATCCGGCGACCCTTCCAGGCGCGCTTCGATCCTGCGGCGGGCATCAGCCCGGCGATCCTCGAGGCGGTCGGGGAGTCGACCTTCACCGAGCTGGGGATCAAGCCGTATTCGGCTTTCCTCGGCGCGGTCAAGAACCTCGACCGGTTCCACTTCTACTTGCGGCTCGAGCTCGAGGCTGTCGCAGACTGAGCCGCCGCCTCGGCGTGCTCGTGCCCGGATGCAGCTCCCGGCGCCGCCGCCGCTGCCGAGCCCGACACCCAGTGCAAGGTTCGCTGCGGGAAGGGAATCTCGATGCCCTCCGCTGCGAAGCGCTCGAGGATCGTTCGCAGTAGCTCGTTCTGCACCCCCAGCAGGTTCTCGCGCGCGGCCCAGACGAGGAACATGAGGTCCACCGACGAGTCGCCCAGAGCCCGAACCTGGAGCATTGGGGCTGGTTGTTCGAGGCACCGCGGGTTGTCCGCAGCGATCTCCCTGAGCAGGCGCTCGGCCTGGACGAGGTCGGTGCCGTAGCCGACGCCGATCGCGAGGTCGATGCGGCGAATGGGGTAGCGAGTGAGCGTGGTCACCTCGCTCTTGATCATCGATTCGTTCGGGATGCGCACGTACGTGTTGTCGAAGGTGCGCAGCTTCACGGACAGCAGGTCGACCGACAGCACGGTGCCGGACGTCGTACCTACCCGGATCACATCGCCGACGTTGAACGGGCGCTCGAAGATCAGGAACACGCCGCTGATCAAATTCGACATCGACGTTTGTGACGCGAACCCGATGGCCACCGAGAGAACGCCGGCGGTGCCCAGGATCACGCCCAGCTCGAAGCCGAGCTGGCGCAGGGTGGCGGCCACGAAGAGCCCGAGCACCAGGCCGAACACCAGCCTCCGCACCAGCGTCGTGAGCTGCGGCGGATGCGTCCGCAGCACGCGCACGGCCGCTCGACTGAGGAGCTTCGCGAGCAGCAGACCGAGTCCGACGAGGAGCGTGGCGCGCACCGCCTGCGCCGCGGTCTCGGAGGTGAGCAGGGCGCGCCAGTCGAGGTCGGACCAACTCGG
>DATLFI010000018.1:0-9784 GCA_035524895.1 Thermoanaerobaculia bacterium | reverse complement strand
TTCCTGCACACTTGGGGAGCTTTTAGCTCAGAAGCCAGAGAAGCAGCGGGGCCATCCGATGACGTTCGTCTACCAACGTGAGAAGAGCAGCGACGAGGAGGCATGGCTGCGAGAGATTCAGGAACGATACGCGCTAGTGGGCCACCGGATCGCGGTAGACGATATTCTCATGACCGACGTCTGGGAAGGCGCTGGCTACTGGGACGAGCCTAATATCGAGATCTTCTCATTCTCGATCTTTCGAGCCTACGTGGAAGCAGTCCGTAGCACAGGGGCGACCGCCGTCCTCAACGGCAGCGGAGGCGAGGCTGTGGTGACCTCCGAAAGGTCCGTCCCGGTCCATCTTGCTGATCTGCTCGCCAGCCTCCGGCTTCCTTCGTTCTTCGATCAACTCTTGGCCTGGCGTCGGGGGCTCCACGTCCCGCTACTCAACCTCCTGATCCAGGCCGTGGTGCTACCTTTCCTCTCGAATCGCTACTCCCTCCTCGAGTCGAAGCCGTACGAGGTACCCGAGTGGATCTCGCCCGAGTTTTCGGCTCGAATGGAGTTTCAACGGCGCGCGACCGGCTGCTGGGGCGACCTCAAGTGCCGGAGCCGGGATCGCCAACGCCGACTCGAACGACTCTACCGAGTCTCCGGATTCCTGACTCGCGGCTACCTGGAGCAGGCGGCGCTCATACGCTATCCTTTCCTTCATCAGCCCCTGGTAGAGTTCGCCCTGCGGGTGCCGCACGAGTACAAAGCGGATCCGATCGAGAGCCGGAAGCTCCTGAGGCACGGCATGGCCGATGTCCTCCCGGAGGGGCTTCGGCGCCGTCTGAGACAGCCAACCGGAAACTCGCCACTCTACTACGCGTTGGAGCGTCAGTGGAGCTCCTTCGAGCCCGCTCTTCGAGATCCAATACTGGCCGATCTTGGGATCATCGATCGATCCGGATTCGAGAAGGCGATGAAGCTGGCCAGAATCGGACACAGCACCAACACAGTGATCATGCTTTCTACCCTCGCCCTCGAGATCTGGGCTCGACGGATCTTCGGTGTGGAGACGGGCAAGGCTCGGATCGCCTGATCGAGGGCTCGGCGTGCTTCTGACACCACCGACGTAGGAGGACGTGAATCGATATGAGAGCACATTTTCGCAAAGAGCTTCTGGAAGGGATTTACGGCTACAAGTTCGTCCTCTCGATGGTCCTCTCCCTGACGGTGATCCCGTTCACGCTCTTCCTTGGCGCTGAACGCAACGAGCTTGAGGCCACCGAGTATCGGCTGTCCACCGAGCGCGCCTGGGAAGCGGTGACCACCCAACCGCCCAAGCCCCCCCATTCCGCGGCGCACGTCGGTATCTCGATTTGGAAGCATCCTACGCCTCTGGTAGCCTTCTCCACGGGATCTCTCAACGAGCTCGGCGTGAGCACGACCATCAACCCGCACCAGACTCCCCGTTTGTCGGGGAGCCTCTCCGAGAGGACGCCTCTCCTGAACCTGTTCGGCAAGCTCGACTACGCGATCGTGATCCAGGTGATCTTCGGGTTGTTCGCCTTCGTGCTCTCATTCGATCTCGTTTCCGGCGAGCGGGAGGACGGCACGCTGAAGCTGGTTCTGGCCCATTCGGTGTCGCGCAGCGAAGTGCTAGTCGGGAAGGCGCTCGGCGGTTCCACGGTTTTGCTGATTCCAGTTACTCTGGCGACCTTGCTGAGCCTCTTCTTCTTCACGCCGATCATGGGTGTGAGCCTAACCGGCACCCACTGGCTCCAGGTGCTGGGCGTCTTCCTGTTGTCCTGCCTCTTCCTCGTGATGATGTTCGTCCTCGGCCTCCTGGTGTCGTGCCTGACCCGGCGCCGGATGACCAGCATGATCGTCCTGCTGGTCGTATGGGTCACGCTGATCTTCGTGGTACCCCGAGCAGCGACAAGCATTGCTCAGCATCTCGTGACCCTACCCTCGAGCGAAGAGGTGTCCCGGAGGATCCGCGAGGCCAGTGCCGAGGCTTTCGAAAAGAACATGCAAGTCATCAACGAATGGCTGGCCGAGAATCCGGGGCTCACTCAAAGCGACGTACCCCCCAGCGTGCAAGTTGCAGGTCGGCGGGCGATGGACCAGTATAACGAGTCACAGGAGGCCCGAATACGGCAGAACGTCGACGTCGCCCTCCAGCGTCAGGTTTCGTTGGCGACGAGCTTGGCGCGGATCTCTCCAGCGACATCCTACATGCTGGCGGTCACGCATCTGAGTGGTACCGGCGTTCATCGGCACCAGCGGTTTCTACGCCACCTGGATGAGTATCGTCACCGGTTCGCCGAGCACTTCAACCGTATGGAGGACGACGACATCCAGCTCGTCGAGGATTTCACGGGGGTGCCGCGTTTCGAGTATGCCGAGGAGCCCTTGGCAAATCTCCTGCTGACCGTGATGGTCGACGCCTCGATCATGGCCACGCTCTGCGTGCTGCTGTTCGGTGCGGCGTTTGCGGCGTTCGTACGCTACGATGTAAGATGACTGGTGAAGCTTCCAACGAAAAGCAGGGAGACCCGAAGTGATCGAGACCAGAAAGCTGACTAAGGAATACGAACCGGGCGCACGAGCCCTCGACGGGCTCAACCTCGAAGTGGCGGAAGGCGAGGTCTACTGCCTGCTCGGGGCCAACGGAGCCGGCAAGACGACGGCGATTCACCTATTGCTCGATTTCATCAGCCCCACCTCGGGTGAAGCGCTCATCGACGGCATCAACGTCGCCCGCAAGCCGCTCGAAGCCAAGACCCGCGTTGCCTTCTTGCCGGAGAACGTGCAGCTTTACGGCGCGCTATCGGTGCGGCAGAACCTGGGCTTCTTCTGCGAGGTCTACGGCAAGAGGATGGAACAACCCGAGCTCGAAGCGCTCTTGGAGGAGGTGGGCCTGCCGGCCGCCACGCTCGACCGGCGCGTCCGACACCTCAGCAAGGGAATGCGACAGAAGCTGGGACTGGCGATCGTGGCCGTCAAGGGCGCGCAGAACCTGATTCTCGACGAACCTCTCTCGGGCCTCGATCCTGAAGCCGCTTCGAGCATGGTCGGCGCGCTCGGGCGCCTTCGAGACCGGGGGACCAGCATACTGATGTCGACTCACGACGTCTTTCGCGCCAAGGAGCTGGCCGACCGTGTCGCGATCTTGCTCGACGGCAGAAAGATCCTGGAGAAGACCCGGGAGGAGTTGAGGGACGCCGACTTGGAGCGCCTCTACCTCGAATACATCCGCGGCGGACGAAGCGAGTCCGAGAAGTGAGCGCACGCTGCCTGACTACGCTCTTGGCGTTACTGCTCTCTCCGGCGCTCGTGCCGTGTATCGCCAAGGCCCAGAGCGAGAGCGCGCAGCAGCGGTTCCTCGAGGCCCGCCGCCTGCAGATCGAGCTTCGCCAAGAGAGAGAGGAGCTCCACCGGGTGCAGGAGCTCGACGCCCACGGCCTCGCCTCCGCCGCGGAGGTGCGCAAGGCGGAAGCGGACCATGAGAAGGCTCAGCTCGCCTATCAGCAGGCGCTCCTCGAGCTGCTAGGAGCACAACCCCGCCTCACCATTCGCGAAGCCGTGCGCTACCAGGGGGACTCGGGTGAACCCTTCGTGCGCCTTACGCTCGCCAATCTGACCGCGGGCTTGCAGGGCTCGGAGATCGAGCTTCTGGAGAGCTTCGACGAGGCCGTCCAGTTGCCGAACGACCTGCGGAGCGGCGCCGTCCGCGGCGTGGCGGTTTCTCTGCGTGATACCGGTGCACCCTCGGCCGCCAACGCCGAACCGATCCGGGGCGCGACCATCGCGTTGCCCTTCGAGATCTTCCTGGGGGAGATCGGTCACGGAGAGGCGAAGACGGTGGTCTTTCGGCTCCTGCGCGACGTCTCGACCGTGACGGTCCATCTGGAGTGGGCGGGAGGCCGGCAGGAGACCGATGTCCATCTCCAGCAAGCCGAAGGTGAACGCCCGGTACGGATCCTCTCCGCCCAGAGGTCCCTGGAAGCCGACCTCGGCTCGATCGCGAAGTACGACCTGCGCCTGAGCCGGTCGGCGGTCGACGTCGTGAGCTACCGCCTTCGAGTTCTCGGCTTGCCCCGCCAGATCGGCGTCGTCTTCCGCGACCCCTCGACCAACGCCCGGCTGACTCAGGTTTCCTTCGGTGCCGGTGTACAGGAGGAGGACGTCGAGCTCAGCCTCTTCCTGCCGGACAACGCCGACAGCCACGTCGAGCTGGATCGGCAGCTCCCCTTCTGGGTGATCGCGGGTCAGGACGACGATGTCACGGAGCTCTCGGCGGCCGAAGCTGTCGCCGAACAAGAGCTGGCGTCGAGCCCGGTCGGATACGCGGGTCTCGAGATCACGCCGCGAGGGGTGGGTCGGCTCGAAGTGTCGGCGGTCTCCCTGTTCTCGGAGATGCAGGTGGGCGGCGAGCTCGAAATCCCCATCGAGATCGAGAACTCCGGCTCGCGGCGAGTCGATAACATCCGCGTCCTCGTCGAGCCGCCATTAGGATGGCGGGCGGCGGCCGAACCGCCTTTCATCGAAGCCCTGGACCAGCAGGAGTCCCAACGGATCGCCGTCCGGCTTGCGGCTCCGAGCTCAGCCGCGGTCGGAGAGTACGAGGTGCGGCTCAAGGCCGAGGGCACGGCCTTGGATCGGCAGCTGAACAGCCAGGAGAAGCTCTACCGCATCAGGCTCGAGAGCGGTCGCTCGCTGCTCGCGAGCGGCGCGATTCTGGCCGCCATCGTGCTGATCGCGGCCGGCCTGGTGATCTTCGGGATTCGACTGACACGAAGGTGAGACACGAAGGTGACCCGAGCGCGGCAGGCCCTCGCCGAAGGCTCAGCGCCCGCCGGGGCCTTCAGAGCCCTTGCCCGCAAGCGTATCTGCGACCAGCCGCTCCAAGCCTTCAAAAGAGCTCCGGCGGCCGGCGAGGTCCCCCTTCCGATCGATGACGATATAGGTGGGTGTGCCGAGAATATTGTAGCTGGTCGCGATGGTCCCCGTCTCTCCCTCACCGGAGCAAAGCTGGACCCAAGAGGTCGGCTTTCGGGCGAGGACGGCTTTCGCCTTGTTGCAGTCGACGTCGAGAGTGAAGCCGACGATCTCCAGCCCTTCGTGTCCGTACTTCCTGTCGAGCTCGTCGAGTAGGGGAAACTCCCCTACGCAGACCGCTCACCAGGAGGCCCATACGGACATGAGCACCACCCGGCCTCGAAAGTCGTCCAAGGCGACCGAATCGCCGGCGAGACTGGGCGCTTCGAACAGAGGCGCGGGCTGGCCCGGGTTCAGGTTGATCAGCTCGTGGGCATGCCCACGAGCGCGCTGCCCTCTCGGAGTCTCGGGGGTTTCGGCGACGACCTTGCGGAATGTTGCGATCGCTTCGTCTTTCCGGCCGCTCGCCTTGTAGGCCGAACCCAGGACCGAAAGCGCATGGGTCCGCTCGTCCGGGGTCAGCTCGCGATCGAGGCGACTGAGGGCGTGCTCGATTCCCGCCGAGTAGTCTCCCGACAGCTCCCCGGCTTCGAGAAGGACCTCCAGTATCCTGGACCAGGCGGGCTCTCCGGGAACGAGAAGATCCACCTTGTCATAGGCCTCGGTGTAGCGGCCCAGATGCACGAGCTGGTGAATGGCCTCTTCCGTCGCGAGCTTGCCCGCTTCGCTGGCCGGGTTCGTTCGTCCGAGGGCCCATAGCTTCTGGATCTCGGCTCGGGCGCCGGTGCGCTCCTCGGTGAGATCGTCGCCCCGCAACCTCGCTTCGCCGATGGCCTGTTGGATGCCCGTCAGGAGCTCGCGTACCTGGGCGACTGAAAGGTCGAAGGCGCGTTCGGCTTGGGCGGCGAAGAGTGTCCCGACGCTCCAGAGAGCGAGGACGACCAGCCAAGAGACAGATCGGAGTGTTGGCTTCATTGGAGCTCGCTCCTTACGTAACCGTAGATCATTGCCAGGATGCCGGCTCGAAGTCGGAGCCTACCCATCGGGGCCGACATCGTCAAGAACAGCCGCCTCGGGCCACTACTGGCCTGGTCCCGGCCCCGCGAGGCCAAGCACCGTCCCCACCAGCGATCTCCTCCAGCCGTTGCGCGATCCAGGGGATCTCGTCGTCCTCCAGCGTTCGCACGTCCAGCAGCACGGCCGCTTCCCACACTCGGGCAAGGATCGCCGGCTCTCCGTCGCGGAGCAGCTCGGCCAGCCGATCGGCCGAGCCGGCTCGTGGAACGAGCGAGACTCCCCAGCTCGGGTACTCCCGAGTCGGGAGCGACCCGCTCCCTGCCTGAGACTCGCATGGGAGTGCGGTCACGTCGAGCCCTTCGAGGGCCTGGAGGCGTCCGGCCAGGTCTTCGGCTCGCTCGCGAAGCTCCTCCTCCCTCGCCAGGAGCGATCGGACAGCCGGGATCTCTCTCAGGGCCCGAGCTTCGCCGTCTCGGTAAATCCGCAAGGTGGCCTCGAGGGCGGCGTAGATCAGGCGACCCGGCCGGACCGCTCGGAACAGCGGGTGGCGGCGGCAAAGCTCGACCGCCTTGCGGCTTCCGGCGATGATCCCGGCCTGGGGGCCGCCCAGCAGCTTGTCGCCGCTGAAGCAGACCAGGTCCACGCCGGCCTGGATCGACCGGGAGACGAGCTGCTCTCCGGGCAGCCCGCGGGCGGCGAGGTCGATCAGACAGCCCGAGCCGAGGTCGTGGACCACCGGGAGCCCATGCTCCCGGCCGAGCTCGATCAGCGCCTCGATCTCCACCTCGCTGGTGGAGCCCACCACGCGGTAGTTCGAGGTGTGGACCTTGAGGAGCATGGCGGTCTGTTCATCGATCGCCTCTCGGTAGTCGCGGAGGTGGGTCCGGTTCGTGGTACCGACCTCGCGGAGCTCCACGCCGCCTTCCCGCAAGACGTCCGGAATCCGGAACGAGCCTCCGATCTCGACCAGCTCTCCCCGGGACACTATGACCGAGCGGCCGCGCGCCAGGGCCGCCAGGATCAGCAGCGTCGCCGCGGCGTTGTTGTTGACCACGGTCGCCGCTTCGCAGCCGAGAAGCTCCTCCAGGAGCCGGGCGCAGCCTCGATCGCGCCCGCCCCGTTCGCCGGTGGCCAGGTCGATCTCGACGCGCTGGGGGTGGCCCGCGCTGGCGGTGATGGCCTCGACGGCCTCCTTCGGCAGAGGTGCCCGGCCCAGCCCGGTGTGGAGGATGACTCCGGTGCCGTTGACGACGCGCCGGTAGTAGGGGCATGCGTCGCGCGCCTGCCGGTGCTCGACTTCGCCTTCTTTGTTTTCTTCCATCATGACCACCACATAGTCTTGCATACGTCGTCGCGGATGAGTAGAATACTCGCCAAGAAACGGAAGCGCCAAGGGGCTGGTGCCTCTCGCGGTCTTCAAAACCGTAGTCCCGGGCCGTTGCGGTTCGGGGGGTGGGTTCGATTCCCATGCGCTTCCGCCATTTCCTTCTTCGCGTACGGTCTCGATGTCGTCCGCCCCGGCCTTCCGCTCCGACGCTCCCGCCTGGCGAAGGGTGGTCGTCGGAACCGTCGGGCACATCGACCACGGCAAGACCGAGCTGGTCAAGGCTCTGACCGGCATCGACTGCGACCGCTGGGCCGAGGAGAAGGAGCGGGGGATCACCATCGACATCGGCTTTGCCCACCTGACCGAAGGTGACCTCCAGGTCGGCTTCGTGGACGTTCCCGGCCACGAGCGGTTCCTGCACAACGCCCTGGCGGGCCTCGGAGGCATCCGTATCGGGCTCCTGGTCGTGGCCGCGACCGAGGGCGTCATGCCCCAGACGCGGGAGCACCTGGCGATCTGCGGCCTGCTCGGGATCCCTTCGGTCCTCGTGGCCCTGACGAAGACGGATCTCGTTGAGGACGACCTGGCGGAGCTCGCCGAGCTCGAGATCGAGGAGTTCCTCGAGGGAACTCCTTATGCCGGCGCTCCGGTCTTCCGCGTCTCCGCGGTCTCGGGCGAGGGGCTCGAGGGCTTGCGGCGTGGGCTGCTCGACCTGGCGTCCGGGCACGTCCTCGCGGAGCATCCGGAAGACCCCGTGCGGTTCCCCCTCGACCGGGCGTTCCTCCTCAGGGGGCTCGGGACCGTGGTGACCGGCACGCTCGTCAGCGGCATCATCGAACAGGGGGACCGCCTCGCATTGCTCCCCGGCGGGGACGCCGTCCGGATTCGGAACGTCCAGATCCACGGGGAGGACCGGCCCTACGCCTCCGCCGGAGAGCGCACGTCGCTTCAGGTCGGAGGAGTCGGGCTCGAGAGTCTCCGCCGGGGCCTGCAGCTCGTCACCCCCGCGGCGTTCCAGGCCACCACCCGGCTGTGTGCCCGGTTCCGGCTGCTGAAAGACTCCCCGGTGGAGATCGACGAGCCGACCGAGATCCGCTTCCACCTGTACGCGACGGAGGTTCTCGGGACGCTTCGAACCCTTCGGCCGACCAAGCTCGAGCCTTCGGACGAAGGCCTCGTCGAGATCCGCCTCAGAGAACCGGTTGTCATGGGGCGAGGAGACCGGTTCATCGTTCGCCGTCCGACGCCGGCCACGACCCTGGGAGGCGGAACGATCCTGGACCCCCAGTGGCGACACCCCCGGCGCAAGAACCTGCCGGGCGCCCTCGAGGCCCTCTCCCGATCCACCGGCGAAGCGGTCCATCACTGGATCGAGGCCTCCGGCGCACGGGGGCTCGTCCTGGAAGACCTGGTCCCCCGCCTGGCGCTTCCGAGGGCGCAGATTCAAACCGTGCTCGCCGAGCTGGTCGAGTCGGAGCGCCTCCTGGAGATCTCCGAGGATCCGGGGGAGCCTCCCCGCTGGCTAGCCACGACAGTATTCGAACGGCTCGTCGAGCGCGCTTCGAAGGTCCTCGAGCGGTTCTTCGAACGCAAGCGCCTCGCGGTTGCCATGCCCAAGGCGCACTGGGTCGCCCAAGTCCTGCCGAAGCTGTCGCCCCGCCTTACCGAGTACTACCTCGTGTCGCTCCAGCGCTTGGGAATCCTCGAGCTCGAGGGCGACATGGTCACCCTTCCTGGGCGCCGCGTCGAGCTCAGCGAGCCCGAGCGCCGTGCCGTGGCCGAGCTCCTGCAAGCGATGGAGACCGGGGGCCTCAGCCCGCCGGACGCAGACGCGCTACGGGCGACGATCAGCCCGGAGGCCCCGGTGGTCTTCGACGCCGCCGTCGAACACCTCTTGGCAACGGGGCAGCTGGTGCGTCTGCCCAACCGCGCCCTGATCTCCGCTTCAGTGATCGAGCGGCTGAAGGAATCGCTCCGGGACCGCGGCAGCGACAAGCTGACGATCCAGGAGTTCAAGGACCGCTTCGAGCTGACTCGGAAGTGGGCCATCCCGCTGCTCGAGCACCTGGACTCGATCGGCTTCACGCGCCGAGCGGGTGACCTGCGTTTGCTCGCGCGATCACCGTAGCTGCGCCCGGGCGTCAAGCGCTTGACGTCCCGACTCCGCGTGGCTCAAGTCCGCCGGGCTCCTTGATCGCCGCCGAGCGCTTCCGCGGAAGAGTAGATGGTGCCGCCAGCTCGTAGGCGGCGAGGGCCGGCACCCGCGCCATAAGTCACTCCAGCACCCCCACCCGGATCCGGCTCGGATGCTCGGGGGAGCGGTGGACGGTGTGGGTCGCGGCGACGAAGTCCTCCGCCTTCGCCTCGAAGATGTTCTCGACCCAGCTCTGGGGGTTGCGGTCGACGAACGGGAACCAGGTCGACTGGACCTGGACCATCAGCCGGTGGCCGCGGCGGAAGGTGTGGAGGACGTCGTGGAGCTCGAAGGCGACCCGGGTCGGGAGGCCGGGCTCGAACGGCTTCGGG
>DATLFI010000017.1:0-46562 GCA_035524895.1 Thermoanaerobaculia bacterium | reverse complement strand
CACGAGCGGGCTCAGCTTCCCCTTGCGCCATTGGTTCGCGGCCTTCTTGATCGCCTCGGCCTGCGTGGGATACGGGAAGATCGTGGCGGCGAACTTGCCCAGGCCGATGCGGTGGGTGACGGCGAGGCAGAGCGGTGCGAGGAGATCGCCGGCGTGGTGGGCGACGACGGTCGCGCCGAGGATGCGGTCGGAGCCCTTCGCCAGCACCAGCTTTACGAAGCCCTCGTCCTCGCCGTCGAGCAGGGCGCGGTCGTTGCCGGAAAAGGGCACCTGCACGACGTCGACCGGAACGCCGCGGTCTTTCGCTTCGTGCGCGTAGAGGCCGACGTGCGCGACCTCGGGGGAGGTGTAGGTGCACCACGGCACGACCAGGTCGCTCGCCTTGCGGCGCCCGAAGAAGAGCGCGTTCTGGATCACGATCGCGGCGTGAGCATCGGCGAGGTGGGTGAACTTCGGATGCCGCGTGATGTCGCCGGCGGCGTAGATCTTGGGGTTGGTGGTGCGCAGGCGGTCGTCGACGGTGACGGCGTCCTTGCCGTGCTCGACACCGGCGGTCTCGAGTCCGAGGTCCTCGAGGTTGGGCCGGCGGCCGACCGCGACCAGGAGCCGATCACCGACCGCCTCCTGGCGCGCGCCTTTGCGCTCGAACACCACGACCGTTTCGCCGCCGCGGCGCTCGATGCGCTCGATCTTCGCGCCGAGGTGGAGCGCGACGCCGTCGCGCTCCAGCCTGGTGGCAACGATCGCTGATGCCTCGCGATCCTCGCGTATCAGCACCTGCTCGGCGACGTCGAAGAGCGTGACCTGCGAGCCCAGGCCAGCGAAGGCCTGCGCCAGCTCGCAGCCGATCGGTCCGGCGCCGATCACCAACAGCCGATCCGGACGCTCGGTGAGAGAGAACACGGACTCGTTGGTGAGGTAGTCGACGTCCTCGAGGCCGGGAATGGGCGGCGCAGCGGCGCGCGCGCCGGTCGCGATCACCGCGCGGCGAAAGCGCAGGCGCTTGCCGTCGACCTCGATCTCGTCGCGGGCCACGAAGCGCCCGTGCCCGAGGAACACGTCGACTCCGGCTTCGGCGAAGCGGCGCGCCGAGTCGTGGGGAGAGATGTCTGCGCGGAGCCGTCGCACGCGCTCCATGGCGCGCGCGAACGCCTCGCTCTCGGGGCGAGGTGCCGCCAACCGCGAGCCCAGCTCGCGTCGCTGGAGCGCGCGCGAGGCTGCGATCAATCCTTTCGAGGGCACGCAGCCGACGTTGAGGCAGTCGCCGCCCATCAGGTGCCGTTCGACGAGGGCGGCGCGCCCGCCGAGGTTCGCCGTGACGATGGCGCTCACCAGCCCGGCGGTACCGGCACCGATCGCCACCAGGTGGTAGCGCTCCGCGGGCTCTGGGTTGCGCCAATCGGGCGGATGGACGTTCTCGACCAGGCGGCGGTTGTGCTCGTCGAAGGGCTCGAGTGTGGGGTGGCTCGCGATGCTGGCGCCCGAAGATGCAGTCATGATTCTCTCGATGGTATCGAGCGGATCGCCTTCAAGGCTCCTGCCCGACGTGAGCGGGACGCAGCAGGTCCCAGACCGTCTTGACCGGCGAGAAGGTCGAAGCCGGGATCTCGACGAAGACCGTGAGCCAGCCGGCCATGGCTCCGTTCCAGAGGCCAGGTCGCTCGAGCACGCGGATGGGCCGGCCGCCGTGGGACTTGGCGGCGCGGAACCAGGTGCGCCGGTCGACGAAGCGCTCGAGCTCGAAGGCACGACCGCGCTCGTCGCGCAGGACGCACGCGAGGTCGACCGGGTTGAAGTGCGTGGCGGCGCGCAGTATCCCATCCTGGCTGGGGTCGTCGCGGTCGACCTGCGAGGCCTCGACGATCTGGAGCGATGCGAGACCATCCTGGTCCTCCGACCAGAACGGCCCGCCGCCGGGCTCGCCCTCGTGGAGCACCATGCCGGCGACGCGGAGCGGGCGGTCGAGCCAGCGGCGGAGCGTCTCGCGCCGTTCCGATTCGGTGCCGCGTGGCGCGTCGCGGCGGAGCGTCTCGACCGCGAAGCGCTCGGCATTCGCGAGCGCCGCCGCGCCGCCGGCGTCGAGGTCGTGCAGCAGCGCGAAGACCTGCTCGCGCAGGCGGGCCAGCCGACCGAGGAGTCGGCGACACACCGCGATGCGCGCCGGCTGGTCCTCGGCGCGGGCGACGTTGTCGATGTTGCGCAGGTGCACCAGGTCGTTGCCGGCGGCCGCTCGTGCGCCCAGGTTCCGCAGGAGCGCGCCGTGGCCGCCGGGGCGCAGGAGCGGGTGTCCCTCGGCGTCGCGCGCGAGATCGCCGTCCTCGGCGAGGGCGAGCGTGTCGGTGCTCGGGTCCTGCTCGGACCAGGTCACCTCGGGTCGGTGTCCGGTCGCGGCCGAGACCTCCGGCAGCGCCGCCTCCAGCGCGCTGGCGAAGCGCGAGCGGTGCTGCGGCGAGACCGTGTAGTGCAGGCGTGACGGTCCGGAGGCGAGCGCGCTCCACTCGTGGAGGTGCTCCTCGAACGCGGCGCGTTCGCGGTCACCGTAACGGTGGAAGGGGATAAGCCCTTTTGGGCACTCGGCGAGACCGTGCCGATCGTCGAGCAGGAGCGCCCGCACCAGCTCCGCTCCGTCGGTGGCGAGCGCTGAGCCTATGGCCGACGAGCCGGTACGGCCCTGCGCGGCGGCGAGCGCGCGCTGGAAGGGCAGCCTTCCCGCTTCCCGCGCGAAGCGCGCGAGCGACTCGGGGTGGCTGGTGCTCTGCTCGCCGGTCTCGAGCGCTGCGAGCAGATCCGCGAACATCCGCGATGCCGCGCCCGACGCGGGCACGAAGCGCTCGATCCGCAGCTTTGCGCCAGCGCGCTCGAGGGCTCGGAGGTCCGCCTCCGCCGTGTCCTCGCCGAGCAGCTCGATGCCGTCGCGTGGCGTCGCCGGGCGTAACAGTCGCGGCGGCGTTGGGGCATCGCGCAGGAGCCCCACCTGCCGCGCTGCCTCGGCCTCGTCGATCCCGCGCGCGGCGAGCCAGTCGAGATCTTGGGCGCGCAGGCCGGTCTCGCTCATGTGCGCGGCGGGGAGAGCAGCCGCGGTTCGAGCTCGCGCAGCCGCGGCGCGGCGGCGTCACGCGCCGACAGCGTCGGCTGCTCGATCGGCCACGCGATCCCGATGTCGGAGTCATTCCAGGCGATCGCGATCTCGTCGGCCTGGTCGTAGAGCTCGGTGCACTTGTACACCACCTGCGCGCCGTCGCCGAGCACGCAGAAGCCGTGCGCGAACCCGGGCGGGATGTAGAGCTGGCGGAAGCTCTCCGCAGACAGCTCCACGCCGACCCATCGTCGGTAGGTGCTCGACGCCGGCCTGATGTCCACCGCGACATCGAAGATGGCCCCTTCGATCACGCGCAGCAGCTTGCCCTGGGGCTTGGTCAACTGGGCGTGGAGACCGCGCAGGATGCCGCCGGCCGACTTCGAGTGATTGTCCTGCACGAACTCGACGTCGATGCCCCCGCCGGCGAACTTTCCGCGGTGGAAGGTCTCGAGGAAGAAGCCCCGGGGGTCGCCGTGGACCACCGGCTCGACGATCACGACGCCGGGGAGGTCGGTGGGTAGGAAGCGCATGGGAGGTGTCCGAGCCGGCGGCTAGACGGCTGCGCTATTGCCGCGCAACCTCCGCGCCGCGCGCCGATCGTCCCTCGATCTCCTCCAGCCGGCTGCGCAGGTAGTCGCCGAACTCGGCGTTCCTCGTGTCCTCGGCCAGGCTCAGGAGTTGCTGACGGTCGATGAAGCCCATCTCGAACGCGATCTCTTCGATACAGGCGACCTTGAGCCCCTGGCGCTGCTCGATGGCCTGGATGAAGTTCGATGCCTGGAGCAGCGCCTCGTGGGTGCCGGTGTCGAGCCAGGCGATGCCGCGGCCGAGGATCTCGACGTGCAGCTCGCCCAGCGCGAGGTAGGCGCGGTTGAGGTCGGTGATCTCGAGCTCGCCGCGCGGCGAGGGCTTCAATGCGGCCGCCATCTCCACGACGCGGTCGTCGTAGAAGTAGAGGCCCGGCACGGCGAATGGCGACGGCGGGCGCTTCGGCTTCTCGTGCAGGCCGACGGCGCGGCCGTGCTCGTCGAACTCGACGACGCCGTAGCGCTCCGGGTCCTTGACGCGGTAACCGAACACCGTGGCGCCCCGCCGCCGCTGCGCGGCGCTCTGCACGATGTCGGAGAGACCGTGGCCGTAGAAGATGTTGTCGCCGAGCGCGAGCGCCGAAGGCCTGCCTTCGAGGAAGTCTGACCCGATCAGGAACGCCTGCGCGATGCCTTCGGGCTTGGGCTGCGCGGCGTACTCGATGCGCAGGCCGAGACCCTCGCCGGTGCCGAACAGCCGCTGGAAGGCGGGCAGGTCGTGCGGCGTGCTGATCACCAGGATCTCGCGGATGCCCGCGAGCATCAGGGTCGAAAGTGGGTAGTAGACCAGCGGCTTGTCGTAGACCGGCACGAGCTGCTTCGACACCGCGAGAGTGACCGGGTGCAGCCGCGTGCCGGCGCCTCCGGCGAGCAGGATCCCCCTCACGGCTTCACCCCGAGCCCCAACCGCTCGCGGCTGCCTTCGTGTTGCACGGCCGCGCACCAGGCGCGGTGGTCGAGGTACCAGCGCACGGTTTCGCGCAGGCCACCCTCGAACGACCGCGAAGCCTTCCAGCCGAGCTCGGCGTGGGCGCGCGACGGGTCGATGGCATAGCGCTGATCATGGCCGGGACGGTCGGTGACGAAGGTGACCAGGTCACGGTACACGCGCTTGCCGGCGGCGCGTAGCCGCGGGTTCTCCGCGGCCGGCAGCTCGGCCTCGACGGCCGCGCAGATGCTGTCCACCACCTCGAGGTTGGTGCGCTCCTGCTCGCCGCCGAGGTTGTAGCTGCGACCTGGCGTGCCGCGCTCGAGCGCCGCGAGCAGGCCGCTGCAGTGGTCCTCGACGTGGAGCCAGTCGCGCACGTTGCGGCCGTCGCCGTAGACCGGCAGCGGCTTGGCCTCGACCGCGTTGAGGATCATCAGCGGGATCAGCTTCTCGGGGAACTGGAAGGGCCCGAAGTTGTTCGAGCAGTTGGTGAGCAGGACAGGTAGCCCGTAGGTGTGGTGGTAGGCCCGCACGAAGTGGTCGGCCGCGGCTTTCGAGGCCGCGTAGGGCGAGTTGGGTGCATAGGGCGTGGTTTCCTCGAAACGGCCTTCTGGTCCCAGGCTGCCGAACACCTCGTCGGTGGAGACGTGCAAGAGGCGAAAGCGCTCGCGCTTCGCCTCCGACAGGCCGCCCAGGAAGCGCCGCGCGCCTTCCAGCAGCTCGAACGCTCCGCGCACGTTGGTCTCGACGAAGTCGGTCGGGTCGTCGATCGAGCGATCGACGTGCGACTCGGCCGCGACGTTGACCACCGCCGAAGGTGCATGCTCGCGGTACACGCGCCCGACGCAGGCACGGTCGGCGATGTCGCCACGCTCGAAGACGAAGCGGGGATCGCCCTCGACGTCGCGCAGGCTCTCGAGGCTACCGGCGTAGGTGAGCTTGTCGAGCACGACCACGCGCGCCGGGCGCTCCGCGAGCACCAGGCGCACGAAGTTGCTGCCGATGAAGCCGGCGCCGCCGGTGACCAACCAGGTCTCGGTCATGCCCTCGTCCTCTCGGCCAGCGCCCCGGCCGCGACCTCGGCGGTGGCCGCCACCGCGTCGAGCACTGCCTGGTGCAGGCGGCCGTTGGTCGCGATCACTCCGCGGTTGGCCTCGAGGCGACGGCCGCGGGTGAAGTCGAGCTCGCGTCCCTCGACGTCCGTGGCGACACCGCCCGCGGCGCGCAGCACCGCGACGCCGGCGGCGTGGTCCCAGATCTTCTCGCGGTAGGACTCCGAGGTCGGCAGGCGCAGGTAGACGTTGGCTTCTCCTCGGGCGAGGCAGCCGTACTTGGCTTGCGAATCGAGGCGAACCGGCGGGACCGCGACACCCAGCCGTGCGGCGATGGCGGCGTGGCGGTCGTGCGCGGCGTGGCCCGACTCGACCGACTCGCACAGCACGGCTCGCCGCGGATCGGCCTCGTCCGAAACGCGGATGATACGTGGAGGTCCGCCGCCGAGCGGCTCCTCCGTAGTGCCTGCGCCGCGCTCGCCCACGAACAGGACCCCAGGCTCTGCGGCCGACGGGTGTTGCGCCGGCAGCGCCGGACAACCCAGCGCTCCGACCACCGGCACTCCGTCCTCCAGCAACGCCAGCGCCACCGCGTACTGCTCTCGGCGCAGGTAGCCCTTGGTGCCGTCGATGGGGTCGAGCGCGAAGCGCAGGCCGGTGGCGCCGCCCGGGTCGTGGCAGGCGTCGATGGCGTCCAGGATCAGCGTCTCGTCGGCGTCGGGGAAGACGGCCTGGACGTGTGTCACCACGCGCGAACGTAGCGCTCCGGCAGAGGGGTCACGGAGGGTCGACGCCGACTCCTCGCCGACCACCGGCACCCGGCTGCCGCTGGACCGCAGCGTCAGGGCGATCACGGCCTGAGCGCCGTAGTCGGCCACCGTGACCGGGGAGTGGTCGCCTTTGATCTCGATGTCGCCGCTGCCGAGCTCGGCCTGTACGGCCTCGCAGAGCCGGCAAGCCCGGCGTACCGCCATCGCCGCCAGGCGGCGTTCGTTCTCGTAGCCCATGACGCTCTACAGGTTAGGTTGAGAGTGCAGGAGAAGGCGGCCGCGCGCCCGGGCGGCCCCGGAGGGGGCCGGCGTCACCAGGGCCCCGGGAGGTCCCGATCTGCGCACGAGTTTGGCCCGCCGGGCGGCGGAATACTTGGCGTCCCAGCCGGCCGCGCGGATCATAACGGAGCGGCGGGGATTCGAGGGATGGGAGGCCGGCTCCCTTTACCATTGCCGCCGACCCGCCGCCCGGACACTAAGCCTCAATCGATGACTGCGCCGACCGATGTCGAGCTCGTGGAGCTGGCCCTGGCCGGCTCCGAGGAGGCATTCCGCCTCCTGGTGGTGCGCTACGAGCGGCCGCTGTTCAGTCTGGTGGTGCGCATGGTCCGCGACCCCAGTCTGGCCGAGGACCTCGCCCAAGAGGCGTTCGTGCGCGCCTTCCGGGCGCTCGCGAGCTTCGATCGCTCCCGCAAGTTCTCGAGCTGGCTGTTCAAGATCGCGCACAACCTCACCATCGACCACGTGCGCCGCCGCGTGCTCGACACCGAGTCGCTCGAGACGCCCCTGGGCGCGGATGGGGGCGGCGAGCGCACCCTCGAGAGCAAGCTGGCCGACGAGTCCGTGCTCGCGCCCGACCGCCACGTCGAGCAGGGCGACCTCGCCTCGGCGCTCGAGCGCGCCATCGGGACGCTGCGGCCGGAGTACCGGGAGGTGATCCTCCTGCGCTTCGTCGAGGGCATGGCGTACCAGGAGATCGCGGAGATCCTGGGCGTTCCACTGGGAACGGTGAAGACCAACATCCATCGTGCCCGCAAAGAGCTGGCGGTGCTGCTGCAGCAAGGGGGCTGGAGGGAGGCCTGACGCCGTCTCTGGAGCTGGCGCGGCTTCCTGCCGCCCAGCGCGGGTGCTAGCATTCCTGCCTCATGGCCGCTCGCGCTCTAGCTACCGGCAATGTCTCGTTCGGCCTGGTGTCGATCCCGATCCGGCTGTACTCGAGCACCGAGCACTCGACCTCGATCTCCTTCAACATGCTCGACTCGGTCGACAACGCCCGGGTCAAGCAGCAGTACATCAACCCGAACACCGGAGAGGTGGTGCCCCGCGATCGGATGATCAAGGGCTACGAGTTCGCCAAAGGGCAGTACGTCACCTTCACCGAAGCGGAGCTCAAGGAGCTCGAGGAACGCGCCTCGCCGTCGA
Source organism: Thermoanaerobaculia bacterium (assembly GCA_035524895.1). GTDB lineage: Bacteria > Acidobacteriota > Thermoanaerobaculia > Multivoradales > Multivoraceae > DATLFI01. Next base: position 38,724 of record DATLFI010000017.1, on the reverse strand, counting down.
TCGACATCGTCGAGTTCGTGCCGCTGCGCGAGATCGACCCCCTGTTCTTCGACAAGGCGTACTTCCTCGGCCCGGAGACTGGCGGCGAGCGTGCCTACCGGCTGTTGGCCAAGGCCATGGACGAGACCGAGCGCTGCGCGCTCGCCAAGTACGCGGCTCGCGGCAAGCAGTACCTGGTGATGATCCGGCCGTTCGAAGACGGGCTCCTGATGCAGCAGCTCCACTATCCCGACGAGATCAAGGCGTTTGCCGAAGTGCCGCTGGGCGAGGACCTGGAGATCAAGGACAAGGAGCTCGATCTCGCGGTGCAGCTGATCGAGCAGATCGCGAACGAGCAGTTCGAGCCCGGCAAGTACGAGGACGACGTTCGCCAGCGCATCCAGGAGGCGATCGCCCAGAAGGTGGAGGGGCGCGAGGTCTCCGAGGTCGAGGCGGAGGCGCCGAAGGCGCAGATCATCGACCTGATGGAGGCGCTCAAGGCGAGCCTTGGCCAGCCCGGTCGCGGCGAAGGGGCCGGGCGCAAGAGCACTTCGCGGGCCGACCGGGCCAGTGCCGCTGGCGCTTCCGAGCGCAAGGCAGGCGGCCGGCGCAAGGCGAGCTGAGGTGCCCTGGTTCCGCAACCGGTACGCGCCTCTCCCGGCGCAGGGCGTGGCGGTGCGACCGCCACGCGGCGCGCCTTGAGCGGTCGCGCTATGCTGTTGGTTTCTCGGACCTCGCCAAGCGAATCGCTGCCTCGCGCGAGCGGCGCGACGGCGGCAGGGACCGCCGGGATGTTCCCGCGCGGTTCTCGACGATCCACGACCGACAAGGAGACACAGCATCAATAGGCAACCGATCCGCAGGTTCGACCGGAGGGATTCCAACGAACCGCGCATCAATCACCGGATCCGCAAGAGTCCGGTGCGGCTCATCGACCAGGACGGCAACCAGGTCGGCGTGGTGCCGCTGGATGAAGCGCGCCAGCGCGCTCAGGATGTCGAGCTCGACCTCGTCGAGGTCGGTCCGAACGCCGACCCGCCCGTGGTCAAGATCCTCGACTGGGGCAAGGAGAAGTTCGAGCGCGAGAAGAAGGCGCGCGAGGCGCGGCGCAAGACCCAGCAGGTCGAGATCAAGGAGGTCAAGTACCGTCCTACCATCGACCCGCACGATTTCGACATCAAGACCAAGCGAGCCGAGAAGTTCCTGCAGGAAGGCAAGAAGGTCAAGGTGACGATCTTCTTCCGCTTCCGGCAGCTCCGCCGCCCCGAGCTGGGAACACAGATCCTCGACAAGGTGCAGCAGCAGCTCGCCGAGATCGGCGACGTCGAGACGCGTTTCGGTCTCGAGGGTCGTCAGATGACGATGGTGATCTCGCCGAAGAAGGGGCAGTAGAGCTCGCTCGCGCGACAGGCTCGGTCCCTACCGCGGCGCCATCCTCAGCGCACCGTCGAGACGTATCACCTCGCCGTTGATCATCGGGTTCTCGACGATCGCGCGCATGAGTTGCGCGTACTCCTCGGGGCGCCCGAGCCGTGACGGGAACGGCACTTGCGTCTCGAGCGAGTGTCGCGCCGGCTCGGGGAGGCCGGCCAGCAGCGGTGTGTCGAAGAGGCCGGGGGCGATCGTCACGCACCGAATGCCCTCTCGTGCCAGGTCGCGCGCGACCGGCAGGGTGAGCGCGACGATGCCGCCCTTCGAGGCGGCGTACGCCGCCTGTCCGATCTGCCCGTCGTAGGCGGCGATCGAGGCGGTGTTCACGAGGACCCCGCGTTCGACCACGTTCGGAGCGTCGGGCGCCGGCTTCGTGGTGCGCTCACAGATCGACGCCGCTACCAGGCGGATGACGTTGAAGGTGCCGATGAGGTTGACCTCCACTACACGCCGGAAGGCGTCGAGCGGATGCGGACCGTCCTTGCCCACTGTCTTGAGGGCCGCGCCGATGCCCGCGCAGCAGATCGCGCCTTGGAGGCCGCCGAGCTCGTTCCAGGCCAGCTCGACAGCCGCGCTCACCGCAGCCTCGTCGGCGACGTTGCAGCGCGCGAAGCGCGCCCGGTCACCGAGCGACTCCACCAGCGGCTCGCCGGCGGCGGGGTTGATGTCGGCGACCACCACGCGTCCGCCGAGGTCGACGAGCAGGCGCGCCGCGGCGGCGCCGAGACCGGAGCCGCCGCCGCTCACCAGGAAAACGCTTCCTTCGATCTGCACGCTTCGCTCCTCCGCAGGGGACCAAGGGGCCGAACGGCGCAGGTGCCCTCGCAGAGGCGGCACGCCGGCCTGGCGACGATAGGCGCGATTGTAGTGCGCCGCCGGCGCGGCTCGGCCCGGTTGCCGCGCGGGCGGTGATGCTGGTACCTTGCGCGAGCTTCTGGAAACGACGTGCGCTCCACCTGGCTCCTGCTCGCGGTCCTGCTGCTGCTCTGCGGAGTGGTGGGAGCCCTGTTCCTGCGCGAGGAGGCGCCGCACTCGCGCGGCATCGCGCATCCCGAGCACGGCGCGATGATGCTCGGCGCGGACGGTGAGAGTCGTCACGGTGAATTGCTCGGCCTGGGGTGGGCCTTCGCCGCGCTGCAGGTGGTGTTCTTCGTCGGGCTGCTGGGGCTGGCGCTCCGCCGCGGCGGGCGCGTGCCCATGCGAGGCGCGCTCCTGGCGGGCGGCGCCCTCCACGTGCTGGCCTTCACTATGATGTTCCGCTCGTACGAGGCCTTCGCTCGCGGCGAGCCGGTCGAGCTGTTCCTGGGCTTCCCGCCACCCACCGCGTGGATGCTGCTCGGCGTGTGGGGCGCGCCGATCTTCTTCCTGCTGCTCTACGTCCTGCGTTTTCGCGCCTTGATCTGGGACGCGGAGAGCCGCGAGCGCTTCGAGCGCCTGGTGGCTCAGCGGCGCGCGAGCTCGTGAGCACGGGCATGGAGCCCTGGCGCAACGGCATTGTCCTGACCTGCGTCGCCGTGTACCTCCTGGCGTGCGTAGGCCTGGGTCTCTGGGCGTTGCGGCGCACGCACTCGGCGAAGGACTTCTTCATCGCCGGCCGCACGCTCGGTGTGCTGGTCACCGGGCTCGCGGTGTTCTCGAGCACCCTCTCCGGCTTCGGCTTCGTCGGCGGCCCCGGGCTGGTGTACCGGCTCGGGACGAGCTCGCTATGGATGGTGGTGTGCTCGTCCATCGGCTTCGTGCTGGCGTTCTACCTGCTCGCCAAGCGGCTGTGGCTGTTCTCGGAGCTCCGGCAGTCGATCTCCCTCCCCGACGCGGTGGCGGCGCGCTACCGCAGCGAGTCGACGCGGTTCCTGACTGCTCTCGCGATCCTGCTCGGCGTGATGGGGTACCTCGCGACGCAGATCCTGGCCATGGGGATCGTCCTCCAGGACGTGCTGCAACGGTCTTTCGGCAACGTCAGCCTGGAGCTCGCGGTCGGCATCTCTTGCGCGGTGCTGGTTTTCTACTGCGTCACCGGCGGCATCGTTGCCTCCGTCTATACCGACCTGGTGCAGGGGCTGGTGATGATGGTCGCGGCGGTCCTGGTGCTAGTGACGGCGATCCGAGCCTTCGACGGCGGCTTTGCCGGCATGTCGCGCATCCTGTTGGCCGATGACCCCGAGGCGATCGGTCCCTGGGGGACACTCGGCATCTTCGGGGCGCTGTCGTGGTATTTCGTGTTCTCACTCGGCCTGTGCGGCCAGCCTCACATCGTCACCAAGATGATGATGAACAGGAAGCTGGAATCCGCGCGCCACATCCTGCCGCTTTCGCTGGGCGCCTACGCGGTCGCGGCGATGCTCTGGATCTCGATCGGCCTTGCGATGCGCGCGCTGGTGCTCGACGGCCGCGAGCCGTCGCTCGAAGTCGCCGATGCCGCAGCGCCGGTCTTCCTCCAGCACTACGCCCATCCGGTGCTGGCAGGGGTCGTCATCGCGGGGCTGTTCGCCGCAATCATGTCGACCGCGGACAGCTTCCTCAACATCGGCGCCGCCGCGGTGGTGCACGACATACCGCGCGCGCTCCGAGGCCGCTCGCTGGGCAACGAGCTGCTGTGGGCGCGCGTAGCGACGGTTGTGCTGGCAGTGATCGCTGCGCTCTTTGCGCTCTACTCGGGCGAGGACCTCGTGGCGCTCCTCGGCGCGTTCGGCTGGGGCACCTTCGCCGCAGCGCTGGTGCCGGCGGTGGCGATCGGCTTCAACTGGAAGCGCGCCAGCGCGCTCGCCGCGAACGTCGCCATCGTTTCGAGCTTGCTGATCAACTTCGGCGTCAAGCTGTTCGGTGTCTCGATGCCGTACGGAATCGATGTCGGCGCGGTCGCTCTGCTGGTCTCGCTCACGCTGTTCTTCGGCATCTCGTTGGCCCGCAAGCCTCCCGAGATCGACGCGGACATCGCGGCCGCGATGGACATGTAGCGGCGCTCGAGGCCGCCTCGGAGCTCTGCAGTTTCGATCGAAGGTAATGGAGCGTCGGAGAACGCGCTCCACTCGACACGGAGGATGGAGGTCGCCCATGAAGCTACTCACCGACAAAGTCGCCATCGTGACCGGCGGGGGCAACGGCATCGGCCGTTCCCATTGCCTCTCGTTCGCCGCGCACGGCGCCAAGGTGGTGGTCAACGATCCTGGGGGCTCGCGCGACGGCGGCGGGCAGGACGATGCGGCGGATCGCGTGGTCGCCGAGATCTGCGAGCAGGGCGGCGAGGCAGTGGCCTGCAAGGTGCCGGTCGGCACCTTCGAGAACGCCGAGAAGATCGTCGCCGCGGCCATCGAGGCTTTCGGCCGTCTCGACATCTTCGTCAACAACGCGGGGATCCTTCGCGACCGCACCATCCTCAAGATGAGCCCCGAGGAGTGGTACGGGGTGATCGAGGTGCATCTCAACGGAACTTTCACCTGCCTGCAGGCCGCGGCGCGCCGCATGGTCGAGCAGGGCGGCGGCGGCCGCATCATCAACACCTCCTCGAGCTCGGGGCTGCTCGGCAACTTCGGACAGGCCAACTACGGTGCCGCCAAGGCAGGGATCCACTCGCTCACGCGCATCGCTGCCTGGGAGCTCGCCAAGCACGCCATCACCGTCAACGCGCTGGCGCCCAACGCGCTCACCCGGATGACCGAGGACCTGCCGGGCGTCAAGGGCGCCTACAGCGAGGAGACCATGGGGCCGCAGCTCATGACCCCGATCGTGCTCTTTCTCGCCTCCGACAAGGGCGCGCACATCACCGGCCAGACCTTCGGCGCCGATGGCAACCACCTCATGGTCTACAAGATGATGACCAGCCACGGCGTCACCAAGCGCCATCCCGACCCGTGGCTCCCCGACGAGATCGAGGCCGCCCTCGATCGGATCGTGGGTTGGTGAGGGCGAGGAGCCGCGGCCCCGCTACCCGCCGGCTGCTCGAGCGCTGGCGATCGCCTGCAGCGCCTCGCCCAGCCGCGCCACTTCCTCGGCGGTGTTGTAGTGGGCGAGACCCACTCGCACCATGCCGCCGCTCTGGTCGAGCCCCAGCCGGCGCACCACCTCGAGCGCGTAGTAGTGGCCGTCCCAGACGTGGATGCGGCGCTCGCCGAGAGCTGCGGCTACCTCCCGCGGTGTGCGCCCAGCCATGGTGAACGCCACCGTCGGCACGCGATCGGCATCGCGCTCCGCGGTCGTGAGCCCGTACACTCGCACCCCCGGCGTGCTCTCGAGGACCTCGATCAACTGGCGACCGAGCCGGCTCTCGTAGGCGCACATCGTCTCGAACGCCTGTTCGAGGCGGCGGCGCCGCGGCGCGCTCCGCGGCAGGCTCGACAGGTCGGCGAGGTAGTCGACGGCCGCACCGGCACCCGCGATCCCCTCGTGGTTCAGCGTCCCGGTCTCGAACGACCCCGGTGGCTCGTCGGACGCGGGTCGCACCTTGTAGGGGACGAGCTCGTCGAGCAGCTCGTAGCGTCCCCACAGCGCGCCCACGTGGGGGCCGAAGAACTTATAGGCCGAGGCGGCCAGGAAGTCGCAGCCGAGCGCCTGGACGTCGACAAGGCGATGCGGCGCGAGCTGCACCGCGTCGATGAAGGTGAGCGCGCCGACCGACTTGGCTCGCTCGACGATACGGTGCACCGGGTTGACAGTGCCCACCGCGTTCGACGCCCAACCGAGGGCTACCAGGCGGGTGCGCGAGCCGAGCACGTCATCGAGCTGATCGAGCCGCAGCGTGCAGTCGCTCGGATCGAAGTCCAGCCAACGCACGACGCAGCCGCGGTCCTCGGCGACGGTGAGCCACGGCGCGATGTTCGCGTCGTGGTCGAGCCGGGTGACCACCAGCTCGTCGCCCGGTCCGAGCCGGCGTCCGAGCGCCCGCGCGAGCGCGAAGGTGAGGGTCGTCATGTTGGCGCCGAACACCACTTCGCCGGGTGTCTGCGCGCCCAGCAGGTCGGCGACCGCGGCGCGCGCGGCCTCGACAGAGTCGTCGGCAGCGCGGCTGGTGGCGAAGGCGCCACCGAGGTTCGCATTGCTGTCACGCAGGGTGCCCAGCACCGCGTCGAGTACGGACTGCGGCACCTGCGTGCCGCCGGGGTTGTCGAAGAACACGGCGCCGCCAGCGAGGGCGGGATACTGATCCCGGATCGCGGACACGTCGAGCGGCATGGCGGTGCTCACTGGATTGGGCTCCTTGGGGCGCTGGAGCTCCCGCTCGGGAGTCAGCCTTCGCGGTTCTCTTCGTGCCGGCTTGCCAGGCGCAGGGTCAGCACCGTCAACACGACCACGGCGAGCCCGATCGCGGCCCAGACCATCAGGCGCTGCGGTGCCTGGCCGCGCCCCCAGCGGGCTGCCGCGCTGACGTCGGGGTTCGGCTCGAGCGGGCCGCTCTCGACCGTCGCTGCGTCGAGCGCGAAGACCACAGCTCTGTTGCGTGCGAGGTCGTAGACGGGTGCCGGCGAGTCGGCGAAGCCGAGGAGCAGCCGATAGGGTCCTGCTGGCGCGGGGAACAGCAGCTCGTGGATCGGCGCTGCCGCGCGCGACCCGCGGACCTCGAGCGGCTGCTCGCTGCCGTCGTCGATGGTCAGCAGCAGGCGCGAGACGCGCCGAGGCGCGAAGGCGATGGTCAGGCTCGTGCCATCCGGGTCGTGACGCCGCAGGACGCCGCGCGCGAGGGCGACGGTGCCGCCGCCGTCGGGCAGCTCGGCCTCGAGCTGGAACGGACGATCGAAGAAGGGGGTCGCGATGTCGAGCTCGAGCCCGCGCATCTCGAGCGGCGCGGCGACGGGGGCGAGCTCGAGCTTGGTGCGACCGTTGGCGCTCGTCGCCTCGATGCGCAGCGCGACGTGCTCGCTGCGCGTTCCCTGTCGCACCAGGTAGGGCCACTGGCGCGACTCGGAATCGGCGACTCGCAGGTCGGCGAGATCGGCGCGCGCCTGGGCGAGGTCCTCTGGCCGCAGCTCGAGCCGCGCCAGCCCCGAGTCCGAGCCAGGCACCGTGAGGCGGCGCTGGTGCGAGAAAAGGCGCGCGTCGAGCTCGGCGCCAGGACGCATCGCGGCGGCAAGCACGGGGCCGGCCGCGTGTCGGGTGTTGGACTCGAGCGCCAGGAGCGTCGCCGCGGTGGCGCGCTGCGGGTCGAGTAGCGCCGCTCCGATTCTCGCTGACTCGTCCCGAGCCGGGAGATCGGGTAGCAGGCCGGCGAGATCGTAGAGCGGCCGCCGGGCGCGGCCGCCGCCGCAGTACAGCGTGACGCCGCCGGTGCGCGGCGGCGCGAAGAGCAACGCAGGGCTGGTGATCTCGGCGACCGCGGCGACGATCTCGAGTGGCGGGCTGTCGCCATCGGCGATGCGGACCTCGAGCTTGGTACCACGGGCCGGCAGCAGGTCGATGCGGAGATGCTCGAGGGTCTCGCCGGTCGCCGGCACGCGGAACAGGACGCCGGCGCCCAGCCGGCGGCCGTCTCCCCCCGCGCCGAGGTCGCGCACCTCGATCGGCCGGCGGAAGGCGGCGGAGGTGGTCTCGAGCACCAGGGCTTGCGGCACGATGCCGGCGGGGCGCTCGAGCTCGAGCACCGAGTCGCCGCGCTCCTGGCGCGATTCGAGCACCACGAGCGTCGCGCGCGCGCGGCGCCGATCGTCGTCGCTCGCCGCGACCCGCCTCGAGCGCTGGTAGCGAAACGCCGGCACCAGGTAGCTCGCGTCTTCGCCGGTGATCCACACCACCAGCACGCTGTCCAGTCGCAGCGGCGGCAGCACGTAGCGGCGCAGCTCGCGGCCGTCGGCCAGGCGGAACAGGGATCCGCCCTCGAGCAGCGCCTCCTCGGCGCCTGCTGCGTCGCGCTCGAGCAGGTCGACCGAGCGCACGAAGGTGGAGAGCCCGGAGTCCACCACCAGGGTCCACGGCCCCTCGGCGGCAGGGTCCTCCGCGGTCGGTGGCGGCTCCAGGTCGTAGCGTTCGCGTCGCAGCGGTGCGGCGTTATCGCGCTCGACGGTGCTCTGGCCCATGCCGACCAGGCGCGGCCAGGCTTCGACCGCCAGGCGCACGCTGCTGCCCGCGGGCGATCCACGGTGTGGCGAAGGCTCCACCAGGAACGGCACCTCGCGTCCGTCGTCGTCGAGCAGGCGGAGATCCGACAAGTCCGCGCGCGTCTGCTCGAGGACCTCGATCGGTAGCACCAGGCGCGCGAGCGGCTGCGATGTTCCCCCGGTCGCCTCCAACCGGACCGCGGCGCGCAGCGGGAAGAGCGATGCGACATCGGCGGGCTGCGCTGCGACCTGGGCGACTCCGAGGAGCGCCGCGGCCAGGCCGAGCAGCCAGCCTCGGCGCCGAGACGATGCAGGATGGGTCACGTCGCGCTTCCGTTGCGTCGGGAGGTGAGGTTCCGTGGCGCGAGAGCGGTGCTCCTGCGGTGGTCGAGCGGATCTTACGTCGCGTGAGATCGCAACCTTCTGGAGAGGTGGCCCTCCACTAGTACAGGTCCTCGCCGACGAGCAGCGCCTCCATCTCGTCGGCCGCGCCCCCGACCTCGAGCAGACTCCGCCGCAGCTCCTCCGGGTCGCAGGTCGCTCGAGGGTGGCAGTTGCGCATCACGAACAGGCGCTCGCCGTCGAGCTCCTCGATAGCGAGGGCGCCGTGGTGCACGCGGCCGTTGAGCTCGAGCGCGCGCACCGCATAGCTCTCGTCGGCGGGCCCGCACGGGCTCGACACCCGCACCAGCTCCTCGCCACCGAGGACGGCAGGCAGCAGCTCGACCGTGACCCGCTGCCGCCGGCTCTCCGGCAAGGCCAAGACGACCTCGAAGCCGCCGCCGTCCAGGATCCTGCGTCCGGCCACGGGCACCCCCGCGATCGCCTCGTCGAGCAGGGATGCCAAGGGGCGGAGGCGACCGAGCGCGGCGCGGATGTCGTCGCGCAGCTCGGCGGCGTCCGCGGGGCGATCGTACTCGCGCTTGGCGAGGCTCGCGGCCACGATCGCGGCGACCGCGTCGGGTATCTCCGGGGCCAGCTCGCGCGGGTCGGGAACCGGCGCCCGCTGGTGCTGGCGGGCGAGCTCGGCCACGTTGCCGCCGCGGTAGGGATAGCGACCGGTGAGCAGCAGATAGTAGGTGACGCCGGCGGCGTAGACGTCGGAGCGCGTGGTCGCGGTGTGTCCGCGGAACAGCTCGGGCGCGATGAAGTACGGCGTGCCGGCGAGCTGACTGCCGAAGCGTCCGGGATGCAGCAGCCGCTTGGCGAGCCCGAAGTCCGCGAGCTTGGCCTGACCGCCGCGCGTCACCATGATGTTGCCAGGCTTGAGGTCGCGGTGGACGACGTGGGCGGCGTGTGCTGCCGCGAGGCCGGAGGCGATCTCGAGCATCGTGCTCGTAGCCTCGTGCGGATCGAAGCGCTGCCTGTGCTCTAGCGCGTGCTGCAGCGATACGCCGTCGACCCACTCCATCTCGAGCAGGTGCAGCCCGTCCGCCTCGATGATGTTGTGCACCGTCACCACGTTGGGATGCGACAGGGATGCCGCGGCGCGCGCCTCCGTGAAAAACAGCTCGAGGTGTCCGGGAAACCGCACGAGCAGGTCGGCGCGCAGTACCTTGAGCGCGCAGATCCTCTCGAGACTGAGGTGTTGCGCGCGGTAGACGCGAGCCATGCCGCCCTTGCCGGCGAAGCGTTCGATCCGGTAGTGCGCGATCCGCTTGCCGGCGAGCGGGTCGGCCACGTCGTTCTCGTCGAGGGCAGCGGGCGCGCCGTTCGAGCCGAGCTCCGATGCTCGCGCGAGAGGCGGCGGCCGCACGTCTTCGAGCACCGCGAGCGCCTCGCCACAGTGCGGGCACGCGGTGAGCGCCGTCGAGTACCAGTCGTTGCAGGCATGGCAGGCGCGTCTGGTGGGTGACATGTCGCGGGCCTCGCGGTCCCGTATCTTGGCAGCTCGCGATCGGAGGCTGTCGGGTGACGATCCTCAGACCAGTAGGCGCGGGAGCTCCCGGAGTGACGCCTCGACAGCCGCCGCTCCCGGCCCCCGGGGAGAGCGCACGATCAGGTGGGTCATGCCGAGCTCGCGACGATACCGCTCGACCTTACCCGCGACGTCGTCGGGGCCGCCGAGGAGCGCGTGCTCGCCGACGGTGCTTCCGGAGCTGCGTTCCTCGTCGCCGCCGAGCTCCGCGAGCATCCTGCGCCAGCGCGCGATCTCGGGCTCGAGCCCCCTCTGCGCGGCTTCGAGCTGCCCTCGGCTGCGCGACACGAACACTGTGCGCAGGATCGGGACCGGCAGCTCGGTCGATGCGAGGCGGTCACGCGCTTCGTTGGCACCGAGCAGCTCCGCGCGGTGGAGCTCGATGTTCCGGCGCAAGCGGTCGAAGGGTTCGAGCGGAGAGGCCAGGTACGGCAGCCCGAGGCGGGCCGCCTGCCGTAGCGCTTTCGGTCCGAACGCTGCGACCCACAGCGGCGGGTGCGGCTGCTGCAGCGGGCGAGGGTGGATCTCGACGATGCCGGGAGCCGATCCGCCGACCCTATCGCCGCGCCAGGCTCGCAGCATGGTTTCCACGGCGGTCTCGAACAGCTCGCGCTTGTCGGCGCGATCCACGCCGAAGGCGGCAAAGAGGTCGGGTCGAAAGCCGCGTCCCAGGCCGAGGATGAGGCGGCCTCCCGAGAGTCGGTCCAGCACCGCGACCTCCTCGGCCACCAGCAGCGGGTGGCGTATCGGCAGCAGGTACGAGGTGACGCCGAGCCGCAGTCGCTTCGTGACCGCCGCGGCCGCCGCCAGCTCGAGGAGCGGAGCCGGCCTCGCTTCGCTGCCGAAGTGGCTCTCGGGCAGCCAGAAGGAGCCGAAGCCCAGGCGCTCGGCGCGACGTGCCTGGGCGGAGCTCGAGCCGCGCCGGTCTTCGTCGCCACGGATGCCCGCCTGCCGCCACGGAAACGTGCCGAGGTGAAGCCGCGGCACGGCTCCTGGGACCGTAGCCGGGTCGCTGCGATGGGTGGGGCAGCTCGAAGAGACGGTGGCCTCGGCGCGGGGCTCGGGCTACTGCAACCGGCGCTGCAGATAACGCTCGAGGCGGTCGCGGTCGTTCGGGTCGAGCTCCAGGAACTCCACGGCGATGGCGTGGCGGTGGCGTTCTCCTTCGAGGCTGCGCTCGCTGGAGACCACCCGCCCGCGCCCACGCAGCTCGCCTTCCGGAAGCTCGAGCACCAGGTCCACCTGGGCTCCCTTCTCCAGCGGCAGCTCGGTCTCGAAGAGCATGCCCGAGAGGCTCAACGTGCGCACCAGGAACTCGTAGTCGGTCTCGAGCTGCAGCTCCTCGATCCGCTCGAGCTGGTACCTGGTCGCCTCGCGCTCGATGCCGAAGCGGTCCTCGGGGAGGGGATGCTCCCCGGCGCCGGTCTCCTCGTCGGCGTGGCGCTGGATGAACTCGAACAGCTCGCCCGTGGCGCCCACCGAGCGGTCCTCGAACAACAGGCCAGCCCGGTAGATCGGTCGGACTTCGCCGTCACCCGAGCGCTTCGTCGCGTAGAGGTGGGACCACACGAGGCGACCGTGGCGATCGAGCACTTCGCCCTCTCCGGTGGAAAGGCGCAGGCGGTAGTTGCGGGCCGGCGCCAGCCGGCCCTCGCTCTCGAAACCCACGCCGCTCAGGCTGACGTCGCACAGGCGCGCGCTGCAGGTCGTCGGCAGTCGCCCGCTCAGACCGGGGCTCGCGACGCGGCGGTGTCTTCGCCGGTCCGAGCCTGGAGCTTCTTCCTCGAGCACTGGGAGCGGGTCGAGCCGCTGCGCGGGCTTCATCGCCGTCTCCTTCTGAGTGGACGCGCTCTACGGAGGCGCGATCCCGAGCGGTGCCCCTCCGCGGGCGGCTGCCCCCAAGCATAAGGCACGACACATGCCACCGGAACGATAGCCGTTGCGACATACGTCTGGAGTGCGCAAACCGGTCGCGCCACTGGGTCGCGGCGGACCCCATGCCCTTTGGCGGTGCTTGGTGGCCCCACAGGTCTAGCCGGGATTCCTGGGGGCGCTACCGAAAGTAACGATCCGGTCAGTTCGATGGCGAGGCTTCGTCGTCCCCTCGCGCGGTGTGGAATACGAAGCGCTGGTAGAGGAGCGAAACCAGGATGAGCGAGAACGCCAGGCCAACCAGCGACGCGACCCGGTAGAGATCGGTGAGCTCGCCGAGGTCGTAGAGGAAGACCTTGCCGATCGTCAGCACCAGGAACGCGAGGCTGAGCCAGCGCAGGATCGCGCTCCGGCGCGCCACGCCCAGCAGCAGCAGACCCAGCGCGTACACCGCCCAGCCGAGGCTCAGGCTCAGGTTCTGCGCCGCGGTTCGCGCGCCGGTGAGTGCGATCCTCTCGCCGGGTGGCGTGAAGGCGTCGAGCAGGCTGAGGTTGAGCCAGGCGAACAGGAGCAGCATCGCCGCCAGCGAGTGGGCGTTGGCCAGTAGCGGCGGTCGCGACGGCGGATAGAGCGCCGCCTCCCACGAGCGTAGGCGAGGGATCTCCTGCTCGCGCAGTGTGCGCGCCGCCACCACCAGCGCCGCGACCGGCACGAGGTAGGTGTAGAGCAGCCAGTTCAGGAACGGCAGCCGGCTGCCGCGCTCCTCCGTCAGGAAGAGCGTCGCCGGGTAGTCGGCGAGCACCGCGGGGTTGGCGAAGAGCCGCGCGAACACCACCACGAAGAGCAGGCTCGCGAAGTACTTGAGCCCTGGGTGGTCGAGGCGACGCCAGAGCAGCACCACCAGCGCCGCCTGCACCGCCCAGCCGATGGTGATCCACTCCTTCTCGAGCTGGAGCGGCACCGCGACCGCGACGAAGCCGAGCGCCACCGCACCGAGCCAGGCGAGCGCGGAAACCCGCTCGCTGCCAACGAGCCGGCGTTGGGCGAGCGCGGCGCCCGCGAGCGCGATGCCGGCGAACAGGAGCGGCAGGAGACCGATGGCGCCCTCGCCGAATCGTCCGACCCAGAGCAGGTAGAGCGAAGCGAAGAAGAGCGGGGTCGCGAGAGCCGCGCCGCAGCGTGCGGCGAATCCCGGAATGGTCCGCGGCCACAGGAATGGCCAGCAGGTCACGAGCAGCGCTGCGAAGAGCTGCAGCACCACCGCCGCGACCGGCGACGTGTCGCGATCGGCCTCGGTCCACGACAGGGCGACCGCGGCCCAGGTCGGCGCCAGGAAGAGGATCCACACGCCGCGGCGCGAGCGCAGGGCTGCGAGCAGCACCAGCAGAGCGAGCGCCCCGGCTAGCAGGTGGAACGCCACCGCGCCTTGGACGCGCAGCGAGCCGCTGCCGACCAAGCTGCCGAGCACGAGCAGCGGCAGGAGCGCTGCGGCGGTCTCGCTCCCTGGCGCGGATTGTCCCCGTTCGTCCCGTCGCGCCATCGCCCAGGCCGCGAGCGCGATCGCGAAACCGAGCGCCGCGGCCAGGAGGGGGAGGATTCCGACCCTCGAGGGGAGCCCATCGTCGAGCGCCAGCAGGAAGGCGAAGCCCACTCCCGCGGTCGCGCTGGCGATCCAGGACGGCACGCGCCAGCGATGGATCTCCGCCGATCGCAGCAGGATCGCGACCAGTGCGGCCCAACCGGCGATCGCGATCCAGAAGATGCTCGGTGCGTCCGCGTTGCCGCCCTGCTCGGCAGCGGCGCCCGATAGGGCCGCAAGGAGCGCGAGCATGCCGCCGGCCGCCACCAGCGTCGGCAGCGTGGCCAGCCGTCGAGGGCCCGCCGAGCCGTCCGCTCCCCGCGCGCGGGCGTCGCGCTCCGCCGCGAGGTGATGCACGAGCGCCAGGGCGAGACCGAACAGCGCTAGCTGCCACGCGGCCCCGGTAGACAGCCGATCGAGCCGACCGAGCCAGGCGATCGTGACCCCCAGCACCGCGGCGGCCGCGGCGACCTCGAGCGCCGGCTGGCGGTGGACGCGCGCGAGCCAGGTCGCGGCGATGTCGAGCGGCAGCAGCAGCGGTGCGAGCGCCAAGAGCGACAACGCAAGCTGCGCGTTGCCCGCGAAGTAGAGAGCAAAGAAGAGCGGGGTCAGGACGCCGCCCGCCTGGGTCACGAGTTGGAGCAGCCGGCTCACGGGTCGGTCCGGCACAGTCTCGTCGGGACGCCACGGGCCGGCGAAGACGAAGAAGGCGGCGAAGCCACCGAGCACGAGCAGCCCCAGCCAGGCGCGCTGCGGGTCCATGCCGAAGAACACCCAGACCACCTGGTAGATCACCGTGCCGCCGAGACCCAGCAGGGTGAGCCACGGCCAGCGCATACGGCGCGCCAGCACGGTCAGGCCGCCGTTGAGCAGCAGCAGGTAGGAGAACAGCCCGATCGGGTTGTCGGTGTCGCTGGCGATCAGGATCGGCGTGAGGAAGCCGCCGACCAGACCGAGCAGCGCGATCACCAGCGATCGGTAGCGCCACGACAGCACGCCGCCGGCGGCGGTGATCACCACGAAGACCAGGAACGCCGGAGTCGCTCCGACCAGGTCGTAGAGGTTGCGCGCCGCCCACATTGCGGCGTAGAGCATCACCAGCCCCGCGCCCGCTAGACCATCCGCGGTGACCCCGTAGCCGCGCCGGCGCAGCACCTCGGAGGAGACGATGGCCGCGATCCCGGCGAGCACGCCGAGCGCGACCCGCAGCGGCGGCGAGATCAGCCCTGTCTCGATCGAGTAGCGCAGGAACAGGATGCCCGCGAGCGCGAGCGCGATCGCCCCGAGCAGCGCGGCGCCACGCACGCCGACCCATCGCTCCCACTCGATGCGCGGCTTTGGCGGTCTCGGCGGCGGCAGCGCGGGCGCTCGAGGCTTGGTCGCTGCGGGCACGGCCGCTGAGGGCACCGCCGTGGCGGTCTGTGGCATCTCGGCCCGGGGAGTGGCCGGGAAGGGTGGCAGCGTCGTCGGCTCGGGCGGCGTCGCGTCCGGCGGCGGAGCCGCAACTGCCGCAGCCGCCTCGACCGCAGCCGCTCCGGTGGCAGCCTCGATCACGCCGGGCGTCGGCGCCAACGAGACGGCGGCCTGCTGAACGGGGGCGACAGTGCCGTCGGCTCGCAGCCTGTCGACCGCGACGGAGAGCGCCGCCATCTGGATCTCGAGCGCGTCGATCCGCGCCTTCTGGCGACGCCGCTCGTCGAGCAGGTTGCGACCGACGATCGCCCCCATCAACACGAGGACCACCGCCAGGAATGTGAGAAAGCACCCCATGGGACTAGCACCCAGCCGAAGGCGAAAGGCGGCGGGAGCCTACAGCCGGTGGCGTCCCGCAGCTATCCTCTTCCGGGATGACCGAGACCACGACCGAGCGAACCGTGAGCGAGCGCTGGAGCGACGAGCGCTTCACGGCCGAGCTCGAAAACATCTTCTGGATGGCGTCGCGGTGGGTGCGCGGCCACCTCAACCGGCGGGTGTCGGGCGACCCGCGCTGCGACTGGCTGACGTGGTTCCTCGGCAGGTATGCGGGGCGCCGTCACCTCTTCGGTGGCCGTCGGCGGTTCCTGGTGCTGGGCTGCGGCAGCGGCTGGGTCGAGCGGCGCCTTGCCGAGTGGCCGACGATCGGCGCGATCGACGCACAGGACATCGCGGAGGGCGCGGTGCGAGCCGCCGAGGCGAAGGCGCGCGAGCTGGGTCTCGACCAGATCTCCTACCAGGTCGCGAACCTCGATCGCGATTCCCTGCCCGAGCGCGCCTACGACGTGGTGCTGGCGCACTCGGTGATCCACCACGTCGAGCAGCTCGAGCGCGCGCTCGACCAGATCGCACTGTCGCTGCGGCCGGGCGGCGTGCTGGCGCTCAACGAGTACGTCGGACCGGCGCGCCTCCAGTACACCGACCGCGCGCTCGCGATCCTCAACGACGTGATGGCGCGGCTCCCCGCGCGCTATCGCCGGAGCGCCGTGCTCGGGGAGGTCTACCCGCACCGCGAGCGACCGGATCGCGAGTACCTGATGCGGGTCGACCCGTCGGAGTCGGTGCGCTCGGACGAGATCCTGAGGCTGGTCGAGGAGCGCTTCGAGGTGCTCGAGCGCTTCGAGCTCGGCGGCGCCGTGCTGCAGCCGCTGCTCTACGACATGGTGCAGAACTTCGACGACGACGACCCCTACGACGCTGCGCTGCTGCGGACGCTCTGCACGCTCGAGGAGCTGTTGGTCGACAGCGGCGCGCTCACCTCGGACTACGTGTTCCTGGTGGCGCGCCCGCGCTCCGCGCGCCGACGAGCGACTCGTCGCCGCGCTCTGGGCGCCAACCCTGACGCCGCGCCCTCCGCGGCGCGATCAGGTGCGAACCCGGTGGCGCTCCCGGGCTGGCGCGCCGCTGGCGCAGTGGTCGAGCACTCCAACCGAATTGCCACCGGAAATCCTGGGTGCGACTGGGTGACCTGGGTCGCCGCTTGGTTGCGCGAGCACGGCCTCGGCGAGGACCAGGAGCTGCTGCTGCTCGGCGAGAGTTGGCTTCGGCAGCCGCTCGAGCACCACTTCGGCCGTGTCGAGGTGGCGTCGACAGTGCAGCTCGAAGCCGCCGCGCCTGGGTGGAGCGGTCGGTTCGGCGCGGTCTTTGCCTCTGGCGAGGTCTGGAGCGCCGGCGCTGGAGCGCCGGCGCTGGTGGAGCGCGTGCGCGGCATCCTTCGCCCGGGCGGTCACTTCGTCGCCAGCGAGTACCAGGGCATCGACGCCTCGGCGCTAGCGGCCGCCAGATCGCTGCGAGGCGCGCTCGAATCGGCCGAAGGCCCGCGCGGGTTGGGCGTGCCGCCCGAACGAGCACGCCGCGACGTGGTCAGCGAGGTCGCGGCGATCTTTGGTCGCGAGGGAGGCGCCCTGGTCGAGGTCCTGCCGTGCTCCGGCACCGTGCTCGAGCCGCTCCTCGACGACGCGCCGCCAGCGTTCCTCGCGCTTCGCGCGCCTGAGGCGTGGGCCGGCGACGATGCCCTGCTGCCGCTCCTCTGCTACGCCGAGGAGCGTCTCGTGCGCGACAGCGTCGTCGCTCCGAGCTACGTCGTGGCGATCGCGCGTCGGGGCCCGGTTTCCTCTCCGTGAGGTAAGCCCTTACGCGTCGGAGCCGGTGTCTTTCGAGGCTGGCGCCTTTGACCGATCACGAGACACGTCGGGCCAGCCGCTCGCGTGCAACAACGTCTCGACGGGACAATGCGGCGCAAGAGAAGTCGAGCCGTTGGTCATGACCGGTCGAGCGTGGGCTACGGCGTAGACGCGACCTTTCAGTGAGAGGCCAGGACGTTCGCGAACGCCCGCTCGAGCCGCTGCGCTCCCTCGTCGATCTCGGCAGGAGAGACCGTGAGCGGTGGCGACAGGCGCAGCACGTTGCCGTAGTGGCCGCCGCGACCGATCAGGAGGCCTTCGGCCTTGGTCTCCTCCATCAGCGCCGAGGTGGCGTCCGTGCTCGGCCTCTTGCCCCCGGGTTGCACCAGCTCGACGCCGAGCATGAGCCCCTTGCCACGCACCTCGCCGACGATGTCGTGCTCGGCAGCGATGCGATCGAGGCGCGCGCGCAGGCGCTGTCCCATCGCTGTTGCGTTCTGCTGCAGGTCGTGGTCGACCAGGTAGCGCAGGTTCGCCAGAGCTCCCGCGGTCGCGAGCGGGTTGCCGCCGAAAGTCGAGATCGAGCTCGCCGGCAGCGCGTCGATCAGCTCGGCGCGACCGACTACACCGGCGATCGCGAGCCCGTTGTCGATGCCCTTGGCGAAGGTGATCAGGTCGGGCACCAGTCCGTGCGCCTGGTATCCCCAGAAGTGCTCGCCGGTGCGGCCCCAACCGGTCTGCACCTCGTCCGAGATGAACAGGATGCCGTGCTGGTCGAGCACCTCTGCGAGCCTGCCGAGCAGCCCGTCCGGCGGGGTGATGAACCCGCCGACGCCCTGGATCGGCTCGGCGATGAACGCCGCGACGTCGCCCGCGGTGGCCACCTCGAGCACGTTGCGCAGGTCGTCGACGCAGGCGTCGACGAAGAGGTCGTCGGGCAGATGTCCGAACGGGCTCCGATAGCGATAGCCGCCGTGGACGTAGTGGACGTGGAGCGGGCTGAAGCCGGTCGGCTTCCACGACCGCGTGCCGGTGACGCCGACCGCCACGAACGAACGGCCGTGGTAGCTGTGGCGCAGCGCGAGGACCTGGTTGGAGCGCCGGTGGGCGGTCGCGAGCATCAACGCCGCGTCGTTCGCCTCGGTGCCCGAGTTGGTGAAGAACACCTTCGCATCGGTGATGCCCGACAGCTCGGCGATCCGTTCCGCGAGCTCGACCTGCGACTCGATCAGGTAGACGGTGGAGCTGTGGAGCAGCTTCGCCGCCTGCTCCTGCACCGCGCGCACGATCTCCGGCACGGCATGGCCGCTGATGGTGGTGAGGATGCCGCCGAAGAAGTCGAGGTAGCGGCGACCGTCGCGATCCCACACCCAGCAGCCCTCGCCGCGGTCGAGGGCGATCGGCTCGCGGTAGTAGAGCGAGACCCAGGAAGGCAGCACGCGGCGGTGGCGTTCGAGCAGCGTCGGCATGGTTGTTTCTCCGGCTGCGCGGAGCCTAGCGTCTATGCGCTGCGCGTCCCATCCATCACCCCTGTGCTGCGGAGTCAGGCGCATTGGGCATTGTGGCCGTCGTGCCGTGGGCTACCAGCGCTCGATCCGCCGGAGCTCCTGCCGCGGTCCGAAGCGGGGCGGGTTCTCGCCGGCGACGTGCAGGAGCTGGAGCACTCTCGCGCGGCGGCCGAGGTAGGGCTCGAGCAGCTCGAGCATGCGCGCGTCGTCGGCGCGGGGCTCGTGCGCGAGGTTCCAGGCGACCAGTGCGGGCAGGTTGTAGTCGCCGACGGGCACAGCGTCGGGATCGCCGGCCGCGACGAGCAACACCTTGGCCGCGCTCCACGGCCCGATGCCTTCGAGCGCCTGGAGTCGGGCGTAGGCCGCCGGCAGCGGCATCGCGAGCGCCTCTTGGAGTCGGCCCGCTCGCGCGGCGACTCGCCGCAGCGTCTCGGCCCGCCGCCGCTCGATGCCGAACGGATGGAAGTCCTCGTAGGCGAGACTGCGCAGCGTCTCGACTGTCGGCGAGAGCCACAGCTCGGGCGCTCCGGCCGGGCCAGGAGCGCGTTCGCCATGACGACGCACGAGCGCGAGCCAGGATTGGCCCGCTTCCTTCCCCGACACCTTTTGGGCGAGCACGGTCGGCAGCAGTGTCTCGAGCACGGCGCCGGTCCGTGGCAGGCGCAAGCCAGGGCGGCGGCGCCGCAGAGTGCGAAGCGGCTCGGCGAGCGGTTCGAAGGCCGCCGCCCCGTCGTCCTCGAGACCCGCCAGCGCCGCGGCGCCATCGAGCGCCCGCGTCGCGCCAGGCCCCCAGGCCTCGACCTCGACTCGTGCACCGGCGTGGCGCAGCCGCAGCGTTGCCACGCCGTCGGCGTTCCGAGTTGCGTGCCAGGCTTCGCCGGCGCCGATCCACAGGCCCGGATGCGCCAGCACCCGCAACTGGCCCATCGTGCCGCCGAGGTCGTACGGCCCGTCGACCGGCAGCGTGCACCGCACTACGTCCGCGCTCTCGACCACGGGCTGTTGGTCCCTTTCACCGACTCCCGCCATCCACTCGGAGCACCGCCCCGGTGGTGAACGAGGCGCCCTCGCTCGCGAGGTAGAGCGCCGCACCGACGATCTCCTCGGGCTCGCCACCGCGTCGCAGCGCGATGTCGTGCTCGGCGCGGTCGGCGAAGGCTTCGAGGTTCCAGTGCCTCGACACGTCGGTGAAGAACGGGCCGGCTTCGATGCAGTTGACCCGCACGGTGGGTCCGAGCGCGAAGGCGAGCGAGCGCGTGAGCGACTCGAGCCCGGCCTTGGCTGCGCCGTAGGGGGCGGCGTCGGGCGCCGGCTGCACGGCCGCGATGCTCGAGACGTTGAGGATCACGCCGCCGCCGCTCTCGACCATGCGCCTGCCGACCAACGCGGAGAGCCGAAAGGGTCCCTTGAGGTTGACCGCGATCACCTTGTCGAACAGTTCCTCGGTCACGCTTTCGAGCGAGTCGTAGAGCGGCGACATGCCGGCGTTGTTGACCAGCACGTCGAGCCCGCCGAGGCCCAGGTCGGGCGAGTAGACCGCCTCGACCAGCGCATCCAGCTCTTGCCATCGGCTCACGTTGCAGGCGACAGCTCGAGCGAGCCTACCCATCGCGCGTATCTCGGCGGCGACCCGCTCGCAAGCGTCGAGCTTTCGGCTCGCGATCGCGACGTCGGCGCCGGCGCGCGCGAAGCCCAGCGCCATGGCGCGCCCGAGCCCGCGGCTGCCGCCGGTGACCAGAACCCGACGGTCGGTGAAGTCGAAAGGGCTGGGCATGGTCCTGCGGCTCGATGCTGCGCCCGGCAGGCGCCCTCACCGCGCCGCCACGCCCTCTTCCATTCCCGCCTTCTCGGCCTCCAGCCCTTCCCACTCCTTCATCAGCTCCTCGAGCCGGCGCGCCTGCTGCTTTTGCTCCTGCTCGAGCTTCTTGACCTCCTTGGGTTCGGCGCGCTCGAAGAACGTGGCGTCGCAGAAGGTCTCGTTGATCTCGTTCACCCTGCGCTCGGCGGCGTCGATGGCGCGCGTGACCTGCTCGAGCTGCGCGGCGATCTCGCGGCGGCGCTTCTTGTACCCCGGGTCGTCGGCGCGAGCGCGCTCGGCTGCGTCGCGGTTCTCGCGGGCCTTGCGCTTCTCGGCCCGCGCCTTGCTCAGCACCGCCTCGGAGTCGAGATGATCGTCGCCGCAGCGCTCGAGGTACTCCTCGTACGTGCCGTGGAAGTCGTTGAGCCCCGTGGGCTGGATCTCGACCACGCGGGTCGCCAGCTCGCCGACGAACCAGCGGTCGTGCGAGACGAAGATCAAGGTGCCGGGGTAGCGGCGCAGCGCTTTCACCAGGGCTTCGATCGCCTCGAGATCGAGGTGGTTGGTGGGCTCGTCGAGCACCAGGATATTCGGCTTCTCGATCACCTGTCGCGCGAAGATCAGTCGGGCCGCCTCGCCGCCGGACAGCGAGCCCACCTTCTTGCGCACCTCGTCACCGGAGAAGAGCACGGCGCCGAGCTGGCCGCGCACGAAGCCGATCGGCTCGCCCGGGCAGTGCTCCCAGAGCCAAGACTCGACGGTCTTCTTGGGGTCGACGAGCTGCTCGCGGTGGTCCTGCGCGAAGTAGCCGACGCGCGTCTCGTAGCCCCACTCGACCTTGCCGGCGTCGGCCGGGACCTGCCCGACGGCGATCTTGAGCAGGGTCGACTTGCCGATGCCATTGGGTCCGATGATCGCGATTCGTTCGCCGCGGCGGACCTCGAGCGACACTTCGTCGAGCACGCGCTGCGCGCCATAGGACTTGGCGACGCCTTCGAGGGCGAGCACCTGCTTGCCGCTCGGTCGCGCCTGCTGGAACGCGAACGAAGGGTAGCGGCGCGAGCTCTGCGGCAGCGGCTCGATGATGATCTTCTCGATCAGCTTGACCTTGCTCTGGGCCTGGCGCGCCTTGGTCGCCTTGGCCTTGAAGCGGTCGACGAAGGCCTGGTGGCCAGCGATCTCCTTTTCGCGACGCTCGATCTCCGTCTCCCGGCGCAGGCGGTCCTCGACCTTGGCGGCGGTGAAGAAGGTGTAGTTGCCCTTGTAGAGCGTCGCGGTGCCGTAGTCGATGTCGACGATCGCGGTGCACACGTTGTCGAGGAAGCGGTGGTCGTGCGAAACCACCAGCGTGCAGCCGCCGTACGACTCGAGGAACTTCTCGAGCCAACGGATCGAGAGGATGTCGAGGTGGTTGGTGGGCTCGTCGAGCAGCAGGACGTCGGGGCTGGAGGCGAGCGTCTGTGCGAGCAGCACGCGCAGCTTGAAGCCGCCGGAGAGCACGCGCAGGGGCTCGCGGTGGCGCGCGGTAGGGATGCCGAGACCTTCGAGGATCTCGGCCGCGCGTGCCTCGAGGGTGTAGCCATCGTGGCGTAGGATCACGTCCTCGAGCTCGGCGTAGCGATCGCCGTCGAACTCGCGGTCCGCTTGCTCGAGCAGCTTCTCCTTCTCGGAGATGGCGTGCCACAACTCGGCGTTTCCCATCATCACGGTGTCGAGGATGGGCACTTCCTCGTAGCGGAAGTGGTCCTGGCGGAGCACGCCGATCCGGGCTCGCTTGGGCACCGCCACCGTGCCTTCGCTGGGGATCTCGTCGCCCGCGAGCAGGCGCAGGAGGGTCGACTTGCCGGAGCCGTTGGCTCCGACCAGCCCATAGCGCGCGCCGGCCTGGAACTGCACGGAAACCCGCTCGAACAGCGTCTGATCGCCGTAGTACTTGCCGAGGTTAGACGCCGCGATCATGTGTTCCAGGATATCAGCGGACCCGGGCCGCCTACGGTGCTCGACGATGCGTCGTGAAGGCTGAAGGGCGCCCTCCTTCGGCCAGGACGCGGCGCCGGGGCGCGTCCACTTCGCGGTTGCGGGCCTTGCGCCGTCACCGCCGCTCGACGCGCCGCGCTTTCGGCCGCAAGCTCCGGCGGCTGCTCCTGCGCCGCGAGGTCCTGGTGCCTGCCCTGCTCCTGGCCGTGATCGCGGGGTCCTGGCTGTTTTGGCCCTACTTCGAGCTGCGGGGGCAGTTCGCCAACGCTCCGCTGCGCCAGCCGTCGCGGCTCTACGAGGCGCCGCCGGTGCTGGCGGTCGGCACCGACCTGCGCCTCGCGGATCTCGCCGCGCTGCTGGTGGCGCGCGGCTACCGGGACGCCGGGCAAGGCGGTAGCGAGGAAGATCTGGTGCGCGGGACCTTCCACCGCGAGGGCTCGACCCTGCGGGCGGCGCTCCGGTCCTATCCCACCCCGGCTGGAATCCAGGCCGCACAGACGCTCGATGTGACAGTGGGCGACGGCGAGGTGAAACGGCTGGTGCTCGGCGGGAAGGCCGTGCAGCGCTCGTACCTCGAGCCACGAGTGCTCGCCTCGTACTACGGCCCGGACCTCCGGGACCGTTGGCCGGAGGCGATCGAGGAGCTGCCCCTGCACGTGGTGCGCGCGGTGCTCGCCGCGGAGGACGACGGGTTCTTTCGACATACCGGGCTCTCTCCCAGCGGCATGCTGCGCGCTCTCTGGGTCAACGTCCGCGGCGGCGAGGTGCGGCAGGGGGGCAGCACGGTCACCCAGCAGTTGGTCAAGAACCTCTATCTCACGCCCGAGCGCTCGCTGCCGCGCAAGCTGCGCGAGGCGGCGATTGCGTTGCTCGTGGAGCTGCGCTTCTCGAAGGAAGAGATCCTCCAGGCCTACCTCAACGAGGCCTACTTCGGCAGCTCCGGCTCGGTGCAGCTGCTCGGCATAGGCGCCGCGGCGCGCGCCTTCTTCGGAGTGCCGGCCTCGGAGCTCGACGTCGCAGAGGCCGCGACGCTTGCCGGAATGATCCGGGCTCCGGCACGCCTTTCTCCGGTGCGCAGCCCCGAAGCGGCGAAGTCGCGTCGCGACGAGGTGCTGCGCCGGATGGCGGAGCTCGGCTGGCTCGAGGCCGGCGCGTTGGAGCAGGCGATCGCCAAGCCGCTCGAGCCGCGCTCTGGACCGGCCGACCTGCGTACCGCACGCTACGCCGCGGAGGCTGCTGCCGAAGAGGCCGCGGCGCGCTTCGGCACCGGCGACCCGCGCGACGCCGGGTACTCCCTGGTCGCGACCATCGACTACGACGACCAGCGCGCGGCAGAGGCGGCGGTGCGTTGGGGGCTCGGCGCGCTCGAGCAGGGCTGGGAGAGGGGCGCCAAGCGCGAGGGGCCGCTCCAGGCGGCGTTGCTCTCGGTCGACCCGCGGAATGGCGCGGTGCTGGCCTGGGTCGGCGGGCGCGACTGGAGCAGCAGCCAGTTCGATCGGGTGCGCTTCGCGCGCCGGCAGCCGGGCAGCGCCTTCAAGCCGATCGTGCTGGCAGCCGCCTTCGCCGAGCGGGTCGCGACGCCCGCCGACCTGCTGGCCGACGAGCCACTGACCGTGGTCCAGGCCGGCCAGTCGTGGTCGCCGCAGAACGACGACCACGAGTACAGCGGCATGGTCACCGTGCGCGAGGCCATCGAGCGCAGCCTCAACGTGCCGACCGTGCGGCTAGCGCTGCTGGTGGGGCTCGACCAGGTCGTCGCCTGGGCGCGACGGCTCGGCATCGAAGGCCGGTTGCAGCGGCTTCCATCCGTGGCGCTCGGTGCCTTCGAGGTGTCGCCCCGGGAGCTGTTGCAGGTCTACGCCGTGTTCGCGGCCGCGGGGCGCTCGAGCGAGATCCACCTGCTGCAGGCGGTGCTCGACCGGGAGGGCGCGAAGGTCGGCGGGCAGTCGCTCGCCGAACCGCGTCAGGTGCTCGAGCCCGGCGTCGCCTACCTGGTGACCTCGGTGCTCGAGGGGGTGATCGACCGCGGCACCGGCAGCCAGGTGCGGCGCGACGGCCTGCGTGACGTGCTCGCCGGCAAGAGCGGAACGTCCAACGACGGCCGCGACAGCTGGTTCATCGGCTACGCGCCGCAGCGCGCGACGCTGGTTTGGGTCGGCTACGACCGCGCGCGGCGCACGCGGCTCTCGGGCTCGCGCGCTGCGCTGCCGATCTGGGGACGCTTCACCGCGTCGCGGCGGCCCCGCGGCGGCTACTCGGTCACGCTGCCGCCGTCCGACGTGACGACCGCGACGGTAGACCCGCGCAGCGGGCAGCTCGCGACCGGTCGCTGTCCGGAGATCGTCACCGAGGTGTTCCTGCGCGACGGCGTGCCGACCGAACGCTGCGAGCTGCACGACAGGTCGCGGCGCGATCGGGGTGACCGCCGGTCGTGGTGGCGCTTCTGGCGGCGCGGGCAGAACGGCGGCTGAACCAGTGTTGTAGCCCTCAGGTCCTGTGTCCCGCGAGCTGGCGAGCCGGGTCCTGGAAGGCCGTCGGTGATCCTGCGCCGGCATGCTGGCGGGGATCGAGCACGGCAGCTTGCTTAGAATCAGCGTGCGATGTCCATGACCACGACTTCACCGGCACCCGCGCTGAGCGGCACCGGCGCCGCCGGTGCCTCCCGCGAGGAAGAGCTGCGCCAGCGCAAGTCGGTGCGAGGGCTGCTCGGCCTCGCCGGCGGCGCGTTCCTGGGCGGGGTGTTCCTGCTCGCCGCCTGGACCAAGGCGATCCACCCCGCGGGCTTCGTCGAGCTGATCCGTTCCGAGGGCCTCGACTTCCTGCTGCCGGCGACGGCCGTGGCGATGATCGCGCTCGCTCTCGAGGCCGGCCTCGGCGTCGCGCTGATCCTCGGAGTCCGCCGGTTGTTCGTGCTGGTGCCGACCGCGTTGCTGGTGGTGTTCTTCCTCTTCCTGACCGGCCGGAACTACTACCTGTGGGCCAACGGTCTCGCCGAGCCGGCGGTCGGCTGCGGGTGCTTCGGCAACCTGGTGGAGCGGACGCCGGCCCAGGCGTTCTGGCAGGACCTGCTGCTGATGGTGCCGGCGCTGCTGCTCTCGTTCCTCGCCTTCCGCAGCCCCCGGTTCCCGACGGGGCGCATCGTCGTCGCAGGGCTGGCAGCCCTAGGAGCTGTCCTGCTCGCGTGGCGCGCCCCGGCGCTGCCGCTCGACGACCTGGCCACCCGTCTGAAGGCGGGCGTCCGGCTGGAGAACGTTTGCACCGGCCGCGACGCGGAGCGCATCTGTCTGTCCACGATTCGCCCGCAGCTCACCGAGGGCGAACACCTGGTGGTCATCGCCGATCTGGAAGACGAGCGCTGGGGCGACTGGATCGATCCGCTCAACGAAGCCACCCTTTCGGGCCAGTCGGTCACCGTCCTGAGCTGGGCGACGCCCGAGCAGCACTCCGCTTTCTTCTGGCAGTGGGGGCCGTCGTTCGAGATCGTCGAGGCGCCCGAACCGATGCTCGTGCCTCTCTACCGCACCCTGCCGCGCTCCTTCGCCGTACGGGACGGCGTCGTCCTGTCGACATACAACGGGCTGCCGCCTGTGATGACCCATCAGACCAACCGGGAGACTTCGCCGTGACTGCGGAAGCCCGCTCGATGACCGTTCCGCGCGCCTTCGTCCTGGTCGCCCTCGCGACCGGATTCGTGTTGGCGCCACCCTTCGCCTCGGCTCCGGCTCGAGCCCAGGATGCCAGCCTGATGCAGGGGTTCCAGGCGACCTCCGACTACGAGCTCGAGATCGACGGCACGGTCGACACTGCTGCGGAGATCTACTTCCAGCAACGCCTGCCTGGCTACCTGGTACTCCCCTCCAAGCTCACCACGCCGTTCCTGCTGGTGCCTCGCTCGCGTGACGTGCGGGCCGTGCACGTCATGAAGATCTCCCGCCAGGCGAGCGGCGCGCTCGACCTGGCGCCCGACGCGCTGTGGAAGTCGCTGGGCCAGTTCGAGCTCGTCGGCACCGACCTCGTGTTCAGCGCCGACGGCAAGCGTTTCGTGGTGCGCCAGAAGCCACCGCTCCTGGGTCTCATGCCGGCGACCGGCCTCGAGGCCTACGACGACCGCTATCGCGAGCGGGCCGTGTCGTACCAGCCGACCGCCGCCGCCATGCAGGCGCTGAAAGCCGAGAAGCGCGACGTTCGCGTGCGGGTCTACTTCGGCTCGTGGTGCCCATTCTGCCAGCAATACCTGCCGCGCATCGTGCGGGTGGCACACGACCTCGCCGGCTCGAAGGTCGGCATCGATTTCTACGGCCTTTCGCGTGACTTCTCGGAGGACCAGGTCACGCGGACCGTGAACGTACGCACCGTGCCCACGGCCGTGGTCCTCGTCGACGGCAAGGAGGCCGGAAGGATCCAGGGCGAGGACTGGCGCGCGCCCGAGAAGGCCTTGCAGAAGATCCTGGGCTCCTGACCCCGCCGTACGAGACCGCTCAGAGGAGGAGCTCGGAAGGACCCAGAGGACCTCAGAGGAACTCAGAGGAACTCAGAAGCACTCGAGCAGGTCGATGCCGCCGTTGTGCCAGAACGCATCGGCGTACTGCAGCTCTCCCGGAGGCGCGATGCGGCTGACCCCCAGGCTAGTCAGCGCTTGGGGGAGCCATGCCGGGTGACCCGTCAGGACGGCTGCCCCCTGCAGCTGGCCGCGCCAGGGTCGCAGCGTTTCGATCGCATGGCTGAGGCTGGGTACCGGCAGCACGCGCACCAGGCGTTGGCCCGGCGATGGCGCCACAGAGCCTTCCTCGACCAGCACGAGGCCCTCGGCCGGAGTGCCGCACGAGAGGAGACCACGCGCGCCGGCGTCGTCGAGCACGAGGCGCACTGCGGCGGCCCGCGCGGGGTCAGCCGGGCCGGGCGGCAGCGTACCGCGCGCGAGCGCGGCGAGCTCGCCGGCGAGTCCGCGCGCCGTGACTGCCGCCTCGGCGGTGGTCAGCACGACGTGCACCGACAGACAGCCACGCTGATCGCCCAGTGCCACGTCGCGGGCCAGTGCCGCGAGCTCCTCGGAGGTCGCGGCGCGGTGGAGCAGGGCGAACGAGAAGGCTGGACCGAAGCGGATCAGGCGTCCTCGGACGCGTCGCGCGAGGCTCTCGAGAGCCGGCTCGTCACCGTAGGCGAGCACCGGATCGCACGCGTCGAGCGCCGCTGTTTCGAGCGACGAGGAGCCGCCACGCCACACCGCCGCAGCGTAGGCAGACCCGAGCGCCGGCTCCCTGCGAGCCAGCACTCGGAGAAGAGCAGGAGTGAGCCACGGCTCGGCCGAGGAGCACTTGAACAGGACCGGGCGTCGTCGCGCGAGGGCTGGCAGCAGGCTTTGGAGCGCCAATCCCGGCCAGTTCGCCGGCAGCACCACCAGGGCGGGCTGCTTCGCGGCAGTGGGTGCACGAGCCCGGGCGGCCGCGAAGACGGATGCGGCGGCACCGCCGAGGAGCGGTCGGCCCACGACCTCGAGCGCAGCTTGGAGCCCTGGAGTCGACAGCCGACAGGCAACAAGGAGCTCCTGGTCGATCTCCCGCCGCAGCGGCGACGTCGGATCGAGAAGCTCCGCCAACGCCTGGTTCCAGGCCGTCGCCAGCCGATCGTCGTCCAGAGCACGGATCGCAGCAGCGCCGTGCTCGGCGAGCTGCCGCAGCGACGTGTGCTGCTGCGAGCTCAAGGACCGGTGTCGCCCGTTTGCGGCGGCTGCGCGACCATGTTGCTGGCCAGCTCCTCTGCGGCGAGCGAGCAACCACGCAACTCGGCCCCGGCGGCGCGGCCGACCAGGCGAAAGCCTCCGCCCGGCTGGGCGCATGCCAGGTCCTCGGTCAACACGAACGCGACCGAGCCGACGTTGCCGAGGTCGAAGAGCCGCAGCATGCCGACAGCACCTGGCGGCACCTCCTCGAGAGTTCCAGGGTCGACCACTTGCGCGCGCATCCAGGATGGCACCTGGAACAGGTCCGGATCGCCGCCGGCGAGCACGCGGGTGTAGGCCTGCGAGGTCAGCTCGGTCATGCCGTACTCGCGAACGACGCGCTGGGGCGGCACGGCGAGTCGGTCGGTTGTTCTCGCCAGCAGGTCGTCGCGCGACGTCTCACGATGTCGCCCCTTGAAGCCGCCCGTCTCGAACAGTGCGGAGCCCGGCGGCAGGGCGACGCGTTCGCCGGCTTCCTCGAGCACCCGCAGCAGATCGTCGAGCGCGAGCGCGGTCGCGAGTACCAGTACCGGGACGCCCGCGGCAGCCGCAGCGCGCAGCCACCGGCGCGCCGGCTCCCCCTCCAGGCCACACGAGCCGATGGCGCAGGCGCTGCCGCGTCCGCCGAACATGCGGAGCACGTGGTCCACCATGAACGACAGGCTCGAGTCGGGAGCCAGCGACTGCGGTGGTACCAACGAGAGCATGTCGGGCCGCGGCGGCAGGCCCAACAGGCAGGCCGGAGGGAACGAGCGCTCGACCACCAGGCGGTAGAGGTCCGGGAATGCATGGTGGTGGACGCTGCGCCGCTCTGCACCGCGTGTGGTTCCACTGCTGCGGAAGACCTCACGCGCGGGCGCTGCCAGGAGCGCCGCGGTCTTGAAGGTGATGGTCGGCACCGCTGGCCACTGCGACCAGTGGCTCAGAGTGGCGATCCCCCTGCCGCGAGAGCGAGAGTGCAGTAGGCGCCGGTACGGCTCGACGCGTTCTGCCTGGAAGCGGAGGGTCTCGAGCGCGAGCGCGTCGAACGAGTCGATTGTTTCGGGGGCATGAGCCGACTCCGCAGCAAGCTCGACAGAAAGCTCGGCAGAAAGCTCGGTCGGGCCGAATACCGTGGTCGCTCGCACGAAGCTCACGATGCGGTCGAGGAGCCCGCTGGCCTGATCGCTTGCCGGAGGCGAGCCGTGGTGCCCGGCACCTGGAGCGTTGCGGGTAGAGGCCGATGCCATGCGGGGAATTGTGGCATGCCGCCCGCGACCCGACCTTGGTCGCCGCGGGCATGACCGACGAGCTGCGCTACGACGCGAAGATCTCCGACGCCACGCAGCTCGCCCGCGGCGCGCAGCAGCGCGGCCTGCTCGGCGGTCCTGCCCGGGGCGGTTTGATAAGGTGCTTTCGCACTCGGAAGCGACAGAGAACCTCGTGCAAGACGCGGCGTTGCATGCTCCTCGCTCGCACCGGCGCGCGCTCGTCGCGGTGGTCGCGCTGCTGTTGACCGCCACAGCGGTGCTATTGGGTATCGCGTCCCTGATGCGCGGTCGCGCCGATCGCGAGCGCGAGCAGGCGCTCGACCGCACTCTCGCGCTCGAGGCGCGCTGGGTCCGCTCCCGGCTCAAGCGTCTCGAATCGGTGGCCGCGGAGCTGATCGCCATACCGGCCCCCGTGGCTCCCGCGGGCATCGCCACGACCGGGTCTGCGGATCCGTCAGCGCCCGCGCTCGCCAACCCGCTGGAGGGACTGGCGACCACGCGGGGCCTCGACTTGATCGCCGTCGCCGGGCCGGGAGGTGAGCTGCTGTGGAGCTCGCTCGCCTCTGCTGCTTCAGCCGCGCAGGGCGGGGAGCTCGACCGGCTCGCGCGGCGCCTCGGCGATGGAGCCGCCGCTGCCGAGTCGCGCTCGGGCCTGGTCTCGTCGGGCGAGGCTCTGTACGCCGTAGCCTGGCGCACCGGCACCCCGCGCGGGGAGGACCGAGTGCCCTCGGTGGTGGTCGCCCAACGCGTCGACGCCACTGTGGTGCGCGAGCTAGCCCAGGCGGTCGAGGCCGAGTTGGCCTTTCTCGTCGACACCGGCTCGGGGCCGGCACTCGGCGCGGCGAGCCTGGACCCGCGCATCGCGCAGAGTGTGCCGCTGGAGTTGCGGCGACTCGGCATCTGGCGCACGGTGCTCCAACGAGCGACCTCGCTCGAGCTCGCGCTCGATGGGGAGGCATGGGATGCGCAGCTCGCGCCGCTCTACGGCTTCGAGGGCGGAGCGGTCGGGGTCGCTGCAGCGCTGCTGCCACGGCGCGATGGCCTGG
Organism: Thermoanaerobaculia bacterium; assembly: GCA_035524895.1. Taxonomy (GTDB): domain Bacteria; phylum Acidobacteriota; class Thermoanaerobaculia; order Multivoradales; family Multivoraceae; genus DATLFI01. Next base: position 8,029 of record DATLFI010000017.1, on the reverse strand, counting down.
GTCTCGGGCCGCTGCTGGCTCTCGTTGCTTTGCTTCCGCTCGTGGCCGTAGCGGGAATCGTGTTCGCGTCGCTGCCGCCGGAAAGGGCCTTGGCGACCGCCGGACCCGCCGCCGAACAGCCAGCGGATCTGCTGGCCGCCGCGCTGACCCAGGCACGAGGAGGCGCCGGTCTCGTCGTTCCGGAGGGATTGCCGAGCGGCTTCGATCGTCTCGAGGAAGCAGTGGTCGAGCTTGCGGGCGAACGCCAGCGGCTCCACCAAGAGGCCGAGACGACGAAGCGACGCGGCACGCCGCGCTTCGAGCTCTCGTCCAGCGACGCGCCGCTGCGGGTCACGGTGGAGGAGCTGGCGCTCCTCGCCGTCGAGCTCCGCGGTCTCGCCAGGGGCGATACGGTGCGCCAGGCGGAAGCGACCCTGTTGCGGGCGCGGCGCGATGTCGAGAGCCTGCGCGGCGAGATCGAGCGGCACGGCGGTCGGGTCGAGGCCTGGCTCGGGCACCGGCTGCTCGCATCGTTCGCCGGCGATGGCGCAGTGCTCTCGGGAGTGCGCGCCGTTGCGGCCATCACGCGGCGTCTGGGCGCCTCGGCGAGCGCCTTCGAGGAGCCGCGACCGCCGGCTGCCGCTCTCGCGTTCGGAGCGGTGGCGGTCGGTGTGGGTTCGGAGGACGAGGCGTCGGCGAGGGCGCTCGCCGGCCGTCCGCTGCAGCAGCTCGACGAGCTACTGCGCGAGGCGATGGTCGGAGACCTGATGGCGAGCCAAGAGGTGGTCAAGCAGGCGGGCGAGGAGCTGGAACGCCAGGGGATCTCTGTGCGCGAGCACGCGGGCCTGCGGACGGTGCAGAAGGTGTACGTGGTCGACCTGGCGAGCGTCGGCAGCCAGTCGGAAGGCCCGGCGGCGGCACCGATGTCGAGCCCCTGAGCTCCGTCCGCCGTGATGGGCGAAGCGGGCGAGGACCGCGACTGGATCGACCTCGCCGCAGCGGCTTCCGGAGAGGGCGCTGCCTTCGAACGGCTGGTCGCCCGCCACCAACGTCGCCTCCACAGCCTCTGCCTGCGGCTCCTCCACGACCCTTCAGAAGCGGAGGAGATGGTCCAGGAGGTGTTCCTCAAGCTCTATCGGGGAGCGGGCGGGTTCGACCGGCGCGGGCAGCTCTTCACGCTGCTGTATCGCATCGCTACCAATCTCTGTCTCAACCGGCTGCGGCGACGGAGGATCGTGCGCTTCGTGTCGCTGGGGGGATCGGGGCGCGCCACGAGCGAGGACAAAGCATCGCCCATCGATCCTCCCGACGACGCTCCCAGTGCTCAGGCTCGCCTGGAGGCACGCAATCGCTGGCGACTCGCCCGCGGCGCGATCGAGCGGTTGCCGGCGAGCCAACGGGCGGTCCTGATTCTGGTCCGACTCGAGGGTCTCTCGTATCAGGAGGCGGCCGATGCACTCGGCGTCTCCCTGGGAGCGGTCGAGAGCCGACTGTTTCGCGCCATGCGCCGGTTGGAGGACGAGCTACGGGAGGAAGATTGAGCTGTCGAGCAGCTCAGGGTGCGCAAGAAATCGTTCGGCTGCGTGTTCCTTCGCGAGGAGGCTCCGGTCCGGCACCTCCTGCGAGCCTCGGAGGGGCCGACGGCCCGCGACAACGGTGAAGGACAGTGGGCTAGCTCGATGACGAACCGCGACGATCGCAGTGCCTGGGTGGGCGCCGGGGAATCGCAGGCCCGTGACGCGGCGGCCCCCGAGATCGTCGCGCTGGACGCCCGCCTCACAGCGGTCTGGGACGCGATGGAGGACCCGGTGCAGCCTGCGCGACCGGGCGAGGACGCAGCGCGCGTGGCGCGAGTGTTGGCTGCCTACCGGGAGGAGCTCGCTCGTCGGGAGCGGTATGGGGCTCTTTCCCCGCTCCCGCTGCGTTGGGCCGCGGTCCTGGCGCCCGCGGTGGGTCTGGTGCTGGGGCTCGTCGCGACCAGCGCCCTGGACCTCGACGCCGCCGCGACTGCTCCGGCGCCGCTTCTCGCCGAGGCGTTGGAGTCGCCGACAACCTGGAGCGGTCTGACGCCGCCGCTTCTCGCCGAGCTCTACCTCGGGGACCTCGGGCTGGGTCCCAACGACGACACCGAGGCAGAGGTCTCCCTCGACGAGGTGCTGCGATGACTCGCGGCCTGCTGTGGGTGGCGCTGCTGCTGTCGCTCGGCTTCAATCTCGGCGTGCTGGCGTCCCTGATGAGGGATCGAATGTCAGAAGCCGCCGAGGAGCTGGTCGAGTCATCGACCGACGCTGGAGATTTCGACCTGCCGCACTTGGACCAGGAGGCCGGGGCAGATCTCGAGGACGGCTCTTCTGGCGCCGAAACGGCAGTGCCGGAGCCTCGGCCCGGCACCGAGACCAACCGCACGGCGCAGGTGCCCGACCGGGCGGACGGCGAGGAGTCCGCCAACGAGATCCCTTCGCCCGCCCCCGGAGTCGACACAGGGGTCGACGCTGCGGAGATCGCGTCGCGCCTCCCGGTCGCGACACGCCCTGGGCGGCCGCGCGAACGCGGGCAGCTCGAGCTGCGGGCGCTGGTGGATCGCCTCGGGCTCGAGGGGGAAGGTCGAGCCGAGTTCGTCGGACTCCAGCAACAGCTCGCGCGCCGCGTCCGGACGATGCAGCCGAAGATCCAGCGGGCGCGAGCGGAGCTCTACCGCGAGCTTTCGGCCCCGCAGCCAGATCGGCAGCGCATCGAGCAGAGGATCAGGTTCCTGGGCCGCGCGAATGCCGATCTCGAGCGAGCCTTTGCCGAGACAGCTCTGCGCACCCGCGAGTTGCTCGACGGCGAGCAGGAGGAGCTGTACCTGCGCTTCCTGTCACGCCGGGTCAGGATGGCGCGCACCGCCGGGGACGCCGTGCGCCCGCCGGCTGCCCGCCCCGGTGGGGGCCTCAGGCAACAGGGCGGGGACGAGTTCTAGCGGCCTTCGGCCCACCGCGGTCACGGCTTTTAGAAAAACGCCCTGCGGTGGCGCAGGGCGAAGGAGGAGGACGTTCTCGGCCTGTTCCCAGGCGCGGGCGCTAGGCCACGGGGGGCCCCGACCGTTCTCGCCTAGGTGTACGGAGCTACGTAGGTTGCCGTTGGGCAGCCGGCGCGTGCGACTGCCGCATCAGGGGGCCGAGGTGGCCACTTCGAAGAAGGCTGCCGCGACTTCGGCAGGGTCTCCAGAGAGACCGTCGGCCTCGGCGCCCTCCAACCAGTCCATGGGCATGTGGCGGCTGTACAGCTCGCTCAGGAAGCGCCGTCCGAACAGTGCGATGACACCGCGATCTCCCGGCGAGCGGATGAGGCGCCCAGCCGCCTGCACCACTCGAGTCATCCCAGGCACCACGAAGGCGTACTCGAAGCCTCGGCCAAAACGCTCCTCGTAGTACTCCTGGAGCAGCTTCTGCTCGAGGCTCACCGCGGGAAGGCAGGGTCCGATCACCGCCACCGCCTTCAGCATGTCTCCCGGGTAGTCGACTCCCTCCGCGAACACTCCGCCCGCGACCGCGAGCAGCAGCACGTCGCCGAACAGCGCACCACGCAAGGTGTCGAGGATCTCCTCGCGTTGGCGCTCGTCGTCGGCGCGGCGCTGCACCAGGACTCGTTTGCCGAGGTCGGTCGGGAGTCGCTCGGCCACCTCCGCCAGGAAGGCGTAGCTGGGAAACAGCGCGAGGCAGTTGCCCGGCACCGTGGACGCGAGGGCGCCGAGCCGCTCGGCGATCGGCTGGTAGTAGCGCGCCCGCACCCGCCACTCGGTCGACACGGTGCCGTCGATCACCAGGGCGCGGTGCTCGGCCGGGAAGGGGCTCGGCACCCGCAGCTCGGCGGTTCGCTGCGGGTCGAAGCCGAGCAGGTCGCGGTAGAACTCCGGCGGCGACAGGGTCGCCGAGAGACCGATGGCGGAGCGGCAACGCTGGATCACGGCACCGAGGTAGCGGCTCGCGTCTTTGCACAGGAGGCGCAGCCGGGAGTCCTCATCCTCGACCTCCAGGCAGCGCGCGAACGACTCGCCGTGGCGCTCGGCCAGCGCCAGGGTGTCGAGGAACCTGAGCACCTCGAAGTAGAGACGGACGAAGGGATCCTCGGAGCGGAAGCTCCTCGTCTCGCGCCGGTGCTCCAGGTAGTCGACGAAGGCGCGATCGAGGCTAGGTCGCAGACCCCACAGCTCCTCGCTGGGCAGGTCTCCCTCCACTGTGGCTCTGCCTGCGCCCTCGGGGAAGGCCTCGGCGACCGCTCTCTCGACCAGCCGCGCCACCTCCGTCGCCAGCGCGCTGAGACGCTCGCCGATCGGTCCGGTCTCGAGGCGGGCGATGCTGTCGGCGGTCGAGCGCGCAGCTCGCGCCGACAGCACCGGGCTGTAGTAGCCGCGGCCACGGTCCACCAGGTTGTGGATCTCGTCGATCACGAGCACGGTGTCGGAGAGATCCGAGTCGGCCCCGAACGCGGACAGAGCGACGTGGGGGTCGAAGGCGTAGTTGTAGTCGCACACCACGACCTGCACCTTCTCGGTCAGCTCCAGGCTGACCTCGAACGGGCACACCTCGTGGTCCCGCGAGGCGCCGAAGATCGCGTCGGGGTCGAGGTGGGGATGATCGTCCATCAGTTGCGACAACAGGCCGGAGCGGGAGAGCTTGAGCGAGTAGTCGCGCGCGTAGCCGCAGTAGTCCTCGTGGCAGAGCACCTCGTGGTTGGCGCACATCCTGGCTTTGGCTCGCAGCCGCAACGAGCGAAATGCTCCCTCGGTGTTGAGCATCTCCAGCACCGCGGTCGACATGCGCTGCTGCAAGGTCTTGGCGGTGAGCACGAACACGCGCCGGTCGTGCTCCAGCGCGTGACGCAGGGCCGGGAACAGCGCGGCCGCGGTCTTGCCGAGGCCGGTCGGCGCCTCGACCAGGAGGTGCTCGCGCTGGTCGAGCGCGCGAGTCACAGCTTCGACGATCTGCTCTTGACCGGGGCGGGGCCGGTGAAACGGGAACGCCAGCCGTGCGGCCGCCGCGCGCCGCTGCTCGCGCGCGCTCCGCCGTGTCTGGTGCTCGTGCAGGAGCTGATCGAGGCGCCGGCGGATACCGGCCTCGAGCGCGCGCGCGTCGACCTCGACCTCGATGCGCTGCGGATCCGGGTCGTCGTCGCCGATGGTGATGAGCACGAGCTCGGCGCGGATCAGCTCGCCGCTCTCCTGTGAAAGCATCCAGGCGTAGAGAGCTGCCTGTCGCCGGTACAGCTCGGCCAGGGTCGGCGAGAGCTCGACGTCACGGCGGACGGACTTGATCTCCTCGACCACCTGCACGCCGTCGGGGTCTCGGCGGACGGCGTCGATGCGGCCGAGGACCTCTACCGTCCAGCCACGGTGCTCGATCGTCGAGCGCAGGACCACCTCGCGCTGGTAGCTGCCGTCTCGCGCCAGGGCCTGCTCCTGGTAGTGGCTGTGGATGGCCTGGCCGACCCACAAGCGCTCGAACCCGCCGCGCTGACCGAAGCCGATTCGCCGCACCAGGTCGCGCTCGAGCAGGTCGGCGACCGAAAGCCGGAGCGTCAGGCTCTCGTCGTCGAAGCGAGCCACGGCGCCAGTATAGAGAGGTCGCGGTCCAGAGCAGAGAGTCGCGGCCGAGCCCCGTTGCCGCGATTTCGCACGAAAACTCCTGCGCCGATCCGCCGTTGCTGGTAACTTCGCCTTCCTATGGCAAACGATCCTCTCGACTTTCCTGACTTCGACCAGCTCCGCGAGCGCTGGCAGCGCTTCCGACGCACTACCGGCGGCGGTGCCGGCCCGACCCCGACCCCCCCGGGGACGCCACAGCCTCCCTGGGCGGGCTCGCGCCGCCTGGCGCCCATTCTCCTCCTGTTGCTCGCGGGCTGGCTGGCCTTCGCCTCGTTCTACACGGTGCAGCCCGAGGAGCGCGCGATCGTGCTTCGCCTCGGTCGCTATCGCGGGGCCGAGAACGACGCCGGGCCCGGACTGCACTTCAAGCTGCCGCTACTGGATCGGGTGTTCAAGGTACCGGTCGAGCGCCAGCTCAAGCAGGAGTACGGCTTTCGTACGCAAACCCAAGCCGGCCCTAGCAGCTTCCGCACCGTGGAAGAAGAGGCGACCATGCTCACCGGCGACGAGAACGTGGCGATCGTCGAGTGGGTGGTGCAGTACCGCATCGCCGATCCCTACCGCTACCTTTTCAGGGTGCGCAACGTCGAGCAGGCGTTCCGCGACCTGAGCGAGGCGGTGATGCGTCAAGTGGTGGGCGACCGCACGGTCAACGAGGTGGTGACCATCGGCCGCGTCGAGATCGAGCGGGACACCGAGCTGCTGCTGCAGGAGCTGTGCGATCAATATGAGACCGGCATCAAGGTCGAGGAAGTCCTGCTCCAGAGCAACAACCCGCCCGAGCCCGTGAAGCCCTCGTTCAACGACGTCAACCAGGCCGAGCAGGATCGCAACAAGCTGATCAACGAGGCCCAGGCGGCCTACAACCGCGTGATTCCGCGCGCCGACGGCGAGGCCCGACAGGCGATCGAGCAAGCCGAGGGCTATGCGCTCGACCGGGTCAACCGCGCGCAAGGCGACGCCACCCGATTCGACGCGCTGTTCACGGAATACCGCAAAGCCCCGGAGATCACACGCAAACGCTTGTACCTAGAGTCGATGGCGCGCCTGCTGCCCGCCGTGGGCAGGAAGGTGGTAGTGGGCGAAGACGTCGAGGGCATGATTCCGATGCTGTCGATGGAGACCTCGCCTCGAGCGGGCGCTGCCGCGGCGACGCAGCCGGGAGGTGGCTCATGACGCGCGCCGTCGTTTCGGTGGTGGCGGTGGCAGCGCTGCTGCTGCTCTCGAGCAGCATGTTCCTGGTGCGTGAGGACCAGCAGGTCATCCTCACCCAGTTCGGTCAGCCCGTGGGTGGGCCGATCACCGAGCCCGGATTGGCGTTCAAGCTGCCTCTGGTCCAGAGGGCTCACTTCTTCGACAAGCGCTTTCTCGAGTGGCAGGGAGACGCCGAGGAGCTGACCACCAAGGACAAGAAGTACATCTTCGTTCATGCCTACGCGCGCTGGCGGATCTCGGATCCGCTGCTCTTCTTCCAGCGTCTCACCAACGAGCAGAACGCCCAGACTCGACTCGACGACATCCTCGACGGCGAGACGCGCAATTCCATTGCCCGGCACAATCTGCTCGAGGTGGTGCGCTCGAGCAATCGTGCGCCGAGCGCGGACGAGTCGAACCCCGAAGAGCAGTTCGTGCCGATCGAAGCGGGGCGGGACAAGATCCGTCGCGAGATCCTGGAGGCGACCGCGTCCAGCGCCCGTGGCCTGGGGGTCGAGATACTCGACGTGCAGTTCCGCCGCATCAACTACAGCGACCCCGCGACCCAGAACGCGGTGTTCGAGCGAATGATCTCGGAGCGCCGTCGAATCGCGGACCGCTTCCGCTCCGAGGGCCAGGGCGAGGCGGCGCGCATCCAGGGCGAGCGAGAGCGCGAGCTGGCACGCATCCAGTCCGAGGCCTACCGGACGACGCAGGAGATTCGAGGAAGGGCCGACGCCGAGGCGACCCAGATCTACGCTGAGTCCTACGGCGGGTCGGCGGATGCGCGCAGTCTCTACGAGTTCCTCAAGACGATGGAAACGTTCGAGGCGACCTTCGATCCCGACACCACGCTGCTGCTGTCGACCAAGGGCGACCTGTTCCGCTTCCTAGAGAGCAGCAGCCCGTGAGGGCACGGCTAGAGGCACGTGCCCGGGAGCGGAGGGTCGGTAGCCGAACCTTGGGCCGCCGTCGACACTGTTAGGCTGCGTCGAATCCTGGCTCTCCCTCCTCGATGATCGCCCTGCTCGGCATGCTCGTGATCTTCGGGATCGCCTGGGCGATCTCCGTCGATCGACGGCGCATTCCCTGGCGCATCGTGCTCATCGGCACGGCGCTGCAGCTCGTCTTCGCGGTGCTGATCCTGAAGACACCCTGGGGGCGCGCGTTCTTCACGGCCTCCAGCGACGTGGCCACGGCGTTCCTGGACTTCGCCGATGCGGGCTCGCGCTT
>DATLFI010000016.1:0-2728 GCA_035524895.1 Thermoanaerobaculia bacterium | reverse complement strand
CTACCCCGGCGCCCTCTTCCTCGCCGCCGGCGGCTACCACCACCACCTGGGCACCAACGTCTGGGCCGGAGCCGACGCCACACCGCCCGCCGAGTACGAAGCCCAGCTCCTCGAGTGGACGATCGAGCTGCCCGACGCCGGGACCCTCGACTCAGTCTCGGAGAACCTCGAACGCGCTGGCTTCGAAGTTGGATACCCGAGAGCGGCCGGCCCCGCGAACGAGGTGGTGACCCAGGATCCCTGGGGCACCGCGGTGCGCCTACAGGGCCCAGCGGCGGCCACTCATTCCAGCCCATGAAGGTCGAGCGTTGAACACACCCCGTCTCTTGACCCATGGTTAACGCTCCGTTTATCATAGGCGCACTATCGAGCCATGATAAACGCAGGAACCGAAGTTCGCAGCAGCGTCCCCGGTGGCCGGGCGGGCCGGTACTTACGCCAGCCGCAGGGTTATCGCGCGTTCCTCCCCTCCCCGCTGCCGCCGGAGCCGCCGGTGCGGCTCGCCGGCGATCTACAGCGTCTGCTCTCCGACGCCGACCGCTCGCTCGGGCGGCTGGACGGTTCGGTGCAGACGCTACCGAACCCGGACCTTTTCGTGGTCATGTACGTCCGCAAGGAAGCGGTCCTCTCGAGCCAGATCGAAGGCACCCAGAGCTCGCTGCAGGACCTCCTCGCCGCCGAGGCGCAGATCCTGGGCGCGGATCGCCCGCGCGACGTCGCCGAGGTCGTGAGCTACGTCCGCGCGATGAAGCACGGGCTGGCACGGCTGGCCGACCTGCCGGTCTCCGTGCGGCTCATCCGCGAGATCCACGCCGAGCTCCTGCGAGGGGTCCGAGGTTCACGGCTCACGCCCGGTGAGCTACGCCGGAGCCAGAACTGGATCGGCCCCGGCGGCTGCAGACTCGCCGAAGCTACCTTCGTGCCCCCGCCGCCCGCCGAGGTCCCGGCGGCGCTCGGCGCGCTCGAGTCCTTCCTCCATGCCGAGGACGACCTACCGCTACTCGTCAAGATCGGCCTCGCCCACGCGCAGTTCGAGACCATCCACCCGTTCCTGGACGGCAACGGCCGCGTCGGTCGCCTGCTGATCACCTTCCTGCTCTGCGAGCGCGGCGTGTTACGGAAGCCCGTGCTCTACCTGTCGCACTACTTCAAGCGCCACCGCCAGGCATACTACGAGCGGCTGCAAGCCGTCCGCGACGACGGCGACTTCGAGGGCTGGCTCGCCTTCTTCCTGCGCGGCATCGCCGAGGTCAGCCTCCAAGCCGCCGACACGGCCCGGCGCATCTTAGAGCTGCGCGAGACCGATCGCCGCAGCATCACCCAGCACCTCGGCCGCGCAGCCGGCAACGGCCACCGTGTGCTCGAGCGGCTCTACGAGCAGCCGATCCTGAGCGTGAAGGACGTGCAGGCCCTGCTCGGCATGACCTTTCCCGGAGCGAACCAGATCGTGCACCGACTCGTCGATCTCGGCGTGCTCCACGAAATCACCGGCCAGGCCCGCCACCGCCGCTTCCGCTATGACGCCTACGTGAGATTGTTTGAAGAGGAGGAAGCGTGACAGCCGAAACCGGCTTCGGCCGCTACTTCGAGAAGCTCCCGCCGGTGCGTTCGCTGGAGCAAACGTGCGCCGAAATCCTGGCGCGCGAGAAAGGGACCGAGGGGCTCCTGGGCGAAATCATCGGGGAGAGCACACAATGAAGGAGATTCGTGGCCTAGCCAAGAACATCCGTGCCCTGTTGGGTGGTACCAAGTTCGCAATCGACTACTATCAGCGTGAATACCGATGGGAGACGAAGCAGGTCGCTGAGCTCATCACCGATCTGACCGAGAAGTTCCTGGAAAGTCACGAGGCGAGTAACGAGCGGAGCGCCGTCGAGCAGTATGGTCACTATTTCCTGGGCTCCATAATCATCAGCGACAAGCAGGGCCACAGGTTCATCATCGACGGGCAGCAGCGCCTGACGTCGTTGACTCTGATATTGATTCATCTTTACCGCCAACTCGACGACGAAGATCAGAAGAAAGAGATCGCGAACCTGATTTTCTCGTACAGGGTCGGCAGTCGTTCCTTCAACCTCGACGTGCCCGAGCGAACCGCGTGCATGGAGGCACTCTTCACCGGAGAGACCTTCGACGAGAATGGCGTATCCGAATCGGTGGTCAACATCCTCAATCGGTTCCAGGAAATTGAAGAGACCTTCCCGGAGGAACTCACAGGGGCAGCACTGCCTTTTTTCGCCGACTGGCTGATCGAGAATGTCCACCTCGTCGAGATCACCGCCTACTCGGATGCTGACGCGTACACTATCTTCGAGACCATGAACGACCGCGGGCTGTCACTTACTCCCACGGACATGCTCAAGGGCTACTTACTGGCCAACATCGCCGATCCAGGGCACCGCGACGAGGCCAGCCAGGTGTGGCGCAAACAGGTCGCCTCGCTAAAGCAACTGGGCAAGGAAGAGGATGCCGACGCCATCAAGTCCTGGCTACGCAGCCAACACGCGCAGAGCATTCGTGAGCGCAGGCGCGGCGCCCAGCCCCGTGACTTCGACCTGATCGGCACGGAGTTTCACCGCTGGGTGCGCGATCACGAGGAGGCTCTGGGACTTTTTGGCAGCGCGGCATTCGGACGCATCATTCAGGAGGACTTCGCGTTTTACGGCCGCTGGTACGAGCGCATCCGCAAGGCGTCAGAAACACTGACCGAAGGCATGGGGGCCATCCA
>DATLFI010000015.1:0-5116 GCA_035524895.1 Thermoanaerobaculia bacterium | reverse complement strand
GGGATAGGATGACTCCAGGATAATCGTGACAGTGGCGGGGGCCTCGATGACCGGGTCCCGAGGGCTCGCAGACGGCGGAGGTCGGATGGCGACTGGGAGGAGGTTCGCGTGCTGTCTCGTGGTGTTGCTCGCCGTGCCCCTTAGAGGCGCCGAACACACGGCGCCTGAGCACCACCAACCGCGACGGACAAGGCTAGCCTTCGCCTGGCCGGTGGGCCTCGAGGCGAACGTAACCGCTACGCGGACCCGCATCCGCGCCGGCGACGAGCACGCGACACACTCGATCGAGGCGAATTACCGCCTGTCGCTCGAGCCGGTGGATGACGATCTGAGGCTCCGGTTCGACGATCTGCAGATGGGATCGTTCGGTCCGCACGGCCCCCCGCCGCCCAGCCGCCCCACGGAGTTGATGGCGATTTTGGTCAACATCGTTCCCGATTACGTCGTGACCCGCGAAGGGGACTTCGTCGGAATGCACGATCTGACAACGCTGCAGGCGGACCTGGAGCGCCTGTTCTCGATGCTCGGTCGAGCGGGCGGCGAGACGCCCGAAGTGAGGCTCGCGTTCGACATGCTTCGTTCCGAACCGGTGCTCGAGGGTAACGCGGAAGACCAGTGGGACGCTCTGGTCGGGTTCTGGGTGGGTGCGAACCTCGAATGGGAGGGGGCAGAGCCGGCACGCATCGACGTGGACCGCGAGCGGTCCCCGGACGGACTGCCGGGGGCGGTTCGCTACTTCGGCGTTAGCCGCCGGACACCCTGCAGCCGCAGCGGAGTCGTGCGCGATTGCGTCGAGCTCGAGATGCGGCGGACGGCCGACAGCGAGGAGACCCGGCTGGCGGCGAACTCGATGATGTCGATGATCGGGGCGATGCTCGGGGGCAAGCAGTCGTGGTCGGCTGCCGGAGCGAGCTCACTCGAGCTCGAGAACTTGGTTCAGCTCGTGACCGAGCCCGAGAGCCTGATTCCTCACTCGTACACGTGGAGCAAGACGGTCCGTGGCACCGAAGAGGGCAAGCTGGAACTCGAGGAGAGAACTGACAAGCTAGAGGTCCTTTTTTCCTATCCCTGAACTGCGTGTCCTTACGCCGTCTCCACGATCGCGGTGACGTTCTCCTGGATGTGCTCGGCGCTCCCGGCGGCGAGTAGAGGCAGGTGGTTCAGGTTCTCCGAGCGTGACGCGTTCCAGGGAGCCGCCGGATGATCTCCTCCACCGCCTATGTGCGAAGCGCTCCGGGACGGCGTCGAGATCTTTCGGGAACCTTGGAGATCTCGACCAGAACGCGCCAACGTCGATCAAGAGATCCAAGAGCGGGCTGCCGGGCTGTGCGGCCTCTTCGGCTCGCGAAGCTGCCAAATCCGCTGTACTGGAAACGGCTACGAGCGGTCACGAAGTGGCAGCAGACGCACCCGAGCCCGGTCCGGATCAACGGCCAAGATCGCACCGCTTTGGAGATCAGCCTCGTGTTGGCGAAGAACGGTCACGATAATGGCCGCTGTCTCGGCCGAAAGGACTCGGTGCGTCCGCAGCTGGACGACGCTTGGACCAGAGCTTCCCGTCAGGGCGAGAAGGCGACTGAAGTCGAGGTCGTGTGTGAAAACGACGAATCCGTTGCGGTTGGCCCACTCGAAGATCTCCTTGTCGGAGGCACGCCCATCGCCAACGGTGCTCCAGTGCTGAGCCTCGATGCCCGCCTCCACTAGCGCCTCTACCCAGACAGGCGAGAGGTTCATGTCGAGAAGGATCTTCAAGTCGAGTCGACCGGAACCTCTTGCTCCTCGAGACGCCACGCCGCATACGCAAGTGCCTGGCGGATGTCGTCAGGCTCGAGGTACGGATAAGCCTGCAGCACCTGCTCGTGCGTGTGCCCGGCCGCCAGGAGACCCACGATCGTGCCAACCGTGACACGGAGGCCTCGAATACAGGGCCTCCCTCCCATGACGTCGGGATCCCGAGTGATCCGATCGAGCTTGTCCACAGCAGGAAGTATAAGGAGTTGGCGCCTCTCGCGCCGATTGACTCCTGAGACGATGGCCGGCGGCAAAAAGGGGTGTGTCCCCAACGCCAGCTATTCCGAACCTCGACGCGATCCTCGCCCTTGGCGGCCGGTTCCGGTCGGAGGGGCTCGCCGCGTGATGCGGAGGGCGAGGAAGCGCCTCAACTCCGGATAGAAGGCATCCGCCGGGACTTCGCCATCAGTCTTTTCCTCGATCTCGATGGCACGCTGGAGCTCAGGCTTGCGATCGCCGCGCTCGATCGCCACCAGCATTCGCCAGGAGTAGCCAAGTGCCACTGCCGCCTCGGTTTGCGTGAGGCCCTGGCCGATGCGCCAGTCGCGGAGCAGCTCACCCGACGATTTCTGCTTTGGCATAGCCCCCCCCTCCTCCACTGAGAGTGTAATGCACACGGTCGCCGAGATCGGGTGTCTACCTTCGGTGGAGCACTTGACAAGCTGCACCACTAGTGCATATACTAAGAGTACCCGAGGGACCCTTTGATGGATCACGACGCGAGCCCCATCCGCGCTCTGGACACCGCCGGCGCCGCCCGCTACATCGGGTTGGCGCCGAAGACTTTGGCCAATCGGAGGAGCCCCTCGTCGCCAATAGACGGCCCCCCTTGGAGGAATCTCGGGCCCCGCGGCAAGGTGGTCTACCTCATCGCCGATCTCGACGCCTATCTCGACGCGCAGCCAGCACGATCGCGCAAACAAGGAGGTTGAGCGAGCATGATCATTCACCCCGCAGTCGCGCTGAGGCTCAGGGACAAGGGCGTTTCTCTCGCGGAGATCCGCCGCCTGACCGGGCTCGGCAACACCGATCAGGAGCTCCAGCACGCGCTCGCCGGCCTCGAGGCCAGGAGCATCCTCCGCGGGAGGCCGGACGGCACGGGCCGAGTGCTGACTTTTCGCCCTCGCCGGAGGTTCTCCTCCGAGAGGGAGCTGGTCGCTTCCTGATCGGGAAATGCCGCACAGTGTCTTAGGGATCTCAGGGTGTTCAAGAGCACAGTAGAAGCGACTACGACCTCTCTTTCGTTCGAGGCAGTCCTGTCTTCGCTGAAAGAGGCGCAGAGGAGATGCTCGAGGCGGCGTAGACATGGAGCATCAACGATTTTGGTATTCGGGCGGGTGTTGAGGACTGACCCGGGCTGGCGGGCGCTGGGCGCGACGGCAGCGGTGAGCGAGCTCGACCGTCGGCTAGAGGAGATCCTCCGCGGCTCGCCGGAACTCGCCATCGAAGGCTCGCCTGACCCGTGGGTGGCGCTGCTCGGATCGAGGGATCCGCGGGGTAGGCATTGCCCTCCGCGAGAGGAGCTAGCCCGGATGTGGAACGACATCTCCCCTGACAGCGAGCGGGCCCTAGCCAGAGCTCTCGATCTCGCCGAGAGCCATCCCCCGCTGCTGCCCGCGAGCCTTGAGGGTGAGCGTTGGGCTCGTCATCGCGCTCTTCTGGGCATTGCGTTCTGGCTCGCCGAGCAGAGTGTCTCCGGCGAGTTCTTCCTGGCCGATTCTGCGCTCTGTGGGCCTCTGGGCGTACCGAATCGGAAAGAGCTCTGGAGGATCAGAAAGTGGGGAGAGAGCGAGGGCCACTTGATCCTGGTGCGGCAGGGCCGGCGCGGCACGAGAAGGGATCCCGGCGTCGCACCGACGTATCGGATCGGGCAGGGCATCGGGCGCCCCGCTGGAGCGCCGAGCGTGCCCGTCGAGCTGCACGATCCGGAGGACCTGACCATGATCCAGACGATTCTCGACGCCGACTCACCCGCCGCAGAACCGAAGAAATCCGAGCCGGAAATCGAGAGCTTCGACGATGCGCTGCCCGAGGGTTGGCGCACCCGCGAAGTGCTCGCCGCCTGGTCGCGCTACGGTCGCATCCGCCGAACCTGGTCCAGGCCAGTCGCGGAAGCCGTGACGAGCTCGCTCCAGCGTGGCCTCGAGCGAGCTGGTGTGCGCGAAGAGGCGCAGGCGGCGGCGGTCGAGAAGTTGCTCGGCCTCGCCATCCAGAGCGACTGGAAGTCGTTCGTTTGGCTCGACCGGGCCGCCGTGGAGAAGTACTGCGGGGATCTCCTGGACTCTGCGCGCGAGGAGCCGATGGAGGACCCGTACGCCCGGGCGAGGAAGTACCAGGACGAGGAACCGATCGTATTCAAGCCGCTGGGGGGCCCGCGTTGACGAAAAAGCAACTGAGGTTCGTCGAGGAGTTCACCCTGGACTTGAACGGCGCTGCGGCGTACCGGCGAGCCGGGTACAAAGCCAGGAGCCCACAGGTAGCTGCGGCCGGTGCCGAGAGGCTGTTGAGAAAGACTGAGATCAGGCAACTCGTCAGCGAGGCCGAGGAGCTGCATCTGGAGGCCGTCAAGAGCCAGGCGCGCCGCGTTCTCCTCGAGCTCCGGCGGATCGCTCACGTCGATCTCCGGGAGCTGTTCGACGTGGACGGGAACTTGCTGCCGGTGCACGAGCTGCCCGACGACGTGGCGGCAGCGGTGGCGGCGGTGGAGGTGGTGGAGACGCGGCGTGGCCCGGATCGTGTCAGGAAGATCAAGCTCTGGGATCGCGTTCGCGCTCTGGAGATCCTGGCGAAGCATCATCGCCTGTTCAACGACTGCGAACCCGAGCGGCCGTCAGTCTCGGTTCAGGTGGTGGTCCCGCAAAGCTTGAGCCCGGCGGCGGCCACGGCGTTGCTCGAGGCGCTGCGCAAGGAGGGGGCGCTGCCTGGAAAAGGCCCCGCTCGCTATGAAGCTTTTTGCAGAGGAGAAGAGGTGAGGATATGAGTGGGACGGAAGCGAAGAACGACCTGACCGATCTGCGCGAAGCGGTAGACCGCGTCAGCGCGAAGCTGGCCGAGCGCGAGCAGGCGATTCAGGCGGGGATCGATGCGGAGGACGCTGCGGCGCTCGCGGCCGAGGAGAAGGCCGCGCAGGAGGAGGCGGCCCGCAAGGCGACGGAGCGCGAGGGCGACATCAAGAAGGGTGCCAGCCAAGCGGAGGCTTCGATCCGCGCGGGTTTGCGCTCGGGGCCGAAGGCGAAGGTGACGTATACGGACTTGCAGGCCGCGGCCGCGAGGAGGCTTGCGGGGCTCCCCCCGCTCTCGCTGCTCGAGAGTCTCGAGGAAGCGA
>DATLFI010000014.1:0-12078 GCA_035524895.1 Thermoanaerobaculia bacterium | reverse complement strand
TGCCACTCGATTCTGGCGATCTGACCGCGGAGGTGCGATGGCGGAGTTCCGTTTTCCCGTCGAGGCGAGTCACATCCTGATGTTCGCGCGCGCGATCGGCGATCCCAACCCGGCCTACGCCGACGCCGAGCAGGCGAAGCGTACCGAGACCGGTGGCATCGTCGCGCCGCCAACGTTCGTGCAGGCGAGCGCACAGTTTGATCCCGACTATTTCTTGCGTCCCAAGGTCGGCGAGAAGTGGTTCGGCTCGGGCAAGGAGCCGACCGGCGACCCCAAGCGCCTCGAAGGCGGTGGCACCGGCCTCCACGCCGAGCAGCACTACGAGTACCACCGCAACCCAAAGCCGGGTGACGTGCTGACGGTCAGGGTCCGTCCCGGTGAGACCTGGGAGAAGCAGGGCCGCCGCGGCGGGAAGCTGGTGTTCCGCGAGACCATCACCGAGTATCGAGACCAGGCCGGTGACCTGGTGGTCACCGCGCGCTCGGTCGGCGTGCTGACCGAGAAGGCCGTCGAGCAAAGCTGAGCAGGGCTGAGCAGGGGTGAGGGGAGGACCAGACACATGCCGCTTCACGCATCCAAGCTGGCGGTCGGCGACACCCACGAGGAGGTGCTGGTCGACGACCTCACGCGCACCCAGATCGTGCAGTACGCGGGCGCGTCCGGCGACTACAACCCGCTGCACAGCGACGAGGTGTTCGTGACCAAGGTCGCGGGCTACCCAACCGTCTTTGCCCACGGCATGCTGACCATGGGCATGACCGGCAAGATGCTGACCAACTACGTCGGTGCCGGCCGACTCACCCGCTACGGCGTGCGCTTCAAGGCGCAGGTCTGGCCCGGAGACACGCTGCGAGCGACCGCCACCGTCCATGCCCTGCGCGAGGAGGGCGGCGGAAACTTCGTCGATCTCGAGATCTCGACCCGCAACCAGGATGGCGTCGAGGTGTTGACGGGAAGCGCCACGGCAAGGATCGATCCGTAGCAATGACTCCATCTCCGCTCCTTCTCGACAAGGTCGCCATCGTCACCGGAGCGGGCCGCGGTATCGGTCGCGAGATCGCCAAGCTGATGGCGGCGCGCGGCGCGAAGGTCGTCGTGAACGACGTCGGTGGGAGCGAGAGCGGAGAGGGCGCGGATCAAACGCCCGCGCAGCAGGTGGTCGACGAGATCCGCGCCGCGCGTGGCGTGGCGGTGGCCAACTACGACAGCGTCGCCGATTGGGACGCTGCGCACCGCATCGTCGAGCAGGCGCTGGACGAGTTCGGCCAGCTCGACTGCGTGGTCAACAACGCCGGCATCCTGCGCGACGTCATCTTCCACAAGATGACCGAGGCCGACTGGGATGCCGTGATCGCGGTGCATCTCAAGGGCGGCTTCAACGTCAGCCGCGCCGCCGCCACACACTTCCGTCAGCGGGTCGGCGGCGCCTTCGTGCACATGACCTCGACCTCGGGTTTGATCGGCAACTTCGGACAGGCGAACTACGCGGCCGCGAAGCTAGGCATCGTCGGGCTCTCGAAGTCGATCGCGCTCGACATGGCGCGCTACGAGGTCCGCTCGAACTGTATCGCCCCGTTCGCCTGGAGCCGGCTGATCGCGACGATCCCCACCACACAGGACCCGGCGCAACAGGCGCGGGTGGAGAAGATCAAGCAGATGAAGCCGGAGCACATCGCGCCGCTGGCGGTCTGCCTGTGCAGTGACGCTGCGAAGGAGGTCACGGGCCAGGTCTTCGCGGTGCGCATGAACGAGATTTTCCTGATGACGCAGCCTCGGCCCGCGCGCTCGGTGCACCGAGCCGAGGGTTGGACGCCCGAGACGGTCGCCGAGCACGCGTTGCCGGCGTTGCGCGCCTCGTTCCATCCGCTCGATCGATCGGGAGACGTCTTCTCCTGGGATCCCGTCTGAGCCCAACAGGGATGACGACCATGATTGGCACCCGGGCCTCGGCTCTCGTGGCGCTGCTTACGCTGGCTTTCCATGGTGCCTGCGCCGCTTCGGCACAGCGCGAGTCCGCGGCGGACGGCATCACCGTCTACTTGCTGCGCCATGCAGAGAAGATCGACGAGAGCGACGAGTCGGGTCTGACCGAGCTCGGTCGCGCTCGCGCCGAGGCGCTCGCCGGGCAGCTCGCGCATGAACCGATCGTCGTGGTGCTCGCCTCGCAGTTTCCGCGCACCCGGCTCACGGTGACGCCGCTCGCAGGGCGGCTCGGTCTCGACGTCGAGACGATCGACGCCCACGCCTACGACGACGTCGTAGCCAGAGTCCGCGAGCTGGCTCCCGGGCAGGCGGCAGTGGTGTCCGGGCACTCCAACACGATCCCGGAGATCGCCGCGCGTCTCGGCGTGACGCCGCCGTTGCGTGAGGACGAGGTCGTCTATGGCGCTCTCTGGGTCGTCCGGTTGGCAGGTGGTCGGGCAGCCCTAGAGCGCCGCCGCTACGGCGACCCCTGACCACGGCAGCCTGACGCCGCCTCGTCAGGAACAGCCTCGTCAGGAAGCAACTGCAACTGCACTATCAACGCCACTGTCGGGGCTGGGCGCGACCGCCTGCCGCAGCAGCTCGAGCGTCGCCGGCTTGGTCAGATGGATGTCGAAGCCGGCGTCGAGCGCCCGATTGCGGTCGGCCTGCCTGCTGAACGAGGTGAGCGCCACCAACGTGATGCCCTCACTTCCGAGCGCCGCGCGAACGCGGCGAGCCAGCTCATATCCATCGAGCTTCGGCATCGAGATGTCGACAACGGCTACCCGCGGGGGCAGCTCGAGGATGAGCGCCAGGCCGCGGGCACCGTTCTCGGCTGAGCGTACGCTATAGCCCCAGCCTTCGAGCAGGCATCCGAGCGCCTCGCGTATTCCGTCGTCGTCCTCGACCACTACGATGTCGGGAGCGTCGGTCGGGAGAAGTTCGGTCACGATTGCAAAGTCGGTGGCCGGATGGAGGGTTGTCTCGGAGCCTGAGGTGAACATCTGTTTGGTTCCTTGGTCTGCTCGGCCACCCCCTGCCATGGCGGCAGCAAGTGCCATGCCATAGCAGTCGTCCATGGGCCGCCCATGGACGACTGCGTGAAGCGGCCGGGCCCCGCCCCGGCCGCGCTTAGTCGTACAGGCGGTCACGGCCGCTTGTGCGCCCGCGGTTGCCGGAGGAAATCCGGCGCGTCAGACCAGGAAGAGTGCCTGCTGCGCAGGCCTACACGCTGGGACAATGCAGGTGCAGAGCACCCCGGCTCTCACTGGAAAAGGTAACTCTTGGAGCGATTCGTTCTGGAAGTTTTCCAACTCCTTGGGAAGAAGCGCCCGACGGTGCTACCCTCCGCTGCCCCTCGGTTTGCGACCGACCGGTCGCGCTGCCTGCTCACCAGCCTCGAGACCTAGCGGTCGCTTCGACCGCGGCCCCCTTGGAGAGGATTCCTGTCTTGGGATTCAGTTGCGGCATCGTCGGCCTGCCCAACGTCGGCAAGTCGACCCTGTTCAACGCGCTCACCCGCGTGGGCGTGGCGGCGGCCAACTATCCGTTCTGCACGATCGACCCGTCCACCGGCGTCGTCCCGGTGCCCGATGCTCGGCTCGATGCGCTGGCGGCCAAGGCGCGACCGCACAAGGTGACACCTGCGGTCATGACGTTCGTCGACATCGCGGGGCTCGTGCAGGGCGCCGCCGAGGGCGAAGGCCTGGGCAACCAGTTTCTGTCACACATCCGCGAGGTCCAAGCGATCGCCCACGTCGTGCGTTGCTTCGAGGACGAGAACGTGGTCCACGTCATGGGTGAGGTCGATCCCCGGCGCGATATCGAGGTCATCGACACGGAGCTGGTGCTCGCGGACCTCGAGACGGTGGAGAAGGCCGCGATGCGCCTTGGTCGTCAGGCGAAGGGCGGTGAGCCCGAGGTCAAGGCGCAGCTCGCGCTGCTCGAGCGATTGCAGGCTCACCTCGCGGCTGGTCGCCCGGCTCGGGGCCTCGAGCTCGGCCTCAACGAGTCGAAGCTGCTGCGGCCTTTCCCGCTGCTCACGTTGCGACCGGTGCTCTATGTTGCGAACGTCGACGAGCGCGGCATCGCGGGCACAGCGGAGAACCCGCACGTCGCGGCGGTCGAGCAGATCGCCATCGACGAGGGAGCCGAGTTGGTGGTGCTCTGCGCACAGCTCGAGTCCGAGCTGGTCGACCTGGACGACGCCGAACGCGCCGAGCTGCTTCGCGAGCTCGGGCTCGAGGAGCCCGGTCTCCACCGCCTGGTCCGCGCCGGCTACCGGTTGCTGGGCCTGCACACCTTCTTCACTGTGGGTCCGAAGGAGGTGCGTGCCTGGACCGTTCCCGTCGGTGCCACCGCCGCCAAGGCCGCGGGTGCGATCCACACCGACTTCGAGCGCGGTTTCATTCGCGCGGAGATCATCGCCCTCCAAGACTTTCTGAGGCTAGGCGAGCAGGGCGCCAAGGAGGCCGGGCTCCGCCGCTCCGAGGGCAGGGACTACGTCGTGCGCGACGGCGAAGTCGTGCACTTTTTGTTCAACGTCTGACGCCAGAGACTTGGTGCGACGCCTCGGCCATTCCTCTGCGCAGCAGTGGCGTGGTCAGAGCCGGGCCCGGCTCTCGGGGACCACGCGATCAACCGGTCGCCCACACGTCGACCAGATACCGCCGTGCGTCGCGCAGCTCGTCGAGCCAGCGCTCGGCTGCGGCTTCGTCACCGCCGGTCTGCTTGCGGTAGACGTCGCCGAAAGCTCGTCGCACCTCGCCCGCCATCTGCGAGGCGCCGCAGACGTAGATCACGGCCCCTTCCTCCAGCAGCTCCCAGACAGTGGCGGACTGCGCTGTGATCTGGTGTTGCACGTACGTTTTGCTTCCGGAAGGGGTCGTGGCGCCAGCCGATCTGCTGCCGCCGGAGCTCTCGCCGTCCGGCCCGGCCCCCGCGAGGTCAAGACGCGAGAAGGCGCAAACGAGCTGCGTGATGTCGGCGCTGGCGAAGGCGCGCAGCTCGTCGCGGTAGAGGAAGTCGTGGTCTGGATGACGGCAGCCGAAGAAGAGCAGCGATCGGCCGACCCGCACGCCCTTCTCCCGCTGGTCGAGACGATCCTGGAGGAAGCCGCGAAACGGCGCGATGCCGGTGCCCGGGCCGACGAGGATCATCGGTGTGCGCGGACTCTTCGGCGGGCGGAAGGCCGAGCCGGTATCGCGCACGAACGCCCATACGCTGCTGCCACGCGGCCGCTCGGCGAGGTAGCTCGAGCAGACACCGCGAAACTCGCCTCGACCGCTGCGCGCCGGCCCGCACGCTACGCCGACCGTGATCGACAGGATGCGCTCGTACTTCCTCGGCGAGGACGAGATCGAGTAGTACCGCGGCCGCAGCGGCGGCAGCATCGAGAGGAACGACTCGAACGGCAGCTCGCACGAGGGCAGCTCCTCGAGCAGGTCGAACACGGAGCGCCGCTTCTCGAGAACCTCGGCGCGGAAGCTGTTGCGTGCCGCCTCGTCGTCGAGGCAGAGCGAACGCAACAGCTTCTGGTCGGGAGGGCAGGGAGCGTGCTCGGCGAGATGCTCGAGCTGGTTGCGGGTGGCGGGGTCCTGCAGCTCGACGTAGTCGCGCAGCAGCCGCACCACCCCGATCGTCTGACCCAGCGGGAGCTCGCTCTTGCCTGCCCCCGCGCGCGTGACTCGAACGCGAGAGTGCTCGTCGAAACCAAAGCGCGCGGCCACCCGCCGCGCCAGGGCCTCGTCGTTGTGGGCAATCACGCCGAGGTGGTCGCCGGTCTCGTAGCTCACGCCGGCTGGCAGGGCGAGCTCGATGTGTCGGGTCGAGCGACCGGCACCGGGTCCCTGGATCTCGCGGTTCTCGACCACCACCATCGGCCGCGCTCCGAACGCTTCGACGAACGGGTGGGCCTGGCTGTCTTCGACCACCTCGACCCGGAGTTGGGCGCGGCCGCGCGTGGTGAGGACCTCTGCCCTCGCGGGCGCGTCGACGCCGAGCCGCTCGCCAACGCGCGGCCAGAAGCCTTGGTACCACCCTTCGAAGTCGCCGTCGAAGTCGCCGCCACCATCCCCCGCTCCCAACGCGTGGATCCGCTCGGCGCCATGCTCGGCGAGCAGACTGTCGACGAGCTGCGGCACGTGCTGATAGGTCGAGGCCCAATCGCGGTGCCCGCAGCCGAAGACGGCATAGCGCACCCCGGCGAGCGCATCCGGCGCGAGGGCCTCGTCGTGCAGCCAGCGGCAGAACGCCACCGCGTTGTCGGGTGGGGTGCCGTTGTAAGACGAGGTCACCACGGTGACAGCGCCGGCAGCCGGCAGCCGGCCCACGAAGTCGTCCAGGGGCGCGATCGTGACGGCGAAGCCCCTGGCCTCCCCGTCCTCGGCGATGCGGTTGGCTAGGCCTTCCGCGGTGCCCATGTTGGAGCCGAACAGGACCAGGAAAGGAGTCCCGTGGTTCTGGCTCTGGCTCTGGCTCTGGCGCGGCTCGGCGAGCGTGCCGCCGTGCTCGGCGGCGGCGGGACGGATCGCTTGTGCCTGCGGGCTCGCGGGGCGAGCGACGGGAGCCGGGATCCGGGGCGCCCTCGGCACCACGCGCAGGAAAAAGTCCTCCGGCTTGAGGGTCAGCGTCTCCTTGACCCGCAGCTGATAGTTGCGGTGGTCGTGCAGCTCGAACCGCTGCAGGATCATGCCGAGAGCCAGCGTCGCCTCGTGCATCGCGAACTGCCGCCCGATGCAGGCGCGCTGGCCGTTGCCGAATGGTTTGAAGGCGTTCGGCGGCAGCGCTGCCTCGGCCTCGGGCGAGAAGTGCGCGAGGTCGAACACTTCGGGATTGCGACCCCAGACCGCTGGGTCGCGGTGGAGCATCGGCGCCAGGACGGCGATCGCATCGCGTTTGTCGACCTGGTAGGCGCCGCCGAGCGTTGTCGTGCCCTCCTTGGGGAAGAGCGCAAACATCGGTGCCGTCGGCCACAGCCGCAGTGACTCGTTGAGCACCTGCCGTACGACGCGCAGCTCGGTGACATCGCGGAACGAGGGGTCGCGATCGAGGTCGCCGCCCAGAACACGGTCGACCTCCGACCGGGCCTGCTCGAGCACCGCGGGGTGCTGGACCAGGAAGTAGAGCGCGAAGGACAGCAGCCCGCTGGTGGTCTCGTGCCCGGCGATCAGGAAGGTGAGGATCTGGTAGCGAATGTTGAGGTCGTCGAGCCCTTCTCCGGTGTGCGGATCGCGGCCGAGGAGCATTGCGGCGAGCAGGTCCTGCTTCGCGGCCAGGTCGCCGCCGCGACGCCGCTCCCGGATGATGCCGTCGACGGTCTCGTTCATCAGCTCGATGCTGCGCCGGAACCGCTGGTTCTCTCGGAACAGCAGGCGGTTCGAGATGTCCGGACGGACCGAGCGCCCGAGCGCGATCGACATGGCGCGCGTCATCGCCCGTATGAACGGGTGCATGCGCTCGCGGTAGAACGAGTTGAAGCGGAAGTCGAAGCCGCACAACCCGATGGTGTCGAGGGTCAGCCGGGTCATCGTGTCGGGGACGTCGACTTCGTCTCCCGGGTTCTGCCGCGCCCAGCGATCGAGGAGCTGCCGCGCGATGTCGAGCATCATCGGGTGATAGCCCTTCATCGCCTGCTGGGAGAAGCTGGGCAGCAGGATGTGATGCGCCTTCGGCCAGTTCGGCTCGAAGGTGTGCGCGGTGAACAGGCCGTCTCCCGCGAACGCGCGCAGGTTACGCAGCGGTGCCCAGATCCGCTTGTCGAAGCGCGACTCGTCGGACAGCTCGTCGACCAGGCGGTGGCTCGACACCACGACCAGTCGTCGGCCGGCGAGCTGCAGGTAGAAGATCTCGCCGTACTCCCGCGCCAGCCGCATCAGGTCCTGGACCTGGGTCTCGCGGCCCAGGTCGAGAACATTGCCGAGCAGCAGCTTCTCGGGCGGCTGCGGGATGGGGCGGGGGCCTGGCTCGGGCATGGCTGGGGCTGGCGCTGGCGAGGCGTTGTTTATAGCGCGGTGGCGGGAAGGCGGGAAGCGTGGCGGGAGGGAGGTGGAAGATGGGGGAGGGGGAGGGCCCGGGGGGGAGGGGGTAGCGCGGGAGGGCAACTGCCGCGGTCCAGAGGGGGCCGGGTCGACGTGACCCCGCCCGCTGCGCCGGCCGTCGACCGGGGGTTGCTGGGGCTGGGTCGTTCCCTGGCCCCCACTCGCGCGGAGCGTTCGGGCCTGCGAGCTGGGTCCCGGCCCCAGTGGGCGCCGGCGCCGGTCCGGCTGCGCGGCTCGGGGCGCACGTCGCCCCTGGAGGGCGCAGCGAGCCCCCGCCCGAGGAGCAGATGGCGATGGGGGCGCGGTGAGAGGGAAGCCAGGCCCCCTTTTATGGGGAACTCAGAGGGGGAGGGGAACTGGCTACTGCAGGCTGAACGTCACGGTCAGGTTGAAGTACACCGGTACGGGCGTTCCGTTTCGGCTCGCCGGCCTGAACTTCCATTCGCTGACGGTCGCGATCGCGGACTCGCTCAGCCCGAGAGGCAGGCCTTTGAGCACCGACACTTCGTCGACATTGCCGAGTGCGTCGATGACGGCCTGCAGGATCACCACCCCCTGGACCCGGCCTTTGCGGGCATCCTCGGTGTACCGCGGGACCGGGGAGTAGATCTTGACCGGCGGCGAGACGTCGCCGCCGACCTGGAGCGGCTCCTGGCCGTCCCAACCACTACCCCTGCGCGCCGACGGAGGCGCCTCCGGGACGGCGAACACGAGGTCGGCGATCTCGATGTCGGGCAGGTCGAGATCCTCGATCGGCAGAGGCTCGGGCTCGTCCGGAGTCGGGTCCGGTATCGGGATGGTGGCGCGTCGAGTGCGCGGGACCCTGCGTTGCTCGGCCTGGGGTGGCGGGGGTTGGAAACGCACCGGCGAGACCGTGAAAACGACACGCTGCGGCGTCAGCACCTCCGCTACCTGCTGGCTCTCGGGTAGCCGGATGAACAGGAATGCAAGCACGTGCAGGACGACGGCCACGACGATCGTGACGAGCAGGACGCGCCGGTCGCGATCGTCCTCGTCCTCGAGGTAGGGCACGTAGCCGAGGTGGGTTCGGATCACTGACTCGCGGGGGGCCGACCACCGCTGCATGCTTCGGCTGTTCTCGAACATGGGACTTGGGGTGCGAGGACGACTGGGTCATCGCCCGGGGCGGCGATTCGAGGGGGAGTAACGACAGGGAGAGGCGCCGGTGCGACGAGGAACTTTTGTCGCAGCCGCGGTGGGGCGGCGAGCGGCTCACAATCTCAGAGGTAGGCAACAAGATCGGGCCCCTCGGTGATTCCCGGCCGACTGCCGGCCCGGAAACCGAGGAGCCCGTCTCTCTGTCTACCAATATCTACTACGCAACACCCCTCGAGTTGCGCCGAGGCTCAGCCGCGCTCGATCTGCCCCTTGCCGGACAGAGTCTGGCTGATGGCTGGGTCGCCTTGGTAGGCGATCCTGGCCTTGCCGGACGCGCGGGCATCGAGCTGGCCGTGGGCTTGCACCTCGACCGTCGCCGAACCCGAGGCCCTCGCCTCACAGACTTCGGCGGCCAGCTCGAACGCATGGACCTCGGAGCTGCCGGACGCGCGCACGCGGTGGGTGCCGGTCCGCCCCCTGAGGGTCACCTCCGCGTTGCCCTTGGCCTCCTGCCTCAGCTCGTCGGTATCGAGCTCTAGATCGACGACGGCCGAGCCGTGGGTCTCGAGCTCGAGGGAGGGAGCTCGCAGCGGCTTTGTGGAACGCACCCGCGAGGTCGAATGGACCTGGACCCTGCCGAGGTCCTTCACAGGCAGGCGCAAGGAGATGGGCTGCTCGGTCGCGACCGAGAGGCTGCCCCCGTCGTCTGTGGCCAGGCGCACCGTCAGGAGGCTGCCTGCCATCTCCAGCCTCGCGAGCGGCAGCACGTTGTCGTCCCCCTCGAGCCGGGCCGGTCCTGCAGCGCCGGGCGCCAGCTCGACATCGAAAGGACCGTGCACCTCCAGCCGTTCGAAGCCTGAAAGGTCCCGCTTCTGCTCGACACGCTGCCCGGAGCCCTGGACTGCGGTCTCGGGCGTGGTCGATCGGAACACGAATTTCGTCTTGGTCATGGCTGCTGTCTCCTCTGACCTCAATGGCAGATTGCTGACGATGGCACACCGAGCAGCGGCCATCGCCATCCTGAGTGTCGGCTACGCCGGTCAGCGAACGTTCGCCGCCGGCGCGCGTCGCCGTGCTTCTCGCTGCACTGCTTGCAAGATTCGTGGCAGGCCCTGACGGGTCGCCCAGGTGAAGGCCCAACCGGGCAATCTTCCGCCTGGATCTACGAATCCGACGTACGCCACCAGAGCGCGGCCCAAGCCATCCTCGAGCACCTCCCAGCGTCCGTAGCCCTCGGCGATATTGCCGCTGCCTTGCACATACGACCAGCGTGACTCGAGGCACCGCCAGCCGCGTCGCGTCTGCTGGTCGCGGCTCTCGACCTCGATCACGAAGTGGCGGTTGCTGATCGGGAAGGGCAACTTGATCGATTGCCGGACCACGGCCTTCCCCTCCCGCTCGCCTTCCTTGGTCGAGGCGCTCACCATCGGCATGAAACGCTCGAAGCCGTCGTAGTCGGTGACCACCGCGAAGACGATGTCGGCGGGCGCCTCGACCCGAATGATCCCGATGCTGCGCTCCAGTCGGTGCTGCGGCAGGTGCTCGAGCTCGGTCCAACCCTTCGGCTGCTCGGCCTGCAGCAACATCTCGTCGGTGGCCCGCAGCAGGGTGGGGCAGGGACCGGCTTCGCTCCCGGGAGCCGCTAGCGCGCCGCTGGCGTCCCCACGATTCGTTCCTCCGCCGATCTGGGCGAGCGACGCAGCATGATAGGTGCTCGGCGCGAACAGACAGGTCCCCAAGCAGATAGCCAGGGCACGAGCGATGCGGATGCGGCCTGGCGGGGACGGAGTGCGTAGTCTTTCCACGGCTCGACCAGCGTTCAACGGCAAAGACGTCGAGCGCGGCAAGCCCTCCGGATGAGCGCGGCGGCCAAACGTTCTCGCACAGTATATTGGCGGCTGGCAACCGCCCCGTCCGTGTACTGTGCGCCGAGATGAGCGTTCTCGTATTGCCAGCCTTCGCGGCGTCCGTTCTCGTGTTCTGGCTGGCGCTCTCTCTGGACCGGCGTCGTCGCTGGCCCGCTGAGCTCGTGCTGCCGGTGGCCGCAAGTGACCTCGTGTCAGAGGAACCTGACGGCGTGGGAGTGGTGGCGCTGGTGCCGGCCCGCGACGAGGCCGAGCTGCTGCCGCGTACGCTACCCTGGCTGTTGGCGCAAGAGGGACTCACCGGCGTGGTGCTGGTCGACGACGGCTCGACCGACGCCACGACCGAAGTGGCACACGAGGTCGCGCGGGGTCTCGGCGTGACTCCGGGAGCAGCCGTGCTGGAGGTGATCGCCGCAGGGCCACGCCCGCCTGGTTGGACGGGAAAGGTGCACGCACAGGCAGTCGGGCTCGCGCGCGCAGGGGAGCGGTGGCCCGACGCCGAGTGGCTGTTGCTGACTGACGCCGACATACGGCTTCGACCGGGCGCCCTGGCAGGGCTCTTCGTACAGGCGAGCCGTGGCTTCGACCTGGTTTCGATCATGGCAAAGCTACGCACCGATGCCTTCTGGGAGAAGCTGCTGGTGCCGGCGTTCGTTTACTTCTTTCAGCTCCTGTACCCCTTTCGGGACGTGGCGCGGGCGGGCGCACGGACCGCCGCGGCTGCCGGAGGCTGCGTGCTGGTGCGGCGAGCGGCGCTCGAACAGGCGGGGAGCTTCGAGGCGATCAGGACACGGCTGATCGATGACGTCGCGCTTGCCAAGGCTGTGGCGGGGGCCGGCGGGAGGCCCTGGCTCGGGCTCGACCCGGGGATCGAGTCGGTGCGGCCGTATCCCCGGCTGCATGACGTCTGGCGCATGGTTGCGCGATCGGCGTTCGTCCAGCTCGACTATCGGTGGTCTCTGGTGGTGCTCGTGCTCGTGGGGTTGTCTCTGTTCTTCGTCTCGCCGCCTGCGGTGCTCGTGGCCGGAGCGACACTGGCGGCGGTGGGCGGGGAATCGGCGCGGCTTGCGGGAGGGGCGGCGGTGGTCGTC
>DATLFI010000013.1:0-10734 GCA_035524895.1 Thermoanaerobaculia bacterium | reverse complement strand
CAGCGTGGTCGAGAAGGAGCAGCAGATCGTGGTGCAGGAGCGCGAGATCCAGCGCCGCGAGAAGGAGCTCGAGGCCACCGTCAAGCGCTCGGCCGACGCCGAGCGCTACCGCATCGAGACCGAGGCGGCGGCGCTGCGCACCCGCGCCGAGCCGGTGGCGCGCGGCGACGCCGAGGCGGCCAAGCTCAAGGGCCTGGCGCAGGCCGAGGTGATCCAGGCCACCGGCGCCGCCGACGCCTCGATCGTCGCGCTGCGCGGGGCGGCCGAGGCCGACGCCATGCGCAAGAAGGCCGAGTCGTTCAAGGAGTACAACGAGGCGGCGGTGCTCCAGACCGTGCTCGGCGCGCTGCCCGAGATCGCCCGAGCGCTGGCCGAGCCGCTGTCGAAGACCGACCGCATCACCATGGTCTCGACCGGCTCGAGCGACGGCGTGGGGGTCTCAAAGCTCACCGCCGACCTCGCCAAGGTGATCGCCGAGCTGCCGGCGGTCGTCGAGTCGCTCTCGGGCGTCGATCTGCGCCGGCTGATCGACGCGGTGCCGGCCCTGCGCCCGGCGAGCGCGGAGTCATCGCGCCGCGAGCCGGCCGCCGGAGAGAGCCCGGCGAAGGAACGCGCGGCCGGAGAGAAGTGAACGGCGGCCGGGCTCGTCTCGATCGTCTCGAACCAGGCGCGCCTCCTCGCCGCGCCCGCTCCGCCGCAGAGCTGAATCGACTCACGCCTGGTCGTACAGCCGCTCGCCCCGATGGAGCCGCTGCGCGATGCGGAACGTCTGGTCCTGCGAGCGCAGCGTCGGCGCGTGGGCGGCGAGATAGCGCGCGGCGGCGATCAGCAGGTGGTGCGCGCCCGACCTGCCGCGCCGGTAGCGGAACTGCCGAGCCGCTGCTTCGACGGCCTGAATGGTGTGAAAGTCGCGATTCTCGCGCAGAAGCGCGGCGCCCAGCGCGGCGATGAGACGCTCCGCGTCGTGCCCCGAAGCGAGGAAGTCGGCGACGAGGCTCGCGGCCTCCGCGACCTGCTGCTGGCGATCGAGGAGTGCCGCGAGGTCGCCGAGCAGAGCCTCGCCGTCCGCGACGTCGGCTCGCCCCTCCGGGATCGCCGCGGCCGGCACGTTGAGGAAGCGATCGAGATAAAGGCTCATCGCCGCGTCGAAGACACCGCGCACGAGCTCGGGCGACGGCGTTCGGCGAAGGCCCTGGTGGACGGCGTTCGCGAACGTGAAGGTGTGGAGCGCGGTGTCCCAGTCGCCGATCTCGTTCGAGGTGTGGAACCGCGCGATGCGCAGCGCAGCCGCGTACGCGACTGCGCCGGCGATCTCGTCTTCCGTGGCGCCCTGGCGCAGCGTCACGAGCAGCGCGTCGGTCGTGCTCTGGGGGTCGTCGCCGAGAAGGACGTCGTGGAGCGGCTCCTCGCCCCGCCACGAGCCGCGCCGGCCCTGGCCGATCTCGAGCGCCGTGGGCAGCGCGGCGAACGCTTGGTCGAGGATCGAGACGAGGTCGACCGGGTGGCGCCACGAGTTCGACTCCTCCATCCGGAACCCGTTCGCGAGCGCGTAGGTGAGGCTCGCCAGCACCGGCTCGGTGGAGGTCCAACCGTCGAGGTCGAGCGCCTCGAGCGCCTTGTTCACGAAGTCCACGACGTGGCCGCCCTCGAGGTAGCGGTGATCGGTGGCGGCCGCGAACAGCATGTCCGCGAGCTGGCGCGGCGTGGCGCCCGATCGCACCGCAGTGACGATGCAGCGCTCGGCCGCCTCCTCGTCGCGCACCTCCACGAACTGCCGCAGCCACCGCTTCAGGCGAACGACGTCGCCGCCGGCGCCCGGCAGCGGCCGCAGCCCGAACCGCGGCGCCCGGCCGGCCGACTCCATCGCGACCGCTGACAGGCCCTGGTAGAGCGCGCGCGGGCGATCCGCGGGGCGGAGGTGGGGCAGCAGGTTCGCGAGGCAGGTGAGGATCGTCAGCCCCTGTCCCCAGCCCTCGCGGCGGTTGCGCGTGCCGAAGCGCAGGCCCTCGCGGAGCGGGCCCGCCGGATCGTCGCCATGGTCGTGGAGGAAGATCACCGCCTTCGCGAGCACCAGCGGCAAGTTCTGCTCCAGGCCCTCGCGGACGCGCGTGCGGTGGTGCGCGGCGAGGTCGTCGTGTTCGGCGACGTCGACCCAGATCTCCTGCCCGCGCACCTCGACCGGGAACCGGCGCACGTCGTCGGCCCACGGATCGAGCGTGCCGCCGGTGGCGAGGTCGAAGCGCGCGTGGTGCCAGTGGCAGGTCAGGATGCAGTCCTTGACGCTCCCTCGATCGAGAGGAAAGCCCATGTGGGGACACCGGTTGTCGACCGCGTACACGGCGTCGCCGTGGCTCCAGAGCGCCACCGCGTGCCCCTTCAGGCTGACCACCTGGCATCCGGTGGCGCGGAGCTCCTCGAGCGCTGCCGCCTTGACGAAGGCTGGCGTGCGATCGTGCTGCGCGCCGGCAGGCGCGGATTCCGGGGGCGCCGCGCCCACGCCCTCTCGCGCCGCCGTCGTCGCGAGGAGCCCAGATTCCAGATCGCGCTCGAGATCCTCGAGCTCGTTGCGCAGGTCGAGCATTGCCTGGAAGCGGCGGCACGGCTGCTTCTCGAGGCAGCGCCGCAGCACGCGCGCGAGTTGGATCGGCAGATCGCGGCGGACCTCGCTCACGAGCGGCGGCGCGTCGCGCAGGAGCGACGACACCACCTCCGCCGCGCTCTCCGCGCGAAACGCGTGCCGTCCCGTCGCCATCTCGTAGAGCACGAGCCCGACCGAGAACACGTCGGAGCGGTGGTCCGCCTCCTTGCCCTGGAGCTGCTCGGGCGCCATGTACGGGATGCTGCCGAGCACCGTACCCTGGCGCGTGAGCGCCGCGGTGGGAGACTCGCTCGACGCGAGCTCGGTGGCCGGCCGCATCTTCGCCAGCCCGAAGTCGAGCACTTTGAGCCGGCCGTCGCCGGTCAGCATGAGGTTCGCCGGCTTGAGGTCGCGATGGACGACGCCGCGGGCGTGGGCCGCCGCCACCGCGTCGGCGAGAGCGATCGCGAGCGTGAAGAAGCGCGCCAGCGCGAACCCGCCGGCGGGGATGGCCTCGGCGAGGCTCGAGCCCTCCATCAGCTCCATGGTGAGGAACGCGAGCCCGTCGCTCTCCTCGATCGAGTAGAGCGTGACGATGTTCGGATGATTGAGCGCGGCGACCGCCTTCGCCTCGCGCGCGAACCGCTCCCTGCGCTCCGGATCACGGGCGAGGTCCGCCGGCAGGACCTTGAGCGCGACGCGCCGATGGAGCTTCGCGTCGAGCGCTGCGTAGACCTCGCCCATCCCTCCTTCGCCCAGCTTCGCGGCGATCTCGTAGTGGCCGAGTCGGCTGCCGATGAGCGACATGGGATGGGCTCTGCGGACGCTACAGTGTACTGCCGTTCGGCGCCTCCCGGCGCCAACCATGCGCCATGTCCGACGAAGTCGCTCGAGAGCACAGGGGAGTCGACTCGGCATTCGCGCCGCTGACCGACGCGCTTCGACTCGACTTTCTTCCGCCGCGCGCTTCGAATTGTCGATCGAGCGCGGGCGACGCGGCCGGCGCTCGCCACGGCTCGGGCATCGCCGCGGGGCTTGGGCGGCACCGGGATCGCCTAGGCCTTCATGACTCGGAACGACACCCTCATTTGAAGGCCCCGTTGGGCTGGTTCCACAGAGTGTTGTCGGTGTCCGCGCCGTTCACGATCTTCCCCAGGAGAACTAGCGCAGGATCACTCATGAGGCCGTACTTGCGGAGGATCGCCTCGAACGAGCACTCCTCGCCGTGGTGGCCCAGCTCCGCTCCTTGCGTGTCGAAGGGAGTCGCGCCCTCGCGCTCTGCCACGGTCTGGACTTGATTGGCCGGCACGAACAGGAACTCGGCCTTGGGGTCGACGAACTTCTTGATCAGCCAAGGACAGGCGACCCGGTCCACCTTGACGCGTTCTCGTGTGATCCACCTCATGGTTCATCCATCCATGGTCATTGATTCACCACTTGTTGCCGGCGTATAGCGTGGTGAATCATAATGTCCGGCAGTGGCTCGAGCAACCTGGCTCCTCCTCATCCACCAGATCCCCGCGAAGCCCGACTACCTGCGGGTGAAAGTCGGTAGGCGCCTCCAGCAGGTGGGCGCCGTCGCCGTGAAGAGCTCGGTCTACGCCCTGCCGAACAACGCACGATCGCGCGAGCACTTCGAGTGGATCCTGCGCGAGGTGATCGACGCGCGCGGCGAGGCCGTGCTCTGCACCGTCGATCTGCTCGACGGTCTCAGCGACGAGGACCTGGCGACCCTCTTCCGCGAAGCGCGGACCAAGGACTACGAAGCGCTCTCGGAGGACATCGGCCGCGCGCTGGCTGCGCTCGAGGCGGAACCGACGGCGATGGCGGGCCTCGGCGCGACGCTCCTTCGCCTGGAGAAGCGACTCATCAGCATCAGGGCGATCGATCACTTCGACGCGCCGGGTCACGGCGACGCGCTGTCGCTCCTCAGCGATCTGCGCCAGCGGATCTCCGGTGCACGGCGCGGAAGCGGCAGCACGAGCAACGCTCTTGGAAGACCGACCGGAGCCACCTGGGTGACCCGTCCGGGCGTCGAGGAGGACCGCATCGCGAGCGCCTGGTTGATCAGGCGGTTCATCGATCCCACAGCACGCTTCCGCTTCGCGCCCGAAGGATCCACCGTCGCGGCCGGCGAGATCCGCTTCGACATGTTCGACGCGGAGTACACGCACGAGGGTGATCGCTGTACCTTCGAGGTCCTGCTCGAGCGGTTCGGCTTGATCGACCCGGCGCTCTCCGCGATCGCCGAGATCGTTCACGAGATCGATCTGCGCGACGAGAAGTTCGGCCGCACGGAAACGTCCGGGGTCGAACGGCTCATCCGCGGCATCGTGCTGGTCGAGCCCGACGATGGTCCACGCATCAGCGTCGGCGGCAAGCTCTTTGATTGTCTCTACGCGGCGCTCGGCGGTACGGCATGAGACTCGGCGCGGCGCTCGGTCAGGCGTCTTTCTCCCGTTGCTGCCGCGCGGCATCCCTCGCGGCAGTCATGATCTTCGCCGGTGATCCGGCCCGATCTGTGGGCGGGCCGCCGCTCGTGACGGAAGGCCCGGGCACGCCCGGTCCCGGCGTGTGGGAGATCAAGTTCGCGGCAGTTCTGGAGGACAGCGAGGCTTCCCGACTCCTCGCAGCGCCGGTTCTCGATCTCAACTACGGGTGGGGCGAGCGCGTGCAGCTCAAGCTGGAGATTCCGTGAGGACCGAAGCTGCCCACGTGGCGGAGCACGCAGGCGCGCCGGTGGCCTTCGGCGACGCGTTCCGCGTCTGGTGCCGGGTCGCAGCGCTCTCCTTCGGCGGGCCGGCCGGGCAGATCGCTGTCATGCAGCGCATCCTCGTAGACGAGAAGCGCTGGGTGAGCCAGGAGCGCTTCCTCCACGCGCTGAACTACTGCATGCTGCTGCCCGGTCCCGAGGCGCAGCAGCTCGCGACGTACATCGGCTGGCTCCTGCACGGCCTTCGCGGCGGACTCGTCGCCGGGACTCTCTTTGTCTTGCCCGGCTTCGTCGCGATCCTCACGCTGAGCATCCTTTACGCCTCGGCGCGCGACGTGCCCATCGTCGCGGCGGCTTTGTTTGGTCTCAAGGCGGCCGTGCTCGCGATCGTCGTCGAGGCGCTCGTGCGCATCGGCAAGCGCGCGCTCAATGGACCGGCGAAGAAGCTGATCGCCGCGCTCGCTTTCGTGGGCATCTTCTTCTTCGATCTCCCATTTCCGCTCATCGTGCTCCTCGCAGCCATCGCGGGCCTCGTGTCCGGGCGTCAGGGAGCCGTGGGCTTCGCCTCCGCGGTGCCTGCGCATGCGAGCTCCGGGCGCGCTGGGGATCTCGGGCCCGACGCGGTCGAGCCTCGTTTTTCCGCCGAGGCGACACGGGAACCGTCGCTCTGGCGCTCGGCGCGCGTGACCGCCATCTGGCTGGCACTGTGGTGGATTCCAGTCGCGGCGCTCTGGGCCTGGCTGGGCGGTTCGAGCGTGTTCACGCGTGAGGCGATTTTCTTCAGCCAGGCGGCGGTGGTCACGTTCGGCGGCGCTTACGCCGTCCTGGCCTACATCGGACAGCGCGCGGTGGAGGACTTCGGGTGGCTGGGGCCCCGGGAGATGCTCGACGGCCTCGGCATGGCCGAGACCACTCCGGGTCCGCTGATCCAGGTGGTGCAGTTCGTCGCGTTCATGGGCGCATGGCGCCAGCCCGAACCGTTCTCGCCGCTCCTGGCAGGCGTTCTCGGTTCGGTCGTCGCGACGTGGGTAACGTACACGCCGTGCTTCCTCTGGATTTTTCTCGGAGCGCCGTACATCGAGTGGCTTCGCCAGCGCAGGTCGCTCACCCACGCCCTCTCGGGCATCACGGCGGCGGTCGTCGGGGTCATCCTCAACCTCGCAGTCTGGTTCGCGCTGCACACTCTGTTCGGTATCGTGCACGAGGTGGAGTTGGCCCTCGGCAGGCTGTGGCTTCCGGCCTGGTCGACCCTCGACTGGGGCGCCGCTGCCATCGCAGCCTTGTCGTTCGCTTCGCTCTTCGCCCTTCGCTGGGGAATAATGCGCACCTTGCTGCTGGGGGTCACCGGAGGCATCGCAATCCATGCACTGAAGGCGCTGCTCGAGCGCTGAGACGGCGATCGCGCAAGAGAAACGGAGTTCTCGTGAGCAAGACCATCCATCGGATCGTATGGGCGTGGAGCGCGGTCTCTCTGACAATCGGGTGCGAAGCGGGCACACGGCCGGTGCAAGGCACGCTCGATCCAGAAGGAGGGCCGCCGCCGCAGGAATCCCCGGCTGCTGCGCAATCCGCGGCCACAGACTCGGTCGATGCGGCCTCGTCGGCCTCGCTGCGTTTCGACTTCGAAGAGGATCTCGTCGGCGAAGCGCCTCGCGGGTTCGTGTCCGCGCGCTCGGGTCAGGGCGCCCCGGCGCGTTGGGAGGTGATCGAGGCTGAGGATGCACCGTCGGGCGCGCGGGTGGTGGCGCAGCTTTCAGAAGACGCGACGAGCTATCGTTTTCCTCTCCTCGTTCTCGACGAGTTCGCAGCCGCGGACGTGGACCTCTCGGTGGCAGGTAAAGCCGTCGCGGGCAGTATCGATCAAGCGATCGGGTTGGTGTGGCGGTATCGGGATGAGGACAACTACTACGTCGTTCGCGCCAACGCGCTCGAGGGCAACGTGGTGCTCTACAAGATGGAAGACAGCCGGCGCTCCGATCTCGATATCGTCGGCGTTGCGGGCACCTACGGGGTCGACGCCGAGGTGCCCGGGCGGAGCTGGGTGCGCCTGAGAGTCGTCGCGAACGGCGATCTCTTCGTCGTCGAGCTGGAAGGCAAGGAGCTCTTCCGCGTGCGGGACCGCACCTTCACGCAGACCGGCAAGGTCGGATTGTGGACGAAGGCGGATAGCGTGACCTGGTTCGACGATCTCGAAGTCAAGGCTCTCGACTCGGGCCCCGCGCGATGAGGACGCTCCGTCAGCGCGGCCCGCGCATTGCCCTGCTCGCCACTCTCGTTCCCCTCCTTCTTGGCTGCTCCGGGGGCGAAGCGGCCGAGGTCGTCGTGTACACGTCGGTCGATCAGGTCTTCTCGGATCCGGTGTTCCGCTCGTGCGGCGAGCGCAGGGGTCTCGACGTGCGAGCCGTCTTCGATACCGAGGAGACCAAGAGCACAGGTGTGCTGAACCGCATTTTGGCGGAAGCGTCGCACCCGCAGGCAGATGTGTTCTGGTCGGGAGATCCCGTGCGGCCCTTCGTGCTCGCCGAGCGCGGCCTGCTCGAGCCGTACCTCTCTCCAAGCGCGGCGGCGATACCGGCTGCCTTCCGCTCCGCCGACGGGCTCTGGACCGGGCTCGCGGCGAGGGCGCGAGTCCTACTCGTCAACGTGGAGCTCGTCCCAGGCGATGACGGTCCAGCCTCCGTTCGCGACCTCGCCGATCCGCGATGGCGCGGTCAGGCGGCGATCGCCAACCCGATCTACGGAACCACCACGATGCACGCTGCGGCCCTGTTCGACGCCTGGGGCGACGTGGAGGCGCAGCGGTTCTTTGACAGTGTGCGCGCGAACGACACCCGCATCGCGGCCTCCAACGGCGAGGTGAAGCGGCTCGTCGCATCCGGCGAGGTCGCATTCGGCCTGACCGACACCGACGATGCGCAGCAGGCTCTGCGTGAGGGACATCCCGTCCGAGTCGTGTACCCGGACCAGACGGACATCGGCACGTTGGTGATGCCCACCTCCGTCGTCCTGCTGCGTAATGGGCCCAATCCGGCGGGCGGACGTCGCCTCGTCGACTGCCTCCTCGAAGAGGAGACGGAGCGTGCACTTGCGGAAGATGGAACGCACATGCCGATCCGGGCCGAAGTCGAAACTCCAGAGGGTGTGCTCGGGGTGGCATCGGTCCGCGCCATGGACGTCGACTACGCACAGGTCGCCAGCACTCTCGAGCGCATTCAACCGTGGCTGCGCCGCTGGGCCGGCGTCTAGACTTCTCTTGTGGTCGCAGCGGGCTTTGACCGTCGGGTTGGCCAGCGTCCTGATTCTGATCGCGGCAGGTCTCCCGCTCGTCGCAATCGTCGTCGACCTGCCGCCCTGGCGCACCTGGTCGACGATAGCGCCACGCGGACTGGGCACCCTGCTCTTCCGGTCACTCGGCATCGCCGCATCGACGACTGCGCTCGCGTCGCTCATCGGCTTGCCGTTGGGGATCCTGTTCGGCACGACTGACCTCGCGGGGCGCCGCCTCCTGTGGGTGGTCCACGCATTTCCCATGTTCCTGCCGCCCTTCCTGCTCGGCCTCGGTTGGACTCACTGGTTTGGCCGGCGTGGACTCCTCGGCAGCGAGGCGAGCGCGAACGTCCTCTGGAGTGACATCGGGGTCGTGCTGATCCTCGGCTTGGCTCTCGCGCCGGTGACGACCACGCTCGTCGCCGCGGCAGCGGGCAGTCTCGAACGGGGGCTGGTGGAGGCAGGCCGGACGGTGGCAAAGCCGATGCTCGTGTTGTGGCGCATTGTCCTGCCTGCCGTCGTTCCAGCGGCGGCGCTCGCGGGAGTGCTGATCTTCGCGCTCGCATTCGGCGAGCTGGGCGTCCCCATGCTCCTGCGGCGCAACGTCTACCCGGCCGCGGCGTTGGCGAGACTGGGTACCGTCGCCTACGCCCCTGGTGAGGCTGCCGTGTTATGCCTGCCGTTGGTACCGCTCGCGCTAACGCTGCTTGCGATCGAGCGGCGCTTCGCGGGTCCGCGGACATTCGCCGTTCTCGGATTGCGCCGGTCCGACGGCTCGCCCGTCCCGCTCGGACGGCCCGGCGGGACACTCAGCACCCTCGCGGGTCTCGTGGCGGCCCTGGGCGTGATGCCCATCGCGGCCCTGGCATGGCGTGCCGGATCCGCAGGCGGGATCTCCGAGGTGTCTTCCTGGTTGGGACCGAGTGTGCGCAACAGTCTGGTGGTCGCAGCCGCCGCGGCCGTGGCCGCGACGATTCTGGGCGTCATCGTCGGCCATTCGCTGCTCCTTGGTCAGCGCATCGCGATGCTGCTCGACGGGCTCCTCTTTCTCGTATTTCTCCTGCCGGCGGCGGTGTTGGGAACCGGAATGATCCGATTGTGGAACCGCTCCAGCACTCAGTGGCTCTATGCCGGAGTCGGCATCCTGATCCTCGCGGCGACCGCGCGCTACACCGTTGCGGCGTTGCGGGCGAGCGCCATCACGTTCGCGCAAGCGCCGCGGCATTGGGAGGAGGCAGCTCGAGCCGCCGGCGCGAGCTATCTGCGGCGGCTCGGATCCATCGTCCTGCCTGCGGGTCGGCGAGGGGTGGTCGCAGCCGCCGCGCTCGCGTTCGTGCTCACGCTGCGCGACGTCGAGACGCCGATTCTCTTCTACCCGCCGGGGTGGGCGCCGCTCACCGTGCGCATCGTCACGCTCGAGGCGAACGGACCCGAGGCCATGGTTGCGGCGCTGGCGCTGGTGCAAGTGCTGATGACGGCTGCAGCGCTCGGCGGCGCGGCGCTGGCGCTACGCCGCATGCGATGACGGCTGCGATCGAGATCGTCGGGGTGCACGCGCTGCGCGGCGGTCGGGCCATCCTCAGCGGCGCAACGCTTGCGGTGATGCGCGGGGAGGTCCTGGCGGTGGCCGGCGCATCCGGCAGCGGTAAGACGACACTGCTGCGGCTGGTGCTCGGCTTCGAGGCGCCCGACGAAGGAACGGTGTCGATCGAGGGCGTGGCAATGAGCGCGCCTCGACGGATCCTTGTGCCCCCGGAGCGCCGAGGACTGGCGGTGGTGTTTCAGGACCTCGCGCTGTGGCCACATCTGAGTGTGGCCGGGAACCTGGAGTTCGCATTGCGCATCGCCCGTGTTGCTGCGCGCGAGCGACGCAAGCGTGTGGACGAGATACTCGAGCGCGTGGGGCTGAGTGCCCGCCGCGACTGCTTCCCCGGCGTCCTCTCGGGTGGGGAGCGGCAGCGGGTCGCCATAGCCCGAGCGATGGTGCAACGCCCGCGGGCAGTGCTGCTCGACGAGCCACTGGCGAACCTCGACGTCGCGCTCAAGAAGGAGCTCCTCGCTCTCTTCCGAGACGTGCTGCGCCGGGACGGCACCACGACGATCCTGGTCACCCACGATCCGGTCGAAGCGTGCGCGTTGGCGAATCGGATCGCGCTGCTCGAGCAAGGCAGCATCG
>DATLFI010000012.1:0-8033 GCA_035524895.1 Thermoanaerobaculia bacterium | reverse complement strand
GGCGCTGCGCGACGCCGAGCGGCGTTACGGCGTGCGCTTTGCGCTGCATGACGGGATCCGCGCGCGCACCCGCCACGCCATCACCTTCCGTGACATCGAAGCGACCGTGGTGCGGGCGCGCCTCGACGGCGTGGTGGGAGATGTCGCGGAGCAAGGTGCGGCGGGATGGTTTTCCCTGGCGGAGCTCGCCACCCTGCCGACCAGCTCGCTGGTCGCCAAGGCGCTGGGCGCCTTGCGCCGGGCGGAGGCGGGAAGCGACGCGCGACGCAGGAGATGATCGCGAAAGCGGCGCTAGCAGCCCGTGGTGAAACCCGCGTGAGGCTGCGCGCGGGGATCTGCGGCCGCTGGCAAGGCGGAGGCGCACGCGGACGCGTGCGCGGGGCCGACGAACGCGATGCGGTGACATCGTGCAGGAGGCCCAACGCAGTCGGGGTCCCGAAACCCCCGCGCCCAAAGGGTGGGTGCAAGCAAGCTGCCCCGGGCAGCTTGCCTGCACCGACGTCGCCGCTGCGCGGCTCTGGTAGGGGGCGGCGTGGGGCCGTCTGCGGTGTTGCGCTCGCTCAGCGATGGACCCAGCATCGCCACCGCTCCCGCGCCTTGCATCCGGCCCCACGGCGCTCCCAACGCAGCCCACGGGGGTTCCACCACGGGCTGCTAGCCCGGAAAGCGGGACGCTCTGAGCTCGCCATCTCGGATGTCACCTTCCGATGATTCGGGCTAACATCGAACGCAAGGTTCCATCCAGCCCGTCGTAGGAGCCCCGACCCGAAGCGCGCGACGTTGCGCTCCGGCGCAGGGATCCGGAGCGTCGCCATGAACATCAACGACATCCTCAAGATCGGGGTCGAGAACAAGGCCTCGGACGTCCACCTCAAGGTCGGCTCGCCGCCGATCTTGCGGGTCGATGGCGAGCTCAAGGTCCTGCACGAGCTCAAGCGGTTGATGCAAGAGGACACCGTGGCGATGTCGTTCTCGATGATGAATGCGCGCCAGAAGCAACGCTTCAAGGAGGACCTCGACATCGACCTCGCCTATTCGGTGCCAGGGTTGGGACGTTTCCGCTGCAACGTGTTCCAGCAGCGTGGCACGGTCGGCCTGGTGCTGCGTGTAATCCCGGCTCGCATCCTCACCGTGCGCGAGCTGATGCTGCCGCCGGTGCTGGAGAAGATCTGCGACGAGCGACGGGGCATGGTGCTCTGCACCGGCACCACCGGTTCGGGCAAATCGACGACGCTCGCGGCAATGATCGACTACATCAACAGCAGCCGGGGCGAGCACATCGTCACCATCGAGGACCCGATCGAGTACCTGCACCGCGACAAGAAATCCATCATCAACCAGCGCGAGCTCGACGTCGATACCCACGACTACGCCCATGCCCTCCGCGCGGGCCTGCGCCAGGACCCCGACGTCATCCTGGTCGGAGAAATGCGCGACTTCGAGACCATCGAGACCGCGCTGTTGGCCGCCGAGACCGGGCATCTGGTGTTCTCCACCCTGCACACGCTCGACGCCACCGAGACCATCAACCGCATCATCTCGGTGTTCCCGCCGCATCACCAGAAGCAGATCCGCATCCAGCTCTCGCAGGTGCTGATGGCCGTGGTCTCGATGCGCCTGCTGCCGCGCGCGGACGGCATGGGCAGAGTGCCCGCGGTCGAGGTGATGGTCACCACGCCCTACATTCGCGATTGCATCGAGAACAAGGAAAAGACCCGCTTCATCCGCGATCAGATCGCTCTCGGCACCAGCCAGTACGGCATGCAGACGTTCGACCAGTCGCTCTATCTGCTGTACCGCGGCGGTTTGATCACGCTCGAGGAGGCGATGCTGCGGGCTTCCAACCCGAACGAGTTCCGGCTCAAGATCGAGGGCATCCAGTCCACGGGAGATCTCTCGCGCCAGGAGATGGACGAACGACTGCAGGTCCCCGGCGAGGAGGACATGATGTCCCTCGACGACTCCCAGTTCCTGGTCGAGGATCCCGCCCTCGATGTCGAGCGCTGACCGCCGCGCCGCCTGCGGGAGTCGCCGCCCGAGGCGCCTCGCCGCATGATGGACGCCCCGCCGGGCGACGGCACCCCAGGTCGTGCTCGGGCCGGTCGACGGCAGGTGCCGGTCTCGTGCTACGACCGAGCGCTCCGGTTGCTCGCGCGACGCTTTCACTTCGAGCGTGAGCTGCAGCTCAAGCTCGCGCAGCGCGGCTATCCGGCCGGCGAGGTGGCCGAGACCTCCGCGCGACTGAGGCAGGAAGGCTACCTGGACGACCGCAGGGCCGCCGAGGAGTGGCTGCGGGTGCGCCGGCGTCGCGGCGACGGACCGAGACGGCTCGCCGCCGGCCTGGCGCGGCTCGGGCTCGAGCGCGAGGCCATCGCCGAGCACCTGGATGCTGGCGGCGAGGACGGCGAGAACGCCCGCGCCCGGGCGGTCGCCGAGCGCTGGCTGTCCCGTCAGGCGGGCAGGCCGGGTGCCGTCGACCCGGCTGCACTCGCGCGTCATCTGGATCGCCGAGGCTTCGGTCGGCGTGATATCCTCAGCGTTCTCGGCGATTTGCAGTTGCCGGCACGTGAGCTGCCTCTCGAAGAGGACAACGCCGGGTAGCGAGGCCGCCTGGCAGGCTCGGAGGCCCCTGGCCGAAGGCGGCTTCCGGGCAGTCCTGCGTTCGCCACGGCTGCCGTCGCAGGCCGGTCGCCGGCGTGGTTTCGCACCTGCTTCGAGCGTCGCGATGCGCACCCCCCGCACCAGCCAGGAGATCCGGCAGAGCTTCCTCGACTTCTTCGTCGAGCGAGGCCATCGCCTGCAGCCCAGCTCTCCTCTCGTGCCGCAGGGCGACCCGACTCTCCTGTTCACGAACGCCGGCATGGTGCAGTTCAAGGACGTGTTCCTCGGGCTCGAGAGCTTCGAGCCGCCGAGGGCCGTGACCGCGCAGAAGTGCTTGCGGGTGTCCGGCAAGCACAACGACCTCGAGAACGTCGGTCCGAGCCCCCGCCATCAGACGTTCTTCGAGATGCTCGGCAACTTCTCGTTCGGCGACTACTTCAAGGAGGAGGCGATCCGCCTCGCCTGGGAGCTGGTCACCGAGGTGTGGGCGATCTCGCCCGACCACCTCTTCGCCACCGTGTACGAGGAGGACGACGAGGCCCGCGGCCTCTGGCGCCGGCTCTCGAGCCTTCCAGCGGAGCGCATCATCGGCTGCGGCAAGAAGGACAACTTCTGGGCGATGGGCGAGACCGGGCCGTGCGGACCGTGCAGCGAGATCTTCGTCGATCGCCATCCCCGGCTGCCGAAGGTGCCGTTCGCCGACGGCAGCGAGGCCGGGCGCTATCTCGAGATCTGGAACCTGGTGTTCATGCAGTACGAGCGCACCGCGGCGGGCGAGCTGGTGCCGCTGCCGCGGCCGTCGATCGACACCGGCTCTGGGCTCGAGCGGGTGACCGCGGCGCTGCAGGGGGTGGACT
The DNA here is from genome assembly GCA_035524895.1 of Thermoanaerobaculia bacterium. GTDB lineage: Bacteria > Acidobacteriota > Thermoanaerobaculia > Multivoradales > Multivoraceae > DATLFI01. The sequence continues at coordinate 4,575 of DATLFI010000012.1, read as the reverse complement.
CGAACTACGACACCGACCTGTTCCAGCCGCTGCTCGCGGCGGTGGCGAAGAACGCTGGGCTGCGCTACGGCGAGTCCGCCGAGAGCGACGTGTCGATGCGGGTGATCGCCGACCACGTGCGCGCGGTGGCCTTCCTGCTCGCCGACGGTGTGATCCCCACCAACGACGGACGTGGCTACGTGCTGCGCCGCCTCCTGCGCCGGGCCGTGCGCCATGGGCAGCGGCTCGGCTTCGAGGAGCCGTTCCTCGGTGAGCTTCTGCCGGTCCTCGGCGAAGTGATGGGCGGCGCGTACCCGGAGCTCGCCGCGACCGCGAGCGCCTCCGCCGCCACCATCGGCGCCGAGGAGGACAAATATCTGACCACGGTGGCTGCCGGCGCGCGGCAGGTGCAAGCCGCAATCGAAGAAGCGAAGAACCACGTGCAGAACGAGGACGGTCGAGGCTGCCTCGATGGCCCGACGGTCTTTCGTCTCTACGACACCCACGGCCTGCCGCTGGAGGCGATCCGCGAGATTGCCGAGGAAGAGAGGTTCTGGCTCGACCAGGCCGGCTTCGAGCGCGAGCTCGAACGCCAGCGTGAGCGTTCGCGTAGCGCAACCGCCGGGCTCCAGCAGCAGATGGGCGACCTGCGGCGCGCGCTGGTCGGAGGCGCGGAGCTCGAGCCCACGGTGTTCCTCGGCTACGACGAGCTGCGGCTCGACGGTGCGCGCGTGCTGCGTCTGGCGCGTCTAGGCACCGACGACGGCGCGCGCGCGGTGGACCGGCTGCGGGCCGGCGAGCGAGGCGTGGCGGTGCTCGACCGCAGCGTGTTCTACGCCGAGAGCGGCGGCCAGGTGGCCGATCACGGCACCGTGCTTGCCGCCGGCGTCCGCGCCCGGGTCCTCGACGTGCAGAAGGACACCTCCGGCGTTTCCCTGCACTGGGTGGAGGTCCTCGAGGGCGAGCTCGCGGTCGGCTCCGAGGTCGACCTCCAGGTCGTCGAGGAGGAGCGCCGCCGCACCGAGCGGCATCACACCGCGACCCATTTGCTGCACGCCGCCCTGCGGCGCCACCTCGGCGATTCGGTGCGCCAGGCCGGGTCGCTGGTGCACCCGGACAGGCTCCGCTTCGACTTCACGGCTCCGAGCCCGCTCGCCGACGAGGCGAGGGGGGTGATCGAGGACACCGTCAACGAGTGGGTGCGTCGAGCCTTGCCGGTGCGGATCGCGCAGCGCACCCATCGGGACGCGGTTGCGGCGGGCGCCATGGCGCTCTTCGGCGAGAAGTACGGCGACATCGTGCGTACGGTCGAGGTCGAGGGCTTCGCTGCAGGCGGCTTCGACCTCCCCAAGTCGCTCGAGCTGTGCGGCGGCTGCCACGTGCGCAACACCGGGGAGATCGGGGCCTTCGTGATCGTCGGCGAGCGCGGCGTCGCCTCGGGGGTGCGACGGATAGAGGCGCTCGCGGGCAGCCAAGCCGACTGTCACCGGCGGCGCCAGGAGGAGCTGTTGGCGGGCGTCGAGCGCGCCCTGGGCGCGCCGGCGGAGCGCGCCGAGGCCGAGATCCGCGCGCTCCGAGAGAAGCTCCGGGAGAAGGAGCGCGAGCTCACAGCGGCGCGCATGAAGCTGCTCTCCGGTGGCGGCGGGCCGACCGAGGAGACCGGGACGGAGGACGTCGGCGGCATCCGGTTTCTCACCCGCGAAGTGCCCGCGGCATCGATGGGCGAGCTGCGCAACCTCGCCGACGTTCTGCGCGGCCGGCTGGGCTCCGGAGTGGTGGTGATCGGCGCCCGCGAGGGCGACAAGGTGAGCCTGATCGCCGCCGTCAGCGACGATCTCACCGGGCGCATCCACGCGGGGCAGCTCGCCCGCACCATGGGCGACGCGGTCGGCGGCAGCGGCGGCGGCCGGCCCGACTTCGCGCAGGCTGGCGGCCGCGACCCTTCGCGGCTCCCGGCGGCCTTCGAGGCCGCGCGCCAAGCCGTGTCCGACCAGTTGGGGGCCGGGTCGTGAGCGCGCGCGTCGTCTGGCTCGCTGCTGTCCTGGCGTGCCTCCCGTCGCTGCTCGAGGCGGAGATCGTGGCCAAGCGCCAGGAAGACGGAACGCTGCTGCTGGTGACGGTCGCGCCATCGCCTCCGCTGGGCCGAGCTCAGCGCCGGCTGGCCCCGCCGCAGGGCCTCACGTCGTGGATCGACCGTTATGCCACCGAGCACGCGCTCGACCCACGTCTTGTCCAGGCGTTGATTCAGGTCGAGTCCGGCTACGATGCTTCTGCGCTCTCGCGCAAGGGCGCGATGGGCCTGATGCAACTGATGCCCGACACCGCGCGGGAGCTCGGCGTGTTGGATCCTTGGGACGCGGTGCAGAACCTGCGGGGCGGGACTCGCTACCTGAGGCAGATGCTCGATCGTTTCGCTGGAGATCTGGAGCTAGCGCTCGCCGGCTACAACGCCGGTCCGGGCGCGGTCGAGCGGCATCGAGGGGTGCCGCCCTACCGCGAGACCACGGACTACGTGAAGAAGGTGATGAGCCTGTACCGAGGATCCGCGGCGTACTCGCCGCCTGCCGCTTCCGCGCCTGCCGCATCCCCGCCTGCCGCGCTCGCCGCGCCGCGTGGCCGTCCGGTGGTCGCCAGCCGTGACGCGCGCGGCCAGCTCCTGCTGACGACCCCCCGCTGAGGCGGTACCGCGCCGGCTTGGCGCTGTGGGCTGCCTCAGCCGCTCCATCAGTCCAATGCTGAACCTGCCCAACCTCATCACGCTCTTTCGCATCCTGCTGGTGCCGCTCTTGGTGGTGATCCTGCTCACCGAGGTGAACGGCAAGGACGTGCTCGCTCTCGCGGTGTTCCTGTTGGCGGCGCTGACGGATTTCCTCGACGGTTTCGTGGCCCGCAGGCGGCGTCAGATCACGCGCCTCGGCAAGTTGCTCGACCCCGCCGCCGACAAGATCCTCACCTCCGCGGCGTTCATCTCGCTGGTGGGGCTCGACCGCGCGCCGGCCTGGATCGTGGTGGTGATCGTGGCGCGCGAGTTCGCGGTTTCGACGCTGCGGAGCCTCGCTGCGGCACAGAACGTGGTGGTCGCGGCGAGCTTCTCGGGCAAGCTCAAGACGGTGACGCAGATCGTCGCCATCTCGCTCGCCATCGGGGCCGGCCTGCTGGGGAGCTGGAGCTGGCTCCATCCGCTCGCGCTGTGGGTCGCTCTCGTCGCGACGGTGTACTCCGGGGTCGAGTACTTTGTCCGGTTGGGTCGCCGCGTGCTGCTCGAGCCGCCCGGCGGGGAGCCGGGGGCGGCATGAGACGCCACGACTTCATCGAAGACCTGTTGCAGGGGTTGGGGCTCTACGCCCGGCGACGTTACCGGCGGGTGTTCCTCGCATCCGGGTTGCTGATGCTGGTGGCGGTGGTCGGTATCACGCGCATCCGCTTCGATACCGAGATCCTCAACCTCCTGCCGGCCGACGATCCCGTGGTCGAGGCCTTCCGCGAGGCGCTCTCCGAGTTCGGCAGCCTCGACTACCTGCTGGTCGCGGTGCGCATTCCCGAGGGCGCGGTCGTCGACCCCTACCTCGATTTCGCGGACGAGCTCGCACCTAGGCTCGAGGCTCTCGAGGAGGTGGAGTACGTCGATCACCGTATCGGGGACATGGAGACGCTGATCGAGGAGTTCTTCCCGCAGGCGTTCCTGTTCCTCGACGAGGCCGGCCGGGCAGAGGTCGTGCGGAGGCTCGGCCCGGAGGCGATAGAGCGTCGCGCCCGGGACCTGCAACGGCACCTCACCTCGCCGCAGAGCCTAGCCCTGCGCGAGCTCTTGACCATCGATCCGCTGGGTCTCGCCGAGGTCTTCATCGACAGCCTCGTGGGCTCCCGCGGGGGTCTGCCCATCGACCTGACGAGAGGCTACTTCCTGTCGCGCGATCGCCGCCTCCTGCTGCTGCTGGCCAAGCCCTCGCATCCGGCTCAGGAGGTCGAGTTCGCCCGTGAGCTGGTGGCCGCCAGCAACGGCACCATTGCCGAGGCGCTCGAGCTGTGGCCGCAGATCGCCGGAGACGACGGGCCTCCGGCGCCCTCGATCGAGCTGGGCGGCGCGGCGGCGATCACGGTCGAGGACGCGGGCTTGCTGACCCGCGAGATCCTCAGCAACGCCGTGACCTCTTTCGCGTTGGTGATGCTGCTGTTCGTCGTGGCGTTCCGCCGCCTCGGGCTGCTGATCTATGCCTTCGTGCCCCTGTTCTGCGGCGTGGTTCTCGCCTTCGGCTTCGCGGGGTTCACCGTCGGCAAGCTCAACGCGCTGACCTCGGGGTTCGCCGCGATCCTGGTCGGGCTGGCGATCGACTTCGTGATCGTCTCCTACGGTCGCTACGCCGAAGAGCGCAATCGCGGCCAGCGGCTGTCGACGGCGCTTCGACGGATGTGCGGTTCCACCGGACGGGGCATGTTCACGGCTGCGGTGACGACTGCGACCGCGTTCTACGTCTTCCTGATCACGGAGTTCGAGGGTCTGCGGCAGATGGGATTCCTGATCGGCACCGGCGTGCTGTTCTGCCTGCTCTGCGTGCTCGTGCTACTGCCTTCGTTGCTGGCCTGGCGCGAGGATCG
>DATLFI010000011.1:0-50514 GCA_035524895.1 Thermoanaerobaculia bacterium | reverse complement strand
GATGGTGTTCCAGCCCGGGCGCAGGTACTGGGCGACCGGCTGGAAGGTGTCGGAGGTGAAGATGTTGATCGTGGTGCCGTTGATCGACATCTCGGTGTGGAGCGGGTTCTCCCAGCCCGAGTACTCGCGCTGCACCCACAGCGTCGTGGTGGGGTCGACCGCGACGTCGGCCGGCGGCGGTCCAGCGAGCTGGTTCAACGCGGCGAGCGCGTCGCCGGCCGGCACCGCGACCGCGGCGGAGCCCGCGGCAACGTCCACGCTGCCGGCCGCACCCGCCTCGCTTGCTGCCGCGGCCCCGGCGGCTCCCGTCCCGGCCTCGGCGAGCAGGTCGAGGGTTTCGCCGCCGTCGACGGCGAGGTGCAGCGCGGTGAACACCCAAGCGCCGGCCTCGCGGGTCGCGACCGCGTGCACTGTGCCCTTGCCGTTCGGGCCGCGCAGCGGGATCGAGAGGTTGGCTTCACCGGCACCGCCGCTGACGTTGATCGAGCCGCTCACGAAGAGACCGGCCTTCATCGGCTCGCCCAGAGCGGCGATCGCGCTCGGGCTGCGCTCGACGATCGCCATGGCCTCGGTGTAGACGTCGGAGCGCTTCATCGCGCCCATGACGAAGAAGAAGATCGCCGCGGCCAGCCCCAGGCCGACCACGATCAGGCCGACGCAGCCGAGCACGATGATGCGACCCCAACGTGTGCCGCCGCCTTCGCTCATGGCCCCTCCTTGGCGGATGCTCCGCCGTGCCTCCCAAGGCGCCTCGTGTCTTCGTCTTGGTGGATCTGGCGGTGATCATAGCCCCTTGTCATCTCCGCGTGCGCGGCGATCCCGACGGGGAGGCGTTATCCCTCCCGGCCGGGATGCCCGCTGCCGACCTCACCCCTACCCTCTCCCGCTGGCGCGGGAGAGGGCGCCCCCAACCGCCCTCCCTGAAGAACCCAGCCACCGCGGCCGAGCATGACGCGACCTTTCACGCGCGCAACACGTCGGCGAGGAGCGCAGGGTCGACGCTGCCGCCGCTCACGATGCACGCCTCGACCCGACGGGCTCGTCGCGCGGCGCGGCGCTTCCTCGCCGCCGCGAGGGCGATCGCGCCCGAAGGCTCCGCGACCAGCTTGTCGTCGAGCGCGAGGCTGCGCATGGCGGCGCGGGTCTCCTCGTCGTCGACCAGCACCACCTCGTCGACCAGCGCGCGCAGGAGCGGGAACATCTCCTCGGTCAGGTAGGGCACCGCGATGCCGTCGCAGATCGTGCGGCAGGGCACCTCGACCGGCCGGTCCTGCTCGAGCGCGACGGCGAGCGCGGGACACCCCGCGGCCTCGACCGCCACGATCTCGATGCCCGGTCGCAGCGCGGTGAGCGCGCTCGCGACGCCGGCGAGCAGGCCGCCGCCGCCCACGGGCAGGTACACTGCCTCGAGGTCGGGGCGGTCCTCGTGGAGCTCGAGACCGAGGCTGCCGTGTCCGGCGACGACGCGGGGGTCGATCCACGGGTGCACGAACGACGTGGGCTCCCGCTGCCAGCCGGCCTCGCGCAGGTAGCGGAATACCTCCTCGCGCGGCCGGAGGATCGGCACGCCGCCGAGCCGCTGCACCGCCTCGATCTTGGCCGCGGGGGCGGTCTCCGGCATCAGGCAGTGCGCGGCGACCCCGAAGCGCTTCCCGCACCACGCGAGCGCCTGCGCGGTGTTGCCCGCGCTCACCGTCATCAGACCCGCGGCGCGGCCTCGCGCGGACATCGCGGCGACCGCGGAGTAGACACCGCGCAGCTTGAACGAGCCGATCGGCTGGAAGGTCTCGAGCTTGAGCAGGAGCTCGCCGTCGCCTTCGAGCGCGCCACGGTGCGGCACCAGCGGCGTGCGCACTACCGCGCCGGCCTGGAGCGCCGCCGCCCTGCGGATGGCGGTGAGGCTGAGGCGGTCGAGCGCGTCGCCGACGCGGGGAGACGCGGCGGGTTGAGGTCGGTCCGCCATGCAGATCGCTCAGCCTATCGCAGTGCGCCGCGGGGCGCGCGGCGAGCGACGTGCGGGTGGGTTACCATGCGCCGGCGATGAACAGGGCTACGCGGCGCGTCCCGGCGCTGCTTTTCGGAGGCTGGCTCGCCGGCTTCGGCGGGGGCGACTGCCTCGCGCAGGGCGGAGCCGAGGTCGGGGAGTGGCGCCACTATGGCGGCGACCTCGGGTCCACCAAGTACTCGCCGCTCGACCAGATCGACGCCACGCGCTTCGACCGCCTCGTGATCGCCTGGCGCTGGGCGTCGGTCGACGCCTGGATGAGCCGGACCGTCGCCGGCGGCGAGTGGCGGGCGCCGTCGAAGGTCGTGTTCGACGACTGGAAGCGCGACCAGCCGGAGCTCTGGCGCGGTGGGCTGGCGCCGCGCATCTCCAGCCTCAAGGTGACGCCGCTCATGGTCGACGGCGTGCTCTACGTGGTGACGCCGCTCTATCAGGCCGCGGCCATCGACGCCGCGACCGGCGAGACGCTCTGGGTCTACAACCCCAAGAGCATCGAGTCCGGCACTCCGGCCATGAGCTTGCTCTGGAACCACCGCGGAGCCGCCTACTGGAGCGAGTCGGGCGAAGACGGCAAAGAGTTCAACGGCAGGATCTTCTGGGGCACCGGCGACGGCTGGCTGATCGCGGTCGACGCTGCCAGCGGCAGGCCGATCGATGGCTTCGGGGATGGCGGCAGGCTCGACCTGATGCACGGTGTGCCGCGCGTGCGGCGCGGCGAGCGCGACTACCTCAACGCGCTCACCTACTCGTGCGCGTCGCCGCCGATCGTGGTCGGCGACGTCGTCATCACCGGCTCGTCGATCTCCGATCGGCGCATCACCAAAGAAGCGCCGCCGGGAGACGTGCGCGCCTTCGACGTGCGCACGGGCGAGCTGCGCTGGACGTTCCACACCGTGCCCCGCAAAGGAGAGCATGGTTACGACACCTGGGAGGACGGCTCGGCCGAGTACAGCGGCAACACCAACGTCTGGACGATGATGAGCGCCGACGCCGAGCGCGGGCTCGTCTACCTGCCCATCGGCACGCCGACCAACGACTTCTATGGCGGCCACCGCCTCGGCGACAACCTCTACGCCGAGAGCCTGGTCGCCGTCGACGCGCGCACCGGCGAGCGCGCGTGGCACTTCCAGACCGTCCGCCACGGACTCTGGGACTACGACCTGCCGGCCGCGCCGAACGTCGTGGACATCGTGGTCGGCGGTCGGAAGATCGAGGCGGTGGCGCAGATCACCAAGCAGGGCTTCGTCTTCGTGTTCGACCGCGCCACCGGCGAGCCGGTGTGGCCGATCGAGGAACGCGCGGTGCCGGCCTCCGACATGCCGGGCGAGCGCGCCGCGCCGACGCAGCCCTTTCCGACCAGGCCGCCGCCCTTCGAGGCGCAGGGGATCCGCGAGGACGACCTCATCGACTTCACGCCGGAGCTGCGGCAGGAGGCGCTCGAGATCGCGCGGGGCTACCGGCTAGGTCCGCTCTACACTCCGCCGTCCCTGTCGAGCGAAGGAGGCACGCAGGGCACCATCCAGCGCCCGGGCCTGGGCGGCGGCGCGAACTGGTGGGGCGGCGCGGTGGATCCCGAGACCGGCTTCCTCTATGTGCCCTCCCGCGACTCGATGACGGTGGTGGTGTTCTACACGCCCGATCCCCAGGAAGGCGGCTCGGTTCGGTACACGCACCGGTCGGCGGGCGGCGTAGCTGGTCCTCGAGAGTTGCCGCTGCTGAAACCGCCGTACTCGCGGCTCACTGCAATCGACCTCGGTCGCGGCGAGATCGCCTGGATGCGCCCGACCGGAGATGGCGGCGACGTGCGCCGGCACGAGGCGCTCGCGCAGCTCGACCTGCCGCCGCTCGGCGGAGAGGGCGTCACCGGGCCGCTGGTCACGCGAACCCTGGTGCTCCTCGGCGAGGCGCCAGGCGGGCGCCGCGGCGGCCGCCTGGGCCGCCTGGTCGCGCGCGACAAGGCTACCGGCGAGGTGGTCGGGACCGTCGAGCTGCCGGGGACGCCGATCGGCACGCCGATGACCTACCTCCACGAGGGCCGGCAGTACATTGCGCTGACCGTCTCTGGCTCGCCCCCTGAGCTGGTGGCGTTGGCGTTGCCCGAATCGCGCTAGCCTTCTCTCAGGGCACTCCGATCTCAGGGCACTCCGACGAGGACAGGATCGACGAGGGACAGAGCATGGACATTCCTCCCCTGAACCGTGGCGGTTCCGTGACGCGAGTCACTCGCGAGTCCTGGGGCTCGCGCCTCAAGGGCGCCTTCGGCGGCATGATCGCCGGCGGCGTGCTGCTGGTCATCGCGACCGTGACGCTCTTTGCCAACGAGGGCCGCGCCGTGCGACGAGCGCGCGCGCTCAGCGAAGGCGCGAGCACCGTGCAGTCTCTAGCCGCGCCCACCCCCGACCCGGGCCTGGAGGGGCAGCTCGTCCATCTCTCGGGCACCGCGACGACCACGGAGGTGTTGCGCGATCCCGAGCTGGGAGTGGAAGAGAACGCGATCCGGCTCGTGCGCTCGGTCGAGATGTACCAGTGGAAGGAGAACGAGCGCACCGAGGAGCGGCAGCGAGCCGGCGGCGGCACCGAGAAGGTCACCACCTACACCTACGAGCGGGCGTGGTCCTCGAGCCCGATCGACTCGACCTCGTTCCAGCAACGCGACGGCCATCAGAACCCGCCCTTCCCGATCGGCGGCAGCGAGTGGCGAGCGCAGCAGGTGACCGTGGGCGAGTTCACGCTCGCCGACACCTTCGTGGACCGGCTGCGCCGCGGGCAGCAGGTGGTGGTCGGCGAGTCGATTCGCCAGCAGGCCGCGACGCTCCTGGGCAGGCCAGTGCTGCTCGCCGACAGCGGGCTCTACGTGGGCGCCAATCCGCTGCAGCCGCAGGTGGGCGACACACGCATCCGCTTCGAGGCGTCACGGCCGGCCCTGGTGAGCCTGGTGGGTCGCCAGGAGTCGGGACGACTGGTGACTCACGAGACGCGCAACGGTCCGCTCGCGCTCGTCGAGTACGACGCCAAGTCCGCCGAGGAGATGTTCGCGAGTGCGCGCAGCTCCAATCGCATGCTCACCTGGGCGCTCCGCTTCGCGGGGTTCCTGGCGTACTTTCTCGGCTTCGGGCTGCTGCTGCGCCCGCTGCGGGTGCTCGCCGACGTAGTGCCGTTCGTCGGTCGCGTGATGGGTGCGGGGCTCGGTTTCGTGGCTCTGGGGCTGGCCGGTATCTGCTCCTTGGTGGTCATAGCCGCCGGCTGGTTCGCCTATCGACCCATGCTCGCGATCGCGCTGTTCTTGCTGGCAGGAGGGGTGGTGGCCTGGTTGGTGGTGCGCGCCCGGCGGGCGAAGCTGCCTGCGCCACCGCCGCCTCCAGTGCCCGCGTGAGCCGTGGGTGATCGCGCGCAGGCGCTGCGGGCCCTGCTCGAGGCGGTCGAGCTGCTTCGTCGCGACCTCGTAGGCTTCGCGCCTGGCGCGCCGGTGTACTACGTCTACAACCCGCTCGAGTACGCCGCCGCGCCGTATCACGAGTACCTTCGACGCTTCGCGGTGCCGCCGCGCGCGGTGCGCGAGCGGGTGTTGCTCCTCGGCATGAATCCTGGCCCCTGGGGCATGGCCCAGACCGGCGTGCCGTTCGGCGCGGTGTCGCGGGTGCGCGACTGGCTGGGGCTCGAAGGCTCGGTCGGGCGCCCCGAAGTGGAGCACCCCAAGAGGCGCGTCGAGGGGTTTGCGTGCAAGCGCGAGGAGGTCAGCGGCGACCGCCTCTGGGGCTGGGCGCAACGAGCCTTCGGCACCCCTCAGGCGTTCTTCCGTCGCTTCTTCGTCTGGAACTACTGCCCCCTGATGTTCCTGGACGAAGCCGGACGCAACCTCACGCCCGACCGCCTGCGGGCGACCGAGCTCGCGCGACTGATCGCGCCGTGCGACGCCGCGCTCCGAGCCGTGGTCGCTGCTCTCGGCAGACCCGTGGTGGTCGGAGTCGGCGACTTCGCGGCTGTCCGTGCCCGCGAGGTGCTGCAGGGCAGCGGGTTGCGAGTGGGCAAGATCCTGCATCCCAGCCCCGCCAGTCCGGCCGCCAACCGCGGCTGGTCCATGCAGGCAGCGGCGCAGCTTCGCGAGCTCGGCGTCGAGATCCCGGCGGATCCGGGCGTCGAGACGCGCTCCACGCAGTCGGGCCGAACGAGCGCGAGGTAGAGCCAGCGCGGCGGCAGCACGTCGGGCTGGCCGCAGCCCGCCGCGCCGGCGAGCGCCTGGAGCGCGGGGCATGTGGGACCTGCTTCAGTCGCCGGATCGGCGCAGGACCGCATCGAGCTGCCGGGCGGAGCCGAGCAGCTCCCGGTCTCTCGCGTCGCGCAGCACTGGCGCGAGCACGCGCGCTGCTTCGGCGCGGCGTCCGGCGTGCGTGAGCTCGAGCGCAAGGTTGTACGCCGCGACCTGCGCATTGAAAGTCGCGACGTCCGAGACCTGGTCGATCTCCGGTCCGAGGGCCGACAGAGTCTCGCCGTCGAGAGCGGCGACGAGAGCTTCGATGCGGGCCAACGCCTGCTCCGGCTGCATCGTCGAGGCGAGACGAGCGGCTCGGTCGAGCTCGACCCTCGCCACCTGCTCTCGTACCGTCGCGAGCAGTTCGGCCGAGGCCACCCGGCCGTAGAGCGGGAGCAGCTCCTCGACTACGCGCCGTGCCTCGGCGCAGCGATCGAGTCGACAGAGCACGTGCGCCAGGTCGACCGCGGGCTCCAGCCGGTCCGGCTGAAGGTCGATCGCCTGGCGGAGCGCCGCCACCGCCTCGTCGCCGGCGCCCGTATCGAGCACGCCCGCGATGCCGCCCTCGAGCAGCCACGCGCGACCCAGCGCGGCGTGCGCGGGGGCGAGACGCGGCTCACGCTCGAGCGCCCACCGCAGGACGCCGCGCGCTCGCTCGAGCTGACCCAGCTCTCGTGTGAAGAGCCGGCGCGACGCCGCGGCATCGGCGGGGGCGCTCTCGCCGGACGCCGGCAGCGTCTCGCGTACCGAGCGCAGCAAGGCCTCGCCCAGCAGCAGCGAGGGCAGCCACGGCACCTCGCCGGCCGGCGCCGTGGCCGACGCTTCGAGCCATTCGAGAGCCAGCGGCACGTTGCCCTTCTCGAGGTGTACGCGTCCGATTCCGGCGAGGGCTCGCGCGTGCCGTGGATCGGCGGACAGGGCCCGCTCGAAACGCCCTCTTGCGTCCCCGACGCGTCGTTGCGCGAGCAGCAGGTCGCCCAGGGCGACCTCACTCTGGGCCTCGCCTATCGGAAGGGCGATCCCGGGCCGCGGCGTGTGGGAGTCGAGCGCGAAGCTGGCATGCGGCAGCGGTAGCACCTCCAGGTAACGACGCAGCTCGGACTCCAGCGCGAGGAAGCTGCGTTCGAAGACTGCTTCGAAGGCGCCCACGGGGTCCTGTTGCCGCTGCAGGTCGGTGATGTAGCGGCTGGTACGGGCTCGGCGATCCTCGTCGCTCAGCAGGAAGTGCACGAGCGCCCACGACTGGGCATAGAAGACCCCACGTCGGTCGGCGGCGTGGTAGTGCGGGGAGTCGACACCGACTTCCAGCAATCGGTGGAGCGGGATCATGCGCTCGCGTTGGAGCGTGCGGAGGTGTGACTCCTTGGGCAGGCCGAGCAAGCCTCGCGCGCTGCCGTCTGGACTGCTGGCTACGGTGAAGCTGCTGTAGTACTCGGCCAGGCCCTCGTTCAGCCAAAGGGGTGTCGCGGGCAGGTTGTGTCGAACGAAGGCATGCAGGTACTCGTGGAACAACGTCTCGCGCGGGGCGCTGCGCGGGTCGCGGTCGAAGACGATGTGGTCGCCGAAGGTGCCCGGCACGAAGTATCCGGTGACGCGATTGTCGCGCGGCCCGAGATCTGCGCCGTCGGGTCCGAGCCAGCCGAGCTGGTCGCGCCCGAGGGCGACGATGTGGAGCGGCGGCCGCCACCGCGACTCGTCCTCGCCGAGTCGCTGGAGCAGGGAGTGCAGCGTCCCCAGGTCGGCCGCGAGCGCTTCGAGCTCCTCCGCGGGCTCCTGGCCCAGGAGCTCGAAGTGCGGGGTCAGGACTCGGAGCCACCCTCCCGTGTCTCGACTGGCGGGCCAGGCTGGTGAGCCCCAGCCCAGCAGCAGACCCCCCAGCAGCAGACCGAAGGAGCACGCAACACGAGCTCGACGGCGGTACGAGGACATCTCGACCGCAAGGCTATGCGATGCCGCACCTTCCGCGCCGCGCGTGTCGCGGCTCGCGGATCATTCCGGCAGCCGACCGTGGCTGCGGCGAAGCTGCTCGATCATCCGGAGTAGCTCCCGTTGCTGGAGCTCGAGGGCTTCGATCTGGCGCTGGAGCGCGTGCTCTCGTGTCGCGGCGCCGCCCCACTGGCGCTCTACCGCGCGGCGCTCGAGGGCCTGCTCGCGGTCGCTGCGGGGCGGGCGCGCTGCCGCCTGCCGCTCGCGCGCGCTCTGGCGTGCCTCGAGCTCGGCTTGGTGACGGGCTCGGCGCCGGTCGACCTCGGCCTGCCAACGCTGCTGGCGCTCCGCTAGAGCTCGCCGCGCCAGTGTCGCATCGTGCGTGGCTGACTCCGTGCGCACCCGCGCGCGGGCGCGCTCGAGATCGCGAGCGAGCTCGGCGAGAGCGCGTGCATCGCTGTCAGGATCGGCCGTCGAGCTTCGCAAGGACTCCACGGCGGCTTCGAGCTCGCGGATCAGCTCCTGCCGGGCCGCCGCGTCGGAGTGTGCATCGTGGTTGTCTGGCTGGGGCGCGGTCTCCGCGGCCTTGGAAGGGTGCAGCGTGCGGGCGAGCATCGGCGTGGGCGCGGCTGACCACAGCGGAGCGAGGGCAGACGTTGGGGCGGTGGCGGGCGCGCCGGCTCGAGGTGCGGCCGCCGGCGTCCCGGCTCTCGGCCATGGCGCCACGACTGGTGCTGACGGTGTCGGCGGGGTCGTCGGAGCGGCCGGTCCGACAGCCCACGACGCGCTCGCGGGCGTCGCAGGATAACTGGATCCCGTGAGCCCGCTCTCAACGACGGCGGATCCGAATGTCCCCGTTGAACGTCTTCAGGCGGATCTCCGGGCCGCCGCCGCCGACACGGGCGTGGACCTCGCGCTCCACCTTGAAGCTGACGCGGTTGCCACCACGGTCGTCCTGGGGGTGGCTCGGCACCAGCTCGAGCTGGAAGTCGCTCAGGATCTCGCCCTGCATGGAAGACATCTTGAGATCGGCCTTGAAGGACGCGGGGAAGGTGACGTCGACGTCGCCGTTGAAGGTGATGAACGACATCGTCTTTTCGGGTGTGGCTTCGCGGAACACGACCTCGATGTCGCCGTTGGTCGACTGTGCCACCAGCGTGCCGCCGATGTCGACCGCGCGGATCTCGCCGTTGATGTTCGACAGCTCGTGATCTCCGTTCACGCCGCGGATCGAGATCAGCTCCCCGTTGGTCGACGCGGCGCGCACCGAGGTGCGCGTCGGCACACGGACCTTGACCAGGATCTCGCCGGCCGACCAGCCGCTGCTGATGGTGACCTCGTTGCCGACCGCCTCAGCGGAGATGCCGCCGCTGCGGTTCGGAATGCGGTACATGCCGTCGACGCGCTTGGGCTCGCCATCGCCTCCCTCGCCGTCTTCGTCCACCCATTCGAGCAGCACGTCCTTGCCCTCGTAGGCCTCGACCTCGATCGAGCCCTGGAGCAGGGTGGCCTTGAGCGTCACCGGCCGGTTGGGGTCGGCGACCGGGATGGCGATTTGCTCGGCGGCGCCGGCGCCGGCCGCGCCGAGAGAGCAGAGCAGGACGGTCAGTATGGTGCGGATGTGACTCATGGAGTGTCTACCTCACGAGGTGGTTTCTGTTTGCGTTTCTCGTCAGCCAGAGCTGCGCGCGAGGACGACGTCGCCGTTGAGGGTTTCGAAGGAGAGCCTCGGACCGCCCGTGCCGAGGCGCACCGCGGACCACTGCTCGCTGCGGATCAGGAATCGGCCGTCGTCGCGCCGCTCCACCTCGGGGGTCACCGCCAGGTTTACGAACGGGAACTCGCTGCGCAGGTCGCCCCACATCGTTTTGAGGTACACATCGGCGTCCGGTGCCGTCGCGTAGAGGACCTCGATGTCGCCGTTGACGGTCTGGAAGCTCGCGGCCCGCGTCGGGCCGGGAGCGAACCGGACGCTGACGTCGCCGTTGACGGTGACCACCCTGCCGCCGCCCAAGGCGCCTTCGACGGTGATGCCGCCGTTGACGTTGCGCAGGTCGAGCTCGCCGCGGACGCCCTCGACGCGGATGTCGCCGTCGTTGACCGTCGCGAGCTCCAGTTCGAGGTTGCCGGGCACCAGCAGCTCGAAGTCGTAGGCGACCGTGTAGCGCACGCGCTGGTGGCGCCGCCACCGCGAGCGATCGCCTTCGCAGTCGCACGGCCCGCGGAACGGTCCGTCGACGAAGAGATCGACGACGCCGTTCTCCTCGGTCGCGACCAGCTCGACCTCGGCACGCGCGCGCTCCGCCCAGGTCTCGTCGGCAGCCACGAGACGCTCCCGCGCCTGCATCACCACCGTCGGCGAGGCGTGGGTGCGCACCCGGATCGACCCGAACACGTTGTCGACCTGCAGGCGGTGAATCGCCTCGCCGGCAGGGGCGAAGGTGCGCTCGAGCGTGCGCTCGTTTCGCACCTCGGCCGCGGCTGCCGGCGCGAGCGCCGACCAGGGCGAGATCGAGAGCAAGACGAGGATGGAGGCGTGCCGTAGCGGTGCACGGGTGAGGATCACGCGTTCTCCTTCGCGGTGACCGGCCTCGACGAGACGGCGCCGCCGTTGCCGCCCGCATCGCGCATCAGCTCCTCCAGCCTCAGCCGAACGGCGGGCTCGAGGTCGTCGCGTTGCAGGAGGGTTCGGATCGCCGCTTGCGCGTCGCCGTCGCCCGAGGCCACCACCAGGTCGGCGAGCGTCATCTGCACCATGGGCGAGTCCTGACGCGACAGCGCTTCGACCAGGCCGGAGCGAACCCGAGGTCGGTCGGCGATGCGCGCCAGCGCCTCGACGGCGGCGAGCCGCACGTTCTCGCTCGGGTCGTAGCCGACGACCTCGAGCAGGCCGTCCGCGATCGCCAGCGCCGCCTCGTCGTCGCGGCTGCGTTCCAGCGCCGCGGCGCCGAGCGAGACACCGCGCAAACGCTCATTTGCAGCCGAGTGGTCGAGCAGCGCCAGCGCGACGGTCTGACCCATGGTGGTCACCTGGCGCTCGAGCCGTACCAGCTCGCTCTCGCGCCGCGTGGTGAGGCCGAGCCCGAGACCGACCAGCAGCGTGAACGCGGCGACCGCGGCCTGGGCCACGCGCGTCGACGGCCAGAACGCGGCGAGCCAACGGTCGGCCCGCTCCAGAAGCGAAGACCTTCGCTCCGGCTTCGCCTCGAACACGGCGAGCTCGCGGTAGAAGCGCGCGCGCAGACGCTCTGTGCGCGCGCGCACGGCCGCCTCGTCGAGCTCCTCGTTCGACTCCAGCATCGCCCACAGCGTGGCGCCGAGTTGCTCGGTCTCCCGGACGCTTTCGTCGGACGCCTCGCCGCCCTCGGCGGTCGCCCGCTCCAGTCGGCGCAGCACCTCCAGCACGGCGGTTCGGTCAGAAGTCTGTTGGTCGGTCATCGTCTTCTCTCCAGAAACTCTCCAGGAACTCGCGCGCAGCGGTGTCACACCACGCCCAGAGCGCCGCGGCCGCCGCCCGGGCTCTGGCCGCTGGCGACCAGCGCCTCGTAGCTCTCGCGCAGCTGCTTCACCGCTCGGTGCACGCGCACCTTCACCGCTCCCTCCGAGCACTCCAGCAGCTCGGCGATCTCCTGGTACTTGAGCGAGTGAAACCGGCTCAGCACCAGCACCTCGCGCTTGTCGTCGGGGAGCTCGAGCAGCGCCCGGCGCAGCAGGGCCGAGGTCTCGGCCTCGACCAGCCGCTCCTGCGCACCGGGCGAGGCGTCTGCCTGCGGGATGGTCTCGTCGGGCATGGGTGGCTCGTGGCGGTGCTTGCGGAAGTGGTCGTTGGTCGCGTTTCGCGCGAGCCGGTAGGCCCATGGCAGGAACTGCGAGTCGACGCGGAAGGTGTGGGCGTAGCGCAGCATGCGCGTGAAGACGTCCTGTACCAGGTCCTCCGCCAGCGCCGTGCTGCCCGTCATGCGCAGGCAGAACTGGTAGAGCCGCGCGTGGTGCCGCTCGAACAGGATTCCGAGCTGCGGCGTTTCGCCGTCCTTGACCTGGATCATCAGCCCCTCGTCGGAGACCTCCGAGACGGACCGGTTCCTAGGCTCTGCGGTGGAGGGCACTCCGATTCGTCCTCGAGCCAGGTCGTGTCTCGGGTCCGGGCCGCCGCCGAAGGGCGGCGTTCCGTCTTCTCCTGCCAAGACCGGGGGTGTGCGGAGAAGGTTACCGCGGGGGCGCGAAGACGCACGGGACGCGCGGGGGTGCGAGGACGCCCGGGACGCGCGATGACGCGCTCGGGGCTCGGTCTATTTCGCGAAAGGCGACTTCGCGGTCTTGTATCCGGCAGGCAGCGCGAACACGTCGCCGGCGAGGTCGCCCACCTTCACCTCGGTCGCCTCGGTGGTGACCGCAATGTTGGCGCCCATGACGTTGATCTTCATGGTGCTCGCGAGCGCCAGACCCTGGATCTTGGCGAGCTCGTCGAAGAGCTTCGACATCTTGCCGGCCATGGGGCCCATAGTCGCGGCGAAAAGGCGGCGAGCGGCGTGCACGTCGATGTCGGGCTGGAGGTCCTTGGCGGCGCACACGTCGAAGGAGTAGGCCTCGCCCACCGACACCCGGTAGTCGTCGCAGTCGTGGCCGGCGACAGTCCGCGCGCCGAGCTTCTCGACCCGTGCCTCTGCCGCCTTGCCGAACATCCTGGAGAGAACCGGGTTCTGCTCGAGCATCGTGCTCAGCTCTTCGAACTGAGCGCCCATCTCGTCGGGCGTCGTCTGCCAGTAGCGCTTCTTCTTGTGGTCGACGAAGGTGATGGTTCCGGTGGCGTAGTCGACGATGGTGTCGTTCTCGCCGTCGTTCGAGCGCATCATGTCGCCGGCGATGTAGAGCGTCTGGGTGCCGCTGGGCCCGCGGCTGGCCGTGACCTTGGAGATCACGGTGATGTCTTCGGCGGCGGCCGGCAGCGCGACCGCGAGGGTCACCGCCGCAAGGGCTACGAGGCGCGGGATCGCGCGTGTGAGTTGGCGAGGAATCATGCTGGGTCTCCTGACTGGCTCGATTGTCGATGCGCCGGTGCGCGTTCGTCGCGCGTTGGGCGCTTGTCGTTCAGAGCGTACCAATCCCCACCCAGGCGCGGGCGGTGGCGATGGCTCGGGGGTGCGTAACATGCTCTCGTGCCCGACACCCGCAGCCAACGTGGCCAGCATCCAAAGGACGCCCGCTGCTTTGCCCCGGCGGCGCTGCCGGCGCTGCGCGATGCGCTCGCGGACCTCAGCCTCTTGCTGGGGCGCGGCTACTCGCCGAAGGCCGCGCTGGCGCTGGTCGGAGACCGCTATGCCCTGGTCGACCGGCAGCGCAAGGCGCTGCAGCGCTGCGCCGCCAGCGACGACGCCGTGGCGCGGCGGCGGTCGCACCTGGTCTCCCGGCAGTCGATCGCGGGGCAGACGATCTGGATCGACGGCTACAACGTGCTGCTCACGGTCGAGGCGGCGCTCAGCGGCGGTTTGGTGCTGCTCGCTCGCGACGGCGTCTACCGCGACCTTGCGGCGATGAACCGGCACTACAAGCGCGTCGAAACGACGCGGCCGGCCCTCGAGGCGATCGGCCGTACCCTCCAGGGCGCCGGCGCAACGGCGCGCTGGCTGCTGGACCAGCCGATCTCCAACAGCGGCCGGCTCGCCCGCACGATCCTGGACGTGGCGGACGCCGCCAGCTTCCGGTGGGAGGTCGAGCTGGTGCCGAGCCCCGACCCGGTGCTGCGCGACAGCGGCGAGATCGTCGCGACCGCAGACAGCGCGATTCTCGACCGCGTCGCGAGCTGGCTGGATCTGTCTCGCTGGGTCGTGGAGGCCGAAGTGCCAGGGGCTTGGGTGGTGGACCTCGCCGGCCCCGGGTTCACGGTACCGAGCGAGACCAGCGGCTGAACCGGAGCTTTGCCTGGGACTCTATGCGCTGTCGCGCGGAGCCGTCACGTCTTGCGCCCGGACGGCCCGGTCTGTAGCGTGACTGCGTTCTCGGCCGGGGAAGACCATGGCGGATGCGAGCACGGGAGGCGACGACAGCGCGAGGCCGGCGAGCTACTTCACCGGCCTCTACGAGACCCATCTCGATGTCGCCGACCTCCAGCGCTCGAGGGCCTTCTACGAGGGAGTGCTCGGGCTCGAGCTCGGTGTCTGCGAGCCCGAGCGGCGGCTGGCGCTCTACTGGGTGGGAGGTCGGGGCAAGTCGATGCTCGGCCTGTGGGAGAAGCCGGCTGGCGAGATCCGCCGGCAGCACTACGCCTTCGAGGTGAGGCTCGACCGCTTCGATCGCGCCTGTGCGACTCTGCGGCAGCGCGGCGTGACGCTGCGCGATTTCTTCGATCGTCCGGCGAGCACGCCGACGGTGTTCGGCTGGATGCCGGCGCAGTCGCTCTACTTCGACGATCCCGATGGCCACCAGCTCGAGATCCTGGCGAGGCTCCCGGGGGAGCGGCGGCCCGACCTCGGCGCGGTGACGCTCGCGGATTGGCAGGCTGCGACGGCGGCAGCAGGGCGCATCGCCGCCGCTGCGCCAGGCTGGCTCCTGATCCGTGCGGCTACCGACGACGATTGGCCCGAGATCTGGCGGGTGTTCCGCCAGGTGATCGAGGCCGGCGACGCATTTGCCTACGACGAGAGCACTCCGGAGGACAAGGCGCGTTCGCTTTGGCTGGCGCCGCCGTCGCTCGCTTTCGTCGCGCGCGAGAGCGGTCGGAGCGAGCGTGTGCTCGGGACCTACTATCTCCGCCCGAACCAGCCGGGACGAGGCGCGCACGTTGCCAACGCCGGCTACATGGTCGACACCGCCGCGCGAGGCCGCGGCATCGCCGGCGCGCTGTGCGAGCACTCCCTGGCCGCGGCACGCGACCTCGGATTCAGCGCCATGCAGTTCAACCTCGTGGTGAGCGCCAACGAGGCGGCGATGCGCGCGTGGAAGCGGCACGGATTCGCGGTGGTCGGTACCGTTCCGGCCGCCTTCCGCCACGATCGCCTCGGCTACGTCGACGCGTTGGTGATGTACCGGGAGCTGTGAGGAGGTCGGCCGATGGCGTCCCCCGAGCTCGAATCCCTACGCGCCGCGATCCTCGCGGCAGCGGCGAAGTCCGGCTCGTCGAGCGACCGCTTCGACGTTGCGGCGATGCGTGCCGCCGCGCAGGCCTCCCCCTGGCCGATACCAGAAGACTGCCGCACGGCCGAGGTCGAGGCGGGCGGTGTGCCGGCGCACTGGCTGGTCGCGGCCGGCAGCGACCCGGCGCGACGCCTGCTCTACCTGCACGGCGGCGGCTGGGTCGCGGGCGGCATGGGCTCGCACGGGTCGCACGCTGCGCGGGTCTCGGCGTCGACCGGGTGCGCCGTGCTCCTTCCGGAGTTTCGGCTCGCACCCGAGCACCCCTTCCCCGCGGCGCTCGACGATGCGCTTGCCGCGTACAGCTACCTATTGGAGTGCGGACCGGATGGGCCTGCCCGCCCGTCGGCGGTGTTCTGCGGCGGCGACTCTGGCGGCGGCGGAACTGCGCTCGCGCTCTTGCTGCGACTGCGCGACGACGGCGACCGACTGCCCGACGCTGCGTTCACCTTCTCGGCGGTGACCGACCTGACTTGCTCGGGCGAATCGATGAGAACGCGCGCCGCGGTCGATCCGTTGATCAACCCCGCGCTCGTGTCGGTGGGCGCGGCGCTCTACCTCGGAGGCGTGGACCCGCGCGACCCTCATGTTTCGCCCGTGTTCGGCGACTACACGGGATTGCCGCCGCTCCTGCTCCAGGTCGGTGACGCAGAGGTGATGCTCGACGACAGCGTTCGCGTCGCCGAGCGCGCGCGCGGCGCCGGGGTCGACGCGAAACTGGACGTCTGGCCCGAGTTGTTCCACGGCTTTCAACTCTGGGCGCCGGTGCTCCCCGAGGGACGTGACGCGCTCGAGCAAGTGGGTCGGTTCGTGCGGTCGTTCCAAGAGTCGGCCTGACGCGCGACGGGCGCGCTGGCTGAAGGTTATCGTTAGACTCGCCGCACCTACGACACTCGAGGTTTTCGACGGTCTCACGGGCATCGCTCGCAGCAGGCGATCGAGGAGGACCCCATCGGCATCGCGACGGAGCCGATGATCGGCAGGACCCTGGGGCATTTCCGGGTCACCGCGAAGCTCGGCGAAGGCGGGATGGGCGCGGTGTACCGCGCCAAGGACCTGCGCCTCGGCCGCGAAGTAGCGGTGAAGGTGCTGCCCGAGGCGTTCGCGGCCGACCCGCAGCGCATGGCCCGCTTCGAGCGGGAAGCGCGGGTGTTGGCCTCGCTGTCGCATCCGCGCATCGCGGGGGTCCACGAGGTGGGCCAAGAGGGGGAGCTTCGTTTCCTGGTGATGGAGCTCGCGCCGGGCGAGACTCTGGCCGACCGCATCGCCCGCGGCCCGCTGCCGGTGCGGGAGGCGCTCGAGCTCGCGGCACAGATCGCGGAGGCGCTCTCGGCCGCGCACGCTCGCGGGGTGGTCCACCGCGACCTCAAGCCGTCGAACGTACAGGTGGGTCCTGGCGGCGAGGTCGGCGAGGTGAAGGTGCTCGACTTCGGGCTCGCCAAGGCGGTCGCTTCGGAGTCGCTGGACTCGCCGGCGGACGGCACCCGTTCGCCGACCCTCCCCTACCAGGCGACGCGTGCGGGTACCTTGTTGGGTACCGCCTGCTATATGAGCCCCGAGCAGGCGCGCGGCAAGCCGGTCGATCAGCGCGCCGATCTGTGGGCGCTGGGCTGCGTGCTCTACGAGATGCTGGCCGGGAGGCGGGCGTTCCCCGGCGAGACGGTGAGCGACATGCTGGCGGCGGTGCTCGAGCGCGAGCCGGACTGGGGGTCGCTGCCCCAAGGAACGCCGCCCCTCGCTCGCAGTGTGCTCCGTCGCTGCCTCCAGAAGGACCTCGCACAGCGTCTCCGTGACGCCGCCGACGCGCGGCTCCTGCTCCTCGAGGCGCTGCGCGACCCGGAGCCGGCGCCGGGATCGGCAGCCGCGCCGCCGGCTGCGACGCGTCCGGGCCGGCGGCGGTGGCTCCTGCTGGCTGCTGCCGTGCTCGCGGCGGCCGCGCTCGGAGTGGTGGCGGGCCTCGCGTTCCGGAGCGAGACCCGGGCTCTTCGCCCGGTGGTCGAGAGGTACCAGCTCCAACCACCGCACGGGGTCGTGGTGGCGGGAGCCGCGGCGTCGATGCTCGCCATCTCTCCCGACGGCAGGTGGGTGGCCTTTCGTGGATTTCGCCCAGACCGGTCGCGCTCGGCGCAGCTCTATCTGCGGGCCATCGCCGAGCTCGAGGCGCGCCCGGTGCCCGGCACCGAAGACGCCTGGAATCCGTTCTTCTCGCCCGACAGTGAATGGCTCGGGTACTGGGCCGACGGCAAGCTCCGCAGAGTTCGGCTCTCCGGCAACGAGCCCCAGGAGATCTGCGCGGTTGGTCAAATATTACGTGGATCGAGCTGGGGCGAGGACGGCACGATCGTGTTCTCCGAGCGGGATCGTGGTCTGATCCGAGTACCCGCCGGGGGCGGCGAGCCTCAGCAGATTACCGATCCGAAGACGGCCGAGACCGGCGAAAACGACATCTGGCCGAGCCACCTGCCTGGTGGGCGCGGCGTGCTGTTCACTCGTCGAGCGGGACTCACGAGCTTCTCCAGGTGGAAGATCGCTCTGGTGACCGCTTCCGGCGAGGTCCGAACGCTCCTGACCGGCGGGGTCTCGCCCCGATTCGTCGCGCCGGGCCGTTTGGTCTACCAGCGCGGCGGGATCCTCTATGCGACGAGCTTCGACCTGGACCGGCTCGAGGTCGCCGACGATGCGCAGCCGATCCTCGAGAGGGTTTACGACCACCTCGGCAGTAGATTCACCGGCTACGACGTCTCGGCCGACGGAGCCTTGGTCTTCTTGCCGGCAGCCCCCCAGTCGGAGGAAACCGAGCTGGTGAGGATCGATCGGGAGGGCGCCGTCGCGAACCTGGTGCCGGATCGCAGACGCTTCGACGACGCACCGAGCTTCTCGCCCGACGGCTCGCGGTTCTCGGTGGTGATCGAAACGAGAACGGGGGAGTGGGACCTGTGGATCCACGACCTGCCGCGCGGCTCCTGGACTCGCCTGACCGACGATGGCGAAGCGCGTACTTCGCTGTGGTCGCGCGACGGCCGGTGGATCCTCTTCAGCTGGGTGCGCTCCGGCTCGCCCAAGCTCGCCCGCGTTCCCGCTGACGGCTCCTCGCCGCCCGAGCAGCTCACCAGCGGGCCGGAGTGGGAGTGGGCGGGCTCGATCTCGCCCGACGGAAGAACGGCGATCTTCGTGCGGGACAACGCGACGACATTGTCGGACCTCTTCACGATCTCCCTGGATGCCTCGCCCCCGAGAGAGGAGACGTTCCTGGCCACCACCGCGCTAGAGGCTTTCCCCGACTTCTCCCCCGACGGACGCTGGGTGGCCTACGGGTCCTCGGAGTCGGGCAGCATGGAGGTCTGGGTGCGGCGCTATCCGGAGCGCGAGCCGAGCTTTCGGGTCTCCGTAGCGGGCGGTTCGATACCGCGATGGCGGCCGGACGGTCGGGAGATCCTGTATCGCGCCGGCAAGGGCATCTGGGCGGTCGCGGTGCAGACCGAGCCTACCTTTTCCGCCGGCGAACCGCGCCTCCTCTTCGAAGCCGATTTCCTGGTCGACGATCCCTGGACCAACCGCTTCCACGTCTCTCCCGACGGACTGCACATCGACCTGGTGAGATACGCGGCGGAGGCACCAGAGCGCCAGTTGGTGTACGTGCCCAACTGGGCCGCAGAGGTCACCCAGATACTCGCCCAGCGCGGCGGCTGAGCGGGGTGCTCGGCCCCCCTCCTAGGGCTCCGACCACGCCTTGTACGCTGTCGCCCCGACCAGCACCATGCCACCGGCACTCGTCCACGGGCCGGGCAACTCTCCCAGCAGCAGCGCGGCCCACAGCGGGTTGAGGACGGGTTCGAAGAGCAGCAGCAGAGCGCCCTCCACGGCGGTCAGGTGGCGCAGCGCGCGCGTCATCAGCGCATAGGCGAGGCCGATCTGGAACACACCGAGGAAGAGCAGCACGCCGACGTCGGTGGAGCTGATCTCGTGCACCGGCAACGCCCACGGCAGCGACACGACCGCCGCGATCACGTTGCCGCATGCGACCGCCGCCAGCCCCGGGTTGCCCGCCCGGCCTTCGCCGACGCGCGGCTCCATCGCCGCGGGTTCCGGCGGACGTCCGAGCGCGCGGAGACCGAGGAGAGTGAGCCCGTACGTCAGTCCGCCCGCGAGCGCCAAGGCATTGCCGAGCATCGGCTGCGGCGCCGTGGTGGTGGCCCCGGTGCGGTCGAGAAAGCAGAGCGCGAGCCCCAACGCGAAGGCCGGCGCGAAGAGCAGGTCGCGCCGGCGCGGGGTCTCGCCCACCAGGAGCGGCGAGAGCAGGATCACGAACAGCGGCGCGGTCGATTGCAGGAAGATGGTCGCAGCGGCGGTCGTGAGCTTGTTGGAGTGGACATAGAGCAGGACGGTGGCCGCGTAGGCAGCACCGACCATCAGGGTGCGCCAGTTCCACCCTCGGCGTGAGCCGGGCGCGAGCAACAGGATCGCGATCGCCGCAACGGCCGCGCGACCGCCCGCGACCTGCCAGGCGCCGAGCTGAGTCAGCTTGATCGCCGCGCCCCCGGTGGAGAAGAGCACGGCGGTGGCGATCACCAGCCAGACGGCCGCGCGGCGGGACATCGTGCGGTTCGGTAACGGGTGGCTGACGGATCTCTCTCTATCCCCATCCGAAACGCCGCCTGCGTCTCTGGAGCGGTGCCGCGAGCTCCGCTGCCCGTTGCGAGAGCGCCTCCGGCAGCTCGGCGAGCGAGCCCGACTCGACCGCCTCTTCGACGACGCGCACGAGCGCGCTGCCGACCACCACGCCGTCAGCGATCGCGGCCACCTCGGCCACCTGCTCGGGCGTGGAGATGCCGAAGCCGACCGCGACCGGCAGGCCGACGCGTCGCTTCACGGCGCGCACCTCGCGACGGAGGGTCTCGGAGACCGCGGCGCGCTCTCCCGTGGTGCCGGTGCGCGACACGTAGTAGACGAAGCCGCGCGAGGACTTGCCGGCTCGTCGGATCCGCTTCGGAGTGCTGGTCGGGGCGATCAAGAAGATCGGGTCGACGCCGCTGGCGCGCAGCGCGGGCGCGAGCTCGATCTCGGCCTCTTCCGGGGGCAGGTCCACGCACAGCACGCCGTCGACGCCCGACTCGGCAGCCTGCTCGGCGAACGCGGTCACGCCGCGCGCATGGATCGGGTTGAAGTAGGTGAAGAGCACGATCGGGACCCCGAAGCAGCGCTCGCGGCAGCGGTCGACGAGCTGCAGCACGGCGGAAACCGTGGTGCCCGAAGCGAGCGCGCGGTAGGCGGCGCGCTGGTTGACGGGACCGTCGGCGATGGGGTCGCTGAAGGGCACGCCTAGCTCGACGATGTCGGCGCCGGCAGCCACCAGAGCCTCGACCAGTCTCGGAGTGGTCTCGAGGTCGGGGTCGCCTGCCGTCAGGTACGGGATGAAGGCGGCGCGTCGCTCCTTCGCGCAGCGCGCGAAGACTTCGGAAATGCGGTCTCGTGCTCCGGCCAACTCACGCCTCCTCGTCGTCGCTCGCAAGAACTGCGTCCAGCGCCGGGCGCACGGACTCGTCGGATTCCTCGGGCGGCTTCGTGACGCGCCGGCGCCGCGGGCGCGGAGGCGCGAGGGGCGCCGACGACTCGGCCCAGCCCAGGATCGCGGGGTGCTGCAGGAGCCGCCTGGCATCGTCTGCGGCCTCCCGGCCGAGACGAGCTCGTTCCTCGTCGAACTCGATGACCGACTCCACGTCCTTGTCCCCGCGCCCGGAGAGGTTGACGAGGATGATCCGGCTCGAGGGGAGCTTCGGCGCTCTGCGGCAGACCTCGGCGATGGCGTGCGCCGATTCGAGCGCGGGCAGGATCCCTTCGGTCGCGGCCAGCAGGTGGAAGGCGTCGATCGCCTCGTCGTCCGTGGCGACCGCGTACTCGATCCGACCTCGATCCCGCAGCAGCACGTGCTCCGGCCCCACCGCGGGATAGTCCAGCCCGGCCGACACGGAATGTGTCGCGGCGATCTGGCCGTCCTCGTCCTGCAGCACCAGCGTGCGGGTGCCGTGCAGCACGCCGAGCTCGCCGCCGCGAAAGCGCGCCGCGTGGTCGCCCAGAGTGCTCCCTCGCCCGCCCGCCTCGACACCGATGAGCCGAACCGACTTGCTCGCGAGGAACGCCGTGAACAGGCCGAGGGCGTTGCTGCCGCCGCCGACGCACGCGATCGCCAGGTCCGGCTCGGCCCGGCCGGTGGCCTCTCGGAGCTGGCGACGCGCCTCCTCGCCGATCACCCGGTGGAAGTCGCGCACCATGCGGGGGAAGGGGTCGGGGCCGAGCACCGAGCCGAGCACGTAGTGGGTGTCGGCGACGCGGGTCACCCAGTCGCGCAGTGCCTCGTTGATCGCGTCCTTGAGAGTGCGGCTACCTGAGTCGACTCCCTCGACCTGCGCTCCGAGCAGGCGCATGCGGTGGACGTTCAGGCGTTGGCGCCGCATGTCCTCGGTGCCCATGTACACCGTGCACTCGAGCCCGAGCAGCGCCGCCGCGGTGGCGGTGGCGACGCCGTGTTGACCGGCGCCGGTCTCGGCGATCACGCGTCGCTTGCCCATCTCGCGCGTCAGCAGGCACTGGCCGAGCGCGCTGTTGATCTTGTGGGCGCCGGTGTGGAGCAGGTCCTCGCGCTTGAGGTAGATGCGCGCGCCGCCGAGCTTCTCCGTCAGCCGCTGGGCGAAAGTGAGCGGGCTCGGCCGCCCAGCCCAGGTGCGCAGCAGCTCGTCCAGCCGGGTGCGGAACCGCTTCTGCTTGCACGCGCGATCGTAGGCGGCGGCGAGCTCGGCGAGCGGCGCCATCAAGGTCTCCGGCACGAAGCGACCCCCGTAAGGGCCGAAGTGTCCGCGGTCGTCCGGCTGGAGGTTCTTCATCCAGGTTCTCCGATCGCAGGCGCCGGCCGCGTTGCCGCCGAGCCGGCAGCGAACGAGCGTACGGCGTCGAGCAGCGCCGCGACCTTGTCGAGGTCCTTGCGCCCGGGTGCCGACTCGACGCCAGAGCAGACGTCGAGGCCCCAGACACCGGGCAGCCGCTCGAGGACCGCGCCGGCGTTCGCGGGAGATATCCCGCCCGCGACGAGGATACGCCGCCCAGGGGAGGAAGCGATACAAGGCGCCGCCGCTTCGTACCGCCACGTCTTGCCCGACCCGCCGATCTCGCCGCCCAGCAGCTCCGTTGGGGTGTCGAAGAGCAGCCCCCAGCATGCGGCGAAGGGGTCGACGGGCGGGTCCCGCTCTACCACGCCCCGGAGCACGCGGATCGCGCGCTCGGCGACGGGATGCCACACAGCTTCGGGCTCGTTGCCGTGGAACTGGAAGAGGTCGAGGCCGACGCGTGACCCGATGTCGCGCACGACCTGGAGCGGCGCGTCGACGAAGACGCCGACCACGAGGACGTTCTCGCCGAGTGCGCTGCGCACCTCGGCTGCCCGCTCGGCATCGAGACAGCGCGGGCTCCCGTGGTAGAAGTTCAACCCCACGAGCTCGACACCGAGATCGGCGATCGCGCGAGCGTCCGCGGTAGTGGTGACGCCGCAGACCTTCAGCGCGGGTGTCTCTGGATATGCGTCTGCGGTCATGGCGCCGCACCTCGATCGAGGTCCGACTCGCGAAAGCGCAGCAGCTCGCGCAGCTTGCGCTCCGGGTCTGCATCCAGGAGCAACGTCTCGCCGATCAGGAACGCGTCGAAGCCGGCGTCGGAGAGACGCTGGAGGTCGCTCGCCGAGTGGAGTCCGCTCTCCGCGACCTTGAGCGCTCCGGCAGGCAGGTCGGGCAGAAGCTCGATCGAAGAGCCGAGGTCGACCTGGAAGGTGCGAAGGTCTCTGTTGTTGACGCCCACCAGCTCCCAGTCGACGGCGCCGCCCGCGAGCTTGTCGAGGTCCTCGCGGTCGTGGGTCTCGACCAGCGGCAGCAGCCCGAGCGCACGCGCCGCGGCGCCGAGCTCGTGGAGTCGCGCGCGCTCGAGGGCGGCGGCGATCAGCAGCACCGCGCTCGCGCCGGCGTCACGCGCCCAGCGGAGCTGCACCTCGTCGAGCACGAAGTCCTTCGCGATCGCGGGCAGCCCGGAGGCCTCGCGGCAGCGCCGCAGCAAGTCGTAGCTGCCGAAGAAGAACTCCGGCTCGACCACCACCGAGAGCGCTGCCGCACCGGCGCGGGCGTAGGCCGCCGCCTGTCGTTCGGGGTCGACGCGGTCCCGGAGCGAGCCGAGCCGCGGCGAACCCATCTTGACCTCGGCGATCACCGCGCGGCCGCGATCGCGACGCAGCGCCGCGCCGAACGGGTTGTCGAATAGCGAGGGAAGAGCGGGGGCTGGTAGCGCCAGAGGCTCGCCGCGGGCGCTCGCCACGCGCACGGCGGTGCTCGAGAGGATGCGCTGCAGCACGTCGGGCAGGCCGGACCGTGTCGCGGGCCGGAGCGCCGCTGCGCCCAACCCGCGCGCCTTGGGCAGCGTCGACTCAGACACCGGCGGCTCCTGCTGCGGCGAGCGCGCGCGAGGTCTCACCGAGCTCTTCCAGCTTGCGCGCTCCCGCGCCGGAGCGCTGCAGCTCGCGCGCCTGCTCGAGCCCGTCGGGGAGGCTTGCGGCCCTCCCTGCCACGAAGAGGGCCGCGCCGGCGTTGAGCGCGACGATCTCGGCGAGCGCTCCGGCCTCGCCCTCGAGCACGCGCAGCAGCAGCGCCGCGTTCTCGGCCGGGTCGCCGCCGCGCAGCTCGTCGAGCCCGCGGCGCCGCAAACCGAGCTCCTCGGGCGTCAGGTCGTAGGTGCGCAGTCCCGACGGAGTGACCTCGCACACGCGCGTCGCGGCGGTGGTGGTGATCTCGTCGAGCCCGTCGAGTCCATGGACTACCAGCGCGTGCTCCGCGCCGAGCTCGCGCAGCACGGCGCCGACCGGTTCCACCAGCGCGAGCGAGTAGACGCCCAAGAGCTGCCGCGTGGCTCCGGCAGGATTGGTGAGCGGCCCGAGCACGTTGAAGAGGGTGCGCACCGCGAGCTCGCGACGTACCGGCATCACCGCGCGCATCGCCGGGTGCAGCGCCGGTGCGAACAGGAAAGCGATGCCGACCTCGTCGAGGCAGCGGGCGAGCTGTTCGGGCTGCAGCTCGAGGTGGACGCCGAGCGCCTGGAGCACGTCGGCGCTGCCCGACCGGCTCGAGACCGATCGGTTGCCGTGCTTGGCCACCTTGGCGCCGCCGGCGGCGGCGAGCAGTGCCGCGGCAGTCGATACGTTCGCCGTTCCCTTGCCGTCGCCGCCGGTGCCGCAGGTATCGAGGACGTTCGAGGAGCGGTGCGGTATCGGTGTCGCTCGACGACGCATCGCCGCGGCCGCGCCCGCGATCTCGTCCGGCGTCTCGCCCTTGGCCGCGAGCGCCACCAGGATCCCAGCCTGCTGCGCCGCGCCCAGCTCGCCGTCCATGATGCGGTCGAACAGGACCTCGGCCTGCGCGCGCGACAGATCCTGCCGCGAGATCAGGCGCGCGAGGAGATCACGCGTTTCCATGCGAGCTCCGCCGGTTCGTCGCCGCCCACCTGGTCCAGGTCATCGCCGCGGTCCCTCTGCCAGCGCCAAGAAGTTCTCCAACAATTTCGGTCCCTCGACCGTCAGCACCGACTCCGGGTGGAACTGCACCCCGAAGTAGGGCAGCTCTCGGTGGGTCATGGCCATCACCACACCATCTTCGCTCCAGGCGAGGGCGACCAGCTCCTGAGGCAGTGTGCGCTCGACGACGTGCAGGCTGTGATAGCGCGTGGCTTCGAACGGATTGGGTAGGCCGGCAAAGAGCGCGTGGGGCCGGTACTCGATCTGCGAGGTCTTGCCGTGCACCTGCACCGGCGCGCGTTCGACCGTCGCGCCGAAAGAGCAGCCGAGCGCCTGGTGGCCGAGGCAGACGCCGAGCACGGGCAGGCGGGGGCGCTGCGCCAGCAGCTCGACGCACAGTCCCGAGCTCTCGGGCCGACCGGGGCCCGGCGACAGCACCACCGCGTCGGGCTGCCGGCCCAGCAGCTCGCCGAGCACGAGCGAGTCGTTGCGCACGACCTCGACGGTCGCGTCGAGCACCACCAGGGCCTGCACCAGGTTGAAGGTGAACGAATCGTAGTTGTCGATCACCAGCACTCGACGGCGACCCTCGCCGAGCCGCCACACCGGCGAACGACCGGCGGCGCGCGTCGATTCCGACGGTGCCTGGGCGCGGCTCGTGCTCACGGTCGAGGGGCTCATGCTTCCTGCTCCCACTGCGCGGCGAGCGCCACCGCCTGCAGCAGCGCGGCCGCTTTGTTGCGCGTCTCGAGCTCCTCGAGCGCAGGGTCGGAGTCCGCGACCAGGCCGGCACCCGCGGTGATCGAGACGCGGTCGGGCTCGACCGCCAGCGTGCGGATCGTGATGCAGGTGTCCATGTCGCCGCTGAAGGAGAGGTACCCGACAGCACCGCCGTAGACACCGCGCGCCTCGGGCTCGAGCTCGTCGATGAGCTGCATGGCGCGTATCTTTGGGGCTCCCGACAGCGTGCCGGCAGGGAAGCAGGCGAGGAGCGCGTCGAGCGCAGTCGCGTCGTTGCGTCGGATCGCCTCGACGCTCGAGACGATGTGCATGACGTGGCTGTAGCGCTCGACGTCGAGAAAGCTCGCGACCCGCACACCGCCCGGCGCCGCGACGCGGCCGAGGTCGTTGCGTCCGAGGTCCACCAGCATCACGTGCTCGGCGCGCTCTTTGGGATCGGCGAGCATCTCGCGCTCGAGCTCGCGATCTTCGGCGGGGCTCGCCCCGCGTGGTCGCGTTCCGGCGATCGGCCGCAGCTCGAAGCGGTCGCCCTCGCGACGCACCAGCATCTCGGGCGAGGCGCCGACCAGAGACAGTGCGGGTGTTTCGTAGAGCACCATGTAGGGGCTCGGATTGACCACGCGCAGCGCGCGGTAGATGGCCTCCGGGTCGAGCCGCAGTGGCCGGCCCTGCTCGTCCACGACCTCCCAGCGCCGCGCCAGCACCACCTGAAAGATGTCGCCGGCCGCGATGTGCTCCTTGGCGCGCACCACGGCGGCCCGGTATGCGTCGTCGCTCAGGCTCGGCGGACCGACGCGCGCCGGCGCCAACGGGCCGCGTGGCAGCTCCCGTGCGGCGCTGGCCGCGGGCTGCTCGAGCAGCGTCGCGAGCCTCGCCAGGCGCGCCGTGGCCATGGCTTCGTCTACCTCGCCCTCGATCTCGTTGGCGAGCGCGATCACCCGTTGTCGGGCATGGTCGAAGACCACCACCGTGTCGAAGCGCGCCAGCACCGCGAGCGGCAGCCCGAAGGGATCGGGCGGACGGCTCGGCAGCCGCTCGAGCAGCCGCACCAGGTCCCACCCGAACCAGCCGACGAACCCTCCGGTGAACGGCAGCTCGCAGCGCTCGGCGTGGACACCCTCGACGCGCCGGCGGAGCTCGGAAAGCGGGTCGCCCGGCGCGGCCTCGGGCTCGGCGAGAGGCCGGCCCGACTCGTCGAATCGTTCGACCTCGAGCCGGTCCGCGTAGAGGCGCAGCACTTCGGTCGGTCCCGCGCCGAGGAAGGAGAAGCGCGACACTTGCTCGCCGCCGGTGACGCTCTCGAGCAGGAACCGCCACGGCGACAGCGCCCGCAGCCGTCGGTAGAGGGCGACCGGCGTGAGTGTGTCGGCGAGGAACTCCCGGGTGTGAGGCCGGGCCGCTGCGGCCGCCGGGGAGATCCCGGCCTGCGTGGCGATCATGGACGCTCTCCGGTGGGTGAGACCTGTTCGGTAGAGGAGCCGGAGCCGGTCGAGGTGTCGCCCCTGGTGCGTTCGCTGTGGCGGCGGGCCAGCTCGTTCGCCACCGCGCTCGGCTCGGTGCCGGTGGCTTCGAGCAGCAGTACCAGGTGGTAGAGCAGGTCTGCGGTCTCGGCGACCAGTGGCGCTGTCGCGTCCGATGCCGTGCTCGCGGCAGGGACGCTGTTTCCGCCCGAGAGCGCGGCGATCACCGTCTCGATCGCCTCCTCGCCCACCTTCTGCGCGACACGCGGCAGTCCTTTGGCGAGGGTGCGCGCGGTGTAGCTCTCCGCCACCGGCGCCTTGGCCCGCTCCGCGATCACCGCGGCGAGCCAGCCGAGCTCGAGGCGCGCGGCGTTGGGCTCGAAGCAGGTCCGCGTTCCGCGGTGGCAGGCCGGGCCGTTGGGCAGCACGCGGAGGAGCAGCGTGTCGCGGTCGCAGTCGGCGATCGCCTCGACCACGCGCAGCTCGTGACCGGAGGTCTCACCCTTGCGCCAGAGTCGGCCGCGCGAGCGGCTGTGGAAGTGTGCCAGTCCAGTGCGCCGCGTCGCCTCGATCGCCTCGCGGTCGGCCCACGCCACCATCAGCACCGCGCCGCTCGTGACGTCCTGCGCCACCACCGGCACCAGGCCGTTCTGGTCGTAATTGAGCGTCGACGACTCGAGGTCGCCGAGCGGGTCGCGCTGCTGTGCCGCGGCGTTCATGGTTGCTCTCCCGCGCCAGGCGCGAGGCGCATCGGGAAGCGATCCGCGAGCCGGCGCTTGACGTCGCCGACGGTGTGGGTGCCTTCGTGGAAGATCGAAGCCGCGAGCACTGCCGCGGCGCCGGCAGCGAGCGCGTCGCCGAGGTGCTCGGGCGAGCCGGCCCCGCCGGACGCGATCACCGGAACGTTGATCGCGCGGGTCACCGCGCCGATCAGCTCGAGGTCGTAGCCGCTCTTGGTGCCGTCGCTGTCGATGCTGGTAAGCAGGATCTCGCCGGCGCCGCGTTCGACGCCTTCGACGGCCCACTGCAATGCGTCTCGTCCGGTGGCGGTGCGTCCGCCGTGGGTGACCACCTCCCAGCTCGGCGGCCGGGAGCCTACGACGCGTCGAGCGTCGATCGAGAGCACCACGCACTGGCTGCCGAACTGCTCGGCCAGCTCGCGCAGCAGCTCGGGGCGCGCCACTGCCGCGGTGTTGACTCCTACCTTGTCGGCGCCTGCGAGCAGGAGCCGACGCGCGTCGTCGACGCTGCGCACGCCCCCGCCGACGGTCAACGGCACGAACACCGACCGCGCCGTGCGCTCGACCCACTCGAGATCCGTGCCGCGACGCTCGGGCGCGGCGGTGACGTCGAGGAACACGATCTCGTCGGCCCCCTGCTCGGCGTAGCGACGCGCGCATTCTGCGGGGTCGCCCTGGTCGCGCAGGTCCTGGAAGCGCACGCCCTTCACCACTCGACCGTCGCGCACGTCCAAACACGGGATGATGCGCGCCGTGAGACCGGTGGCGGGTCCACAAGCCCGCAACGCCTCGTCGAGCTGTATCGCGCCATCCAACAACGCCTTGCCCACGATCACGCCGCCGATCTCGGGTGCGGCGACCGCCGCGAGCAGGTGGTCGACCGAGGCGACGCCGCCGGACAGCAGAGCGGGAACGCCGGAGGCGCGTGCGAGGCGACAGGCAAGCTCGAGGTTCGGGCCTTCGAGCATACCGTCGCGTTCCACGTCGGTCACCAGCACCGCGCCGAGCGGAAGGTCACGCAGCCGTACGCAGATCGCCTCGAGCGGTTCGGCTGCTGCTTTGCGCCAGCCGTCCACGCGCAACGCGTCGCCACGCACGTCGAGCGCCACGACCACCCGGCCGGGGTGCTCGTGCGCGAGCACCTGCAACAGCGCGAAGTCACGCTCGAGCATCGAGCCTAGGACCACCCGCGAGCAGCCGATCCCGAGAGCCCATTCGACCGCCTCGCGATCGCGCAGGCCGCCGCCGAGCTGCACCGCCGGGACCTCCGGGTCACCGACCAGCCGCGCCAGGAGCTCGCGCTGGGGGGGCTCGCCGAACGCCGCGTCGAGGTCGACGAGGTGCATGCGGGAGACACCCGCGGCGCGGCAACGGCGCAGGATCGCGAGCGGGTCAGCGCCATAGATCGTACGCGCCGCGTCGTCGCCCTGGCGCAGCCGCACGACGCGGCCGCGACGCAGGTCGAGTGCCGGCAGCAGCTCGAGCGCGCTGGCGCGGGCAGCGTGCTTCGAGGTCTGCGCGGTCGCGGTCACGGCGCTCCTCCGTTGGCGCACAGGTCGAGAAAGTTGCGCAACAGGCGCAGCCCGACAGCGCCGCTCTTCTCCGGGTGGAACTGCGTTCCCAACACGCGACCACGACCGGCCACTGCGGCGAACGCGCGGCCGTGGGTGCAGCGAGCCAGGACCTCGTCGCGAGGCACGCCGTCGGGGGCGAAGCCGTGCACGAAGTAGGCGCAGTCTCCGCCCACGATGCCTTGCAGTAGTGGGTGCGAAGCGAGGTCGTGCAGGGCATTCCAGCCGATGTGCGGCCGGGGCACGGATCCGGGGAGCTCCACGACGCGGCCACGGAGCAGAGCGAGCCCGTCGGTCGGCCGCGACGACTCCGCGAACTCGCTGGACGACTCGAACAGCAGCTGGAAGCCGACGCAGATGCCGAGGAGCCACGCGCCTCCTGCGATCGCCTCGCGGAGACCCTCCTCGAGCCCGTCACGCAGCCGCTCGCGGGGCGGCCGGAACGCGCCGACACCGGGCAGCAGGAGACAGCGCGCGCCGCTGATCCGTGCTGGGTCGGTGGTGATCTCGGCCGTCGCGCCGAGATGCTCGAGCGCCCGCACCAGGTTGCCGATGTTGCCGACGCCAGCGTCGATGATGGTGGCCCTCATTCCAGGGTTCCCTTCGTGCTGGGGACCGTGATCTCGCCCGGTACTCGAGCCACGGCGCGGCGCAGCGCGACGGCTACTGCCTTGAAGCACGCCTCAGCCACGTGGTGGGGGTTGCGGCCGCGCAGCACGTCGAGGTGGAGTGTCAGGCGGGCGTGCTCGGCGAAGGCCTGGAAGAAGTCAGCAACCAGCGTGAGCGGGAAGGTCTGGGTCACCCAGACGTGCTGCATCGCATCGGGTGATTGCCAGTGGAACGAGCCGCGACCCGAGAGGTCCACGACCGCGCGGCACAGCGCTTCGTCGAGTGGGGCGTAGGCGTGCGCGAAGCGTTCGACCCCGGCGCGCGAGCCCAGTGCCTGGTCGAGCGCCTCCCCGAGAGCGATGCCGGTGTCCTCGACGCTGTGGTGGAGGTCGACGTGGGTGTCGCCCTCGACTTGGAGCGCTATCGAGAACCGTGCATGTCGCGCCAGCGCGTCGAGCATGTGGCCGAAGAACCCGTCGGGCACCTGCAACTCGACGGAGCGGCTCTCTGGAGCGCGATCCAGCTCGAGTCGAAGGTCGATCTTGGTTTCGCGCGTGCGTCGCGCGACCGTGCCTCGGCGCGCTGGAACCTGGCTCCCGGCCTCGCTCATGGCTCCTCCTTCGCGGGGGTGCTGTCTGCAGTGGGGTGCAGCCCGAGCCGATCCAGCACGCCGAGGATGGCGCGCAGCGCGGGCGAGGCGCCGACGGTAACGCGCAGGCAGCCCGCGAGTCCTGGGTAGCGACCCACGTCGCGCACCAGGACCCCGGCTCGAGCGAGCGCCGCGCGCAGCTCGGCAGCGCGCGGCGTTCGCAGGAGCAGGAAGTTCGCCTCGGAGTCGAAGACCTCGATGCCCCTGCCATGCAAGGCGGTCGTCCACTGCTCGCGTCGCGCGCACAGCAGGCGCACGCACCGATCCGCGTGGCGCGGGTGCTCGAGCGCCGTCTCGCCCAGCACGGCGCCCGCCTGCGACACGTTGTACGGCAGCTTCACCTTGAGCAACTCGGCGACCACCTCGGCGTGCGCCAGCAGGTAGCCGACGCGGGCGCCAGCGAGCGACCACGCCTTGGACAACGTCCGCAGCAGCACCAGGTTGGGATGGTGCGCGAGCAACGGGCGGTAGTCGTGGCTGCAGAACTCGCCGTAGGCGTTGTCGAGCAGGAGCGGCGCGTCGAGACGCTCGAGCAGGCGCGCGATCGCGGTCGGGGTCGCGGCTTCGCCGGTGGGGTTGTTGGGCGAGCACAGCAGGAGCGGTCGCGCCGGGTCGGCTTCGATCTCGCGCTCGAGCTCCTCGAGCGGCAGCCGCAGGTCCTCGCGCGGCGGCAGGAATCGCGGCCGCGCGCCGCTCTCGAGCACCAAGGGCCGGTAGAGCGCGAAGCTGGGCTCGTGGCCTAGCACCACCCGCCCAGGACCGCCGAAGACCGCGAGCACCAGCCGCAGCAGCTCTCCCGAGCCGTTGCCGGCGAGCACGTTCTCCGGCGACAGGCCGTGGCGCTCGGCGAGTAGCGTGCGCAGCCGATCCGAGTGCATCTCGGGGTAACGCGCCCACTCGCGCGCCGCGAGGCGCTCCAGAGCGAGCTGTTTGAGCGGAGCCGGAACGTCCCACGGCACTTCGTTCTGGTCGAGCGTGTAGCGGATCACCGGTGCGTCGCCCAGTGGGGCGACGAGCGAGTACGGCTCGAGCGCGTGCAGCTCCGGGCGAGTCCAGCGGGTCACCCTCTCGGTCAGGGCCTCGGTAAGGGGGGGCGCGCTCAAGAGCGATCCTCGCGTTTCTCTCGAGGGTCGGGTCCGGAGGACGGGAAGGCGCGCCGCTCGGCAGAGGCGGCGTGACCGAACAGCCCTTCGGCGCGCGCGAGGTTTGCTACGTCTGCGGCCGCTGCAGCCGCAGCCGCAGCGTCATAGCGCACGACGTGCCAGCGACGCACGAAGTCGGAGGTCGACAGACCTGACGCGAAGCGCGCCGTGCCACCGGTCGGCAGCACGTGCGAAGGTCCGGCGAGGTAGTCGCCGAACGCGGTCGGCGTGGCGGCGCCGACGAAGACCGCACCGGCGCAGCGCACCCGTGGCGCCAGCTCCTCCGCGGCGCGGCCCACGAGCTGGATGTGCTCGGGCGCCAGGCGCTCCGCGAGAGCGAGACCCGCCTCCAGGTCTTCGACCAGGAGGCTGCAGCTCGCGCCGGCGAGGGCGGCACGCGCGGTCTCGGCGGTCGGCAGGCCGCGGAGCTGGTGGTCGACCTCGGCGGCGATCGCGCGCAACAGCTTGCGGTCCGGCGTGATCGCGACCACCACGGCGCGCGGATCGTGCTCGGCCTGGGCGAGGAGGTCCGCCGCGATCCACGGCACCGCCTCTTCGCCGGCGTCGGCGCTGGCGAGGATCACCACCTCGGAGGGCCCCGCGTCTTGGTCGATGCCGACGCGTCCCGCGACCGCCTGCTTCGCGGCGGAGACGTAAGCGTTGCCGGGCCCCGCGATCATCTCGACAGCGGCGATCGTTTCGGTGCCGTATGCCATAGCCGCGATCGCATGCGCGCCGCCCATCGCCCACACCTCGTCGACCTCGAGCAGCGCTAATGTGTGTCGGAGCGCGGGGCTGGTCTCGAAGGCTCGCGGCGGGGTCGCCACCACGATCTCCTTCACTCCCGCGAGCCGCGCCGGGATCACCGACATCGCCACGGTCGAGGGATAGGGGAAACGCCCGCCCGGCACGTAGAGGCACACGCGACGCAGCGGCTCGCAGCGTTCGACGATGCGCGCGCCGCCCGGGTCGTCGCCGAGACCGTCGGGGCCGAGCTCGAAGCCTCGTGGTCCGTTGTCGTGTTGCGTCCGATGGAAGCGCTCGATCGCACGCAGCGCGCGCTCGATGGCGCGCTCGAACCCGGGCGGCAAGTCTTGGGAAGGCACGCGTGCGGGACGGCGCCGCAGCTCCGCGACCCGGCGCGCGGGCACCCCGTCGTAGCGATCGACCGCCCGCAACAGCGCTCGGTCGCCGCCCGTGCGCACCGCGTCGGCGATTCGGCGCGCCTTGCGTTGCACGCGGGCGAGCTTGCGGTCGAGGCGGTCGCCGCCACGCTCGAGCAGCCGCTCGATGGCGCGCCGGCCGCGCCGGCTCGTGGCGTCGAGTCGCTTCAGGCTCATGGCCCCACCGCCTCCGCGCGCTCGAGACGGTCGATCAGCTCGTTGACCTCGGTACGCAGGCGCTGAAACGAGGCCCGGTTCACCACCAGGCACGGCGCCACCGGGGCGAGGATCTCGACCTCGTGGAGGTCGTGGTCGCGCAGAGTCTGGCCCGTTTGCACGATGTCGACCGCGAGCTCGGCCAGGTCGAGCAGCGGCGCCAGCTCTACGGAGCCCGACAGCCGCACGATCTCGATGCCCCAGGGACGGTGCGCCAGCAGACGCTGGGTGAACCGAGGATACTTGGTGGCGACGCGGATCTGGTCGCCCGGGGCCGGCATGCGGGAGTCGCGCCCTATCAGCGAGAAGCGGCTGCGCCCGTCGCGCAGGCGTGCCGGCACCAGC
Organism: Thermoanaerobaculia bacterium; assembly: GCA_035524895.1. Classification (GTDB taxonomy): domain Bacteria; phylum Acidobacteriota; class Thermoanaerobaculia; order Multivoradales; family Multivoraceae; genus DATLFI01. Next base: position 17,032 of record DATLFI010000011.1, on the reverse strand, counting down.
AGGTCCGTACCCAGCTCCTCGAGCACGTCGGAGCCCACGAAACCGCCGTCCGCGATGCCGTGCTCGACGTAGAGCGGCAGGTCCCAGTCCTTGAGCAGCAGCAGCTCGACCCGCTCTCCGGGGAGCGACTGGCGCAGGCGCCGTGGCTCGAAACTGTCGAGCGGCAGGTCCGCGGCCCGCAGCGCGACCAGCGCGGGCTCGAGGTTGCGGCCCTTGGGCAACGCCAGGCGGATCATCGCGCGGCCTCCGATACGGCGGCCGCTGGTGCGGCCCTCCTTTGGGTAGCCTCGAGCAGCGGATCGAGCGCGACCTGGAAGCCGACGGCGCGGACGCGCGCACCCAATCCGCGGAACAGCCCGTCGTAGCGGCCGCCGCTCGCCACCGGCTGCCCCAACCCGTCGATGTAGGCGCGGAACACGACACCGTCGTAGTACGAAGCGCGTGGGAGCGCCCGCTCCGTGGCCGGGGAATCGCCGGCCGGAGCCTCCGTCGGCACCGTGTCGAGCCCTTCCGCCGCAAACTCCGCGAGGTCGACAGTGACGTGGACCGGGACCTCCCCACGGCGCGCTTCGAGCCGCTCGCGCAGCCGCAGCAGCCGATCGAGGGCGGGGGCAGCGTCGCCCAACACCGCGGGATCGTCCGGGAAGCCGCGCTCCACGATCGCCAGCAGCTCGCGGCTCTCCGCACGGGCCCGGGCGCGATCGCGACGCGCGATCGCCTGCGCCAGCTCGCGGGGTTGGGGGTGGTGCCGCAGCAGCGGATCGAGCGCGCCGGCGAGACCGAGGACCAGGCGGATCGCAGGTACCGCCGGAGAGCTCGGCTCTGGCGATGCGGCGGCGCCGAGTCGCCCCGAGAGGAGATCGAGCAGGAGCTCGACGATCTCCGCGTCGCCTCGACCTCGCACGTCGGCGCCGTCGGCAATCGGGGTCAGGAGCTCGGCTCCGAGCTGAGAGTACTCCCGGAGCTGGCCCGGTTTGCCTTCCTGATAGCGCACGACGTCGCCCCGATAGAAAAGGCGCAGCGGCAGCTCGAGAGCGTCGAGCCGCGGGGCAAGAAGGCGCGCCAGCATCGGCGTGAAGTCGGCGCGGAGGGCGAGGAGCTGCCCGTCGCGGTCGACGAAGCGGTAGAGCTGCTCTCGCGCTCCTGCCGAGAGCATCGGCCCATACGGGTCGAAGTAGTCGAGGATGGGCAACAACGCCTCCTGGTAGCCCCGCTCCGCCAGGCGCTGCGTCAGGGTTGCCTCGAGCTGCCGCCGCGCCCGCGCGGCGCCGAAGAGCAGTGCGGTGACGCCGGTCGGCAGCCCGGCACGGACTCTCATGACCTGCCCTCTCTCGCGGCCGGGGCGCCAGCTTCGGGAGGCGCGCCGCTGATCGCGGCGAGCGTCGCTGCCGGCAGATCGACGTCGAGCAGTCGCGCCGACTGGTCGATCGGGAGCTCGGCGTCGGTGAGCAGCCGGAACTGCGCGATCGCCTGCGCGAGCAGTACCTCCCGTCCGGTGACGAGCGCCCGATCTGCCTCGCGGGCCTGGCGCTCGAGCGCGGTCTCGAAGCCGGCGTAGACCATCTCGACGACGATCGCGTCGGGCCGGGTCAGCGCGGCGTCGAACGGCGGTGACTCCTCGGGCTCGCGTCCGAGCGGCGTGGCGTGGACCAATACCTGGAAGGCTGCGGGGTCGAGCCGCTCGAGCGGCTCGAACGGCACGTGCAGCCGTTCCGCGACCCTGCGGCCACGCTCCTCGCCACGGTTGAACAGGGTGACCGCCGCGCCGGCCCGCGCGAGGCCGAACGCCGCGGCCGCGCCGGCGCCGCCGGCGCCGACCACCGCGACACGCGTCTGTTTTGCGAGATCGACGCCGCGCCACTCGAGCGGCAGGCGGACGCCCTCCGGGTCCGTCGACTCGCCCTCCCACACGCCGCGGCGAAGGCGCAGCGTGTTGGCGCCGCCGATCGCCTGCGCGCGGGGTGAGCTCGCGCCCGCGACCGCGAGCGCGGCTTCTTTCCACGGGGCGGTCACGCTCAGCCCGCGCAGCTCGATGCCGGTGTCTTCCCAGAGATCGCTCTCGACCGTCTCGAGCCAGAAGTCGCCGAACGGCTCGGCGTGGAATGGCAGGTAGAGATGCGGCAGCCCGAGTGAGCGGTAAGCGGCATTGTGGATGCGCGGCGACAGGCTGTGCGACACCGGCCGTCCGGCGATGCCGAAGATGGCCTGGATCGGTGGAAGGTCGGGCAGGCCAAAATCGGTCGCCAGTCGAAGGATCGACGGCTGGCCCGGAGCGGCGGGCGTCTCCGCGAGCGAGCCATAGAGCAGCGGCGCACCGAGGATGTTGGCGAACAGCCGCGTCCACCCGCCCACCTCGCCGAGCGCGAAGGCGGTGACGTCGCCGCGGTCGGCCTCGGCCAGGAGGTGCAGCGGCGGCAGCTCTTGGCCGTGCCGCTGGGCGCCCGATACCAGCTTGCGATAGGTCGCCTCGACCTCGTCGAGCGCGGCCAGACGCTCACCGAGCTGGCGATGGGTCGCCGGCCCGCCGTGCCACGAGAGCAGGCGCTTTGCGGGCGGCACGAGCGCCAGGGTGGCCTCGCCGAGGTCGCGGTCAGCCTCCAGGTCGACCAGGTCGTAGGCGGCAGCGGCGGCTTGGAGCCGGCGCCGCCGCTCGGCGGCATCGCCGCGGAAGAGGCCACCCTCGCCGCGGCTGCGCAGCGTGTAGAGCAGTCTGCCGGGGAAGCGTTGGCGCAGCCAGTCGGGATCCAGGTCACCCGCTCGGTCGGCGCGCACTTCGAGGATCGCCACCCGCTCGAGCAGCGCGCGCGGAGCCGCCTCGAGCTCGGGCCCCGCCGTCAGCGTAGCGACCAGCTCGACCTCTCTACCGGTGCTCTTCGATGGGCTCGCTGCGCACAAAACGAAACAACCTCCATTCCTGATCCGGAAAGGAGGCTGCGCGAGTTGGCTCGAGGTGCTCCGTCCCGGACCTGGCCGGGCGCGGAGGCCCGGCTCAGCTCCCAGTATGCACGTGGGCCCACCACGCCGCCTGCATCGGCACGGCAGAGGCCGTGCACGAGGAGGAAAGGCGAGAGGTGGACTTCTTCGACATGGCTGGCGGCGCTGTAAGAACGCCGGAGATTACAGCAGCAGGCCGAGGAAGCTGTCAACAGCAGCCACGGCATGCTCCGAGGCCCGCTGGATCGTGCAGCTATCCTTGGACCCACCATGAGGAAGCTCGAGAGATCCTGGAGCGCCTTCGGGCGTTTCGCCGCCTTGCTCCTGCTCGCGGTCGGGTGCAGCAGCCAGCCAGCCACCCCCGAGTACGACGTCCTGCTGCGCGGCGGCACGGTTTACGACGGCAGCGGCGAGCCGGGCCGGATCTCGGACGTGGCGATCGTGGGCGACGCGATCGTGGCTATCGGCGATCTGTCCGATGCCAGCGCGAAGCTCGATCTCGACGTGACAGGGCTCGCGGTCGCGCCCGGCTTCGTCAACATGATGAGCTGGGCCAACCAGTCGCTGATCGAGGACGGTCGGTCGCAGAGCGACATTCGGCAGGGCGTCACGCTCGAGGTCCTGGGCGAGGGCTCGTCGATGGGACCGCTGTCCGACGAGATGAAGCGGCAGATGACAGAGCGGCAGGGCGACATCCGCTACGAGGTTTCCTGGACCACGCTCGACGAATACCTGCGCTTCCTCGAGACGCGCGGTGTTTCGCCCAACATCGCCTCCTTCGTCGGTGCCGCAAACCCGCGCGAGCACGTTATCGGTCACGAGGACCGTGCCCCGACGGAGGAGGAGCTCGAGCGCATGCTGCAGCTCGTGCGCGAGGCGATGGAGGATGGCGCGCTGGGTGTGGCTTCGTCGCTCATCTATCCGCCGGGCAGCTTCGCGTCTACCGAGGAGCTGATCGCGCTCGCACGGGTCGCCGCGGAGCACGGCGGCCTCTACGCGTCGCACCTGCGCAGCGAAGGCGAGGGCCTCATCGGGGCGCTCGACGAGGCCATCCGGATCGCCCGCGAGGCGAAGGTCCGCGCCGAGGTGTACCACCTCAAGGCTGCCGGGGTCGACAACTGGCCGCTCTTCGACCAGGCGATCGCCCGTATCGAGGCCGCGCGCGCGGAGGGGCTCCAGGTCACTGCCGACGTGTACACCTACCCCGCTAGCTCGACCGGGCTCTACGTGATCATGCCGCCTTGGGTGCAGGAGGGGGGATTCGAGACCTGGATGGGCCGGCTCCAGGACCCTGCGACCCGCGACCGGATCGCGCGCGACATGTTGGTGCGGTCGCCCGATTGGGAAAACGGCTGGCTCAACGCCGGCTCCGACGAGAACATCCTGCTCGTCGGGTTCCGCAATCCCGACCTCAAGCACCTCTCCGGCAAGACGCTGGCCGAGATCGCCGCGGAGCGGGGTCTCGATCCGCGCTACGTCGCGATGGACCTCATGGTCGAGGACCAGAGCCGCATCCAGACCGTGTACTTCACCCAATCCGAGGACAACCTGCGCAAGGCGATGGCGCTGCCCTGGGTGAGCTTCTGCTCCGACGCCGCGTCGCTCGCGTCCGAGGGTGTGTTCCTGCGCTCGAGCACGCATCCTCGTGCCTACGGCAGCTTCGCCCGTGTTCTCGGCAAGTACGTGCGCGAAGAGAAGCTGCTCTCACTCGAGGAGGCGATCCGTCGCCTGGCGGCGCTGCCGGCAGAGAGCCTGAGGCTCGACCGCCGTGGCCGTCTGGTCGAAGGCTTCTTCGCCGACATCGTTGTATTCGACCCGGCACGCATAAAGGACCACGCCACGTTCGAGCAGCCGCACCAGTACGCGTCAGGCATGGTGCACGTGCTGGTCAACGGCGTGCCGGTGCTCCGGGACGGCGAGCACACGGGAGCGAAGCCAGGTCGCGTGGTGCGCGGCCCGGGCTGGCGCGGTTCGGGCGGTTGAAGCGGCCCCCCTGAGCCGACCGCGCTTCCCGCAAGCAGCGTCGCCTTCCCGGTAAGACTTACACGCTGGCGGGAGCTCTCCGTGGCTCGCGCCTCCCGGAACCCGGCTGGAACATTGGTGGTTGGGCGATGGCATCGGGTTTGCTGAATCACTCCTCTGACGCGATCTTGAGTCGGCGCCAGTCGGGCGCCGCGCGAGAACGCGGCGACGAATCGCCAACAACTGGTGCCGTCGCAGAAGAAATCGAATAGGAGGTTCGTGATGCTCAGTTGGGCTCTGGTTTTTCTGGTTCTCGCACTCGTCGCGGCGGTGTTCGGGTTTGGCGGTGTTGCCGCCGGTGCCGCTGGCATCGCCAAGATCTTGTTCTTCCTCTTCCTCATCGTGTTCGTGGTGTCGCTGATCATGAACTTCACTCGGCGCGCCGTTTGAGCGCGCCGACCGTGGTCGCACGACCTTCGGAGATCTGCAGACTGAACACGAGCTACCGCACACGACTTTCGCTGCCCGTGCTGACGGGCATTCCCCTTCACTCCCCTGAACGAGGAGATTTCCTATGGTCCTATCGACACGAGCCGCTGCCGACAAACTGAGCGACCACGCCAACGCGGCGAAGGATGAGGCGCGCTCCGCGCTGCGGGACGCGCAGCAGGCGATCCACCACGGTGCCGAAGCCGTGAAGGCAAAGACCCACGAGGTGGGAACCGAGCTGCGGGAGCGGGCTGACGCCGCATCCACAGCGCTGCGCGACGGAGCCTCGAACGTGCGCGACAGCGTGGCACGCGCGTACGAGTCGTCTTCCTCGGCCGTGCGCAGCGGCCTCGAGAGCGGGCGTCGCGGCATAGCCGCCGGCACGGAAACCTGCCGGCGGGAGATCGCGTCCCATCCGCTTTCCGTGACACTAGCTGCGGTCGCAGCCGGCGTCCTGGTCGGCTGGGCGTTCGGTCGCTGGTCGCGTTCCGCCGAGTCGGCCTGAAGCAAGCCTCGGGCCGCCAGCCTCGGGTCGCCAGAGCCTCGAGTCAGGGGTCGATGCGGGCGCAGGGGGCGCAGGGACCGGTGAGCGCCTAACCGGTCCCTGCGAGCGCTCGATCGGGGGCATGGGCGACTGCGGATAGAGGCCGGGTTCCGTCCCGGCCTGGCTTTGCCGTGCGGAAAATCGCCTCCTGCGCCTGGCCCTGGGCATAGGCAGATCGCGCGGCGCGCTTCGCGTCCAGGCCGGGGTGGCGGTACGCTGCCGGAGCTCAGGGGTCTTTCACCGGTTGTTAATCGCGCGTTCGCGCGACCGTCTTGTCAGAGGACGAAGACCGGCAGGAGAGACCGTGTTCCAGCTCCAAGCAGCCGAGATGCCACCCCCAACGCCCCAGGACGCCGAGGTCCTGACCGCGCTGTTCCGCGAGCACTCCGGGAGGATCTTCCGGATCGCGTACCGGCTGACGGGCAACCCCAGCGACGCGGAGGACGTGCTGCAGACGATCTTCCTGCGGCTGCTGCGACGCGACGAGGTGCCCGATCTGAGAGCGTCGGCTGCCAGCTACCTCCACCGCGCCGCGGTCAACGCCGGGCTGGATCTGCTCCGAGCGCGCAAGAGGACCATCCAGGTTCCGCTCCAGAGCGACAACGAGGAGGAGCCGGACCTGCCGCTCGAGGCCGACCCGCGCACCGGGCCGGAGTCCTATCTGGAGCGCGGCGAGCAGCGACGCCGGCTGCGCGACGCGATCGCGTCCCTGAGCCCGCGTGCCGCCGAGGTCTTCGCTCTGCGCTACGTCGAGGGTTACGGCAACACCGAGATCGCCGAGATGCTCGAGACCACGCGCTCGTCGATCGGAGTGACCCTCCACCGGTCGCGGGAGCGGCTGAAAGAGGTGCTCTCCGAAGGCGGCGAGGGCTCGACGCCGGCCGACTCCGAGCTGAGATCCCACTGAGATCCCAATCGACTACCGCAGCCTCCAGAACAGCAGCCTCCAGAACAGCAGCCTCCTGAACAACCGCATACGACTCGAAACAAAGCCAAGGAAACGACAATCCGCTCTTCGGAGCCCAGGCCATGAACAACGATACCCATCGACAGTCCCCCGATCTCGACGCGCTCCTCGACCGCGCCGTGGATGCCCTGCGCGAGCACGAGCCGCCCGAGAATGTCGTGGCCGCAGCCACGGACCGGGTGTGGAGCCGGCTGGCGCAGCAGCTGCCGCCGGTCGCCGCGGCTCCAACCGTCACGGTGGCTCCCGGCGACGCCCTGCGCGGGTGCGACGACGTGCGCGCATTGATGCCGGCGCTGGTCGCCGGCACGCTGCCGTCGGCTCAGCGGCTGCTGGTGGAGGATCACGCGCGGAGCTGCATCCCCTGTCGCAAGGCGCTGCAGGCGATCCGAGCCGGCAAGCCGGTGGAGTCTTCCCTGGAGCGCGAGCGCGCGGCCGAGGGGCGCGCCCAGGTTCGCGACCGGCGCGCTGGGGGCCGCCAGCTGCTCGCGGCGGCGGTGCTCGCGATCGCCGCGGTGACGGCCTGGTTCCTGATCAGTCCGCCGTGGCTCAGCCAGGACGACCTGCTGCAGGTCAAGAGCTTCGACGGCCAGCTCGTCCGCGTCGGTCCCGACGGCCTCGAGCCGCTCTACCCGGGAGACTGGATCGACGGCGGCGACACCGTGCGTAGCGCCGGTGGCGCCAGCGCGCTGGTGCAGCTCGCCGACGGCTCGATGGTCGAGGTGGCGGAGCGCTCCTCGTTCTCCGTGGCTCGCCGGCCTCGCGGCCTGCAGCTCCGGGTCGACCGGGGCAGCGTGATCGTCGAGGCCTCGGAACAGGGGCCGGGCTCGCTGGGGGTGACGACGGAGGAGATGCTGGTGGCCGTGAAGGGCACCATCTTCGCCGTCAGCCATGGCTCCAAGGGCTCGCGGGTTTCGGTGATCGAGGGCGAAGTCGCGGTCGAGACCTCCGGGCAGCAGGGCCGGAAGCGAACCAGCCTCTACCCGGGCGACCAGCTGGGCACGCGCTCGACCCTGCGGCGCGCTTCGTTCGCGCAGGAGATCGGCTGGAGCCAGAACTTCGAGCACTACCTCGAGATGCTCGAGGAGTTCAAGCAGGTCCGGCACAGCCTCAACCAGATCATCGCCTCGACCGAGCCGCGCACCTCGACGCGCCTGCTCGATCTCGCGCCTGCCGACACCGTGGTCTACGTCGGCCTGCCGAACCCGACCTCCACGTTCGCCGAGGTGTACGCGCTCCTGCGCGAGCGGATGCAGGCGAACCCAGCGCTCTATGGCTGGTGGCAGGGTGTCGAGGAGAGCGGGTTCGCGCCCAAGCTCGATCGCTTCGTCCAGCACGTGCAGGAGCTGTCGCAGTTCCTCGGTCCCGAGACCGTGATCGCGCTCTCCTGGAACGGCGACGATCCGGTGCCTCTGGTGCTCTCCGAGGTGACCGATGCAGAGAGCCTGCGGGAGGCGCTTCGGGCGCGGCTCGCCGATCTCCAGGCAACGCTCGACGAAGGCGAGGCCGGCGACGTGCGCGTCACGTTGCTCGACGGGACCACCACCATGGTGAGCGCCGCCGAGCACCAGCTCTTCGTTTGGGTCGGCGACGACCTGCTGGCGATCACGCCACAGATCTCCGAGGTGAACCGCCTGGCCTCGGGCGCGGGCAGCGGCTTCGCGGCCACGCCGTTCCGCAGTCAGGTTGCGCGCGCTTACGAGCAGGGCGCTGACTATCTGGGTGCCGTGGACCTCGGGCGCGTCTTCTCCCAGGTGATCGAGCGCGAGGTGGCCGTCGCCGCGCAGTCGGCTGCCGGCGACGACGACCCGCGCGTGCTGCTCGAGATGAGCGGGTTCTCGGACGTGCGCTTCCTGGTGGTCGAGCGTCACCACGCGGACGAGCGCGCGCACACGGCAGCCGAGCTCACGTTCGGCGGCACACGCAAGGGTCTCGCCGCCTGGTTGGCGCAGCCAGGACCGATGGGCGCTCTCGACTTCGTCTCGCCCGACGCCACCTTCGTGTCGTCCTTCCTGTCGCGCGACCCGGCGGCGATGCTCGACGACCTGTTTGCCATGGCTTCCGGCGCCGGCGGCGATCAGGATCTCGCGGAGGGCCTGGCCGAGGCGGAGGCCGAGCTCGGCATCGACCTGCGCGACGACCTCGCGGCCCCGCTCGGCGGCGAAGTGGCGTTCGCGCTCGACGGTCCGGCGCTGCCGGTGCCTTCGTGGAAGCTGATCGTGGAGGTCTACGATCCGTCCCGGCTGCAGTGGACCCTGCAGACGCTGCTCCAGCGGGCCGCCGAGAAGGCGGGCGCCGGGACCGAGGTCGGTATCGAGGAGAGCCTGGGGCGTGACGGGCGCACCTACTACCGCATCTACGGCCAGCTGCCGGAAGGCTCACCGATCTCGGGTGCCGAGCTCCACTACACTTATGTCGACGGCTACCTGGTCGCGGCGCCGAGCAAGGCCATGGTGGAACGTGCGATCCAGACCAGGGACAGCCGTGCCTCGATCCTCACGTCCGAGGAGTTTCGCGCGCTCCTGCCGAGCGACGGCTACCTGGATTTCTCCGCGGTGGTGTTCAACCGGCTCGGCGCGGTGATCGCTCAGCTCGTCAAGAAGCTGCCGGTGCCGGCCGAGCTCAGCGAGGAGCAGCGGAGTCAGGTACAGGGCTTCCTCTCGGAGCTCTCGGAGTCGACCGGTCCGTCGCTCTATGCGCTGTATGGCGAAGAGGAGCGGATCCGGTTGGCCAGCAACAGCCCGTCCCTGGTGCCGTTCGCGGGTCTCGGCTCGGTCTTCGGGCTGGGCTCGATCGTCGGCGAGCTCGCCGGCGCTCAGGGGTCCGGTCTGCCGTGGCAGTGAGGACACCCTGTCCACGTGGCTACGGCATGAAGCGGCCGGGCCCCGTCCCGGCCGCCAACGCGCGATGCTCGGTCGCGCGATGACGGGTTGGTGGCTCGTGCGAGAACGTGCTCTGCTTGCATGGCGTCCGTCCAGGACCAACTCCGAGCTCGAGCCTTGACACCTTCGCCCTCTGCTTCCCGTAGGTGCCACGGAGGACGGTGGAAGTGGTGACCAGAGAGCCCGAAGTGTCCACGCCGCGCGAGTCGGGCGCCGCTGGAGTCGAGTCGACTCTCGCGCCAGCGCCTGCATCCGAGCGGGCCGCTGCCGCTTTGCGCGGAGACCCAAGCGCTGCCGCGGCCTCGGCGCCGACCTCGAACAGGGCCCCGTCCACCGATGCCGCCCAGGCGGTGATCGAGCTCGAGCACTTCGGCGTTCGCTTCGGTCGTCACCAGGTGCTCGACGACCTCTCCGGACGCTTCTCGGGGCGGGCGATCGGGCTGCTCGGGCCGAACGGTGCCGGCAAGACCACGCTCCTCCATACCTTGCTCGGCTTCTACAAGCCGAGCTCCGGCACCGGCCGTATCTTCGGTCTCGACACCGTGCGTCAGGGCAAGGAGATCCGCAAGCTGGTGGGCTACATGCCCGAGCGCGACTCCTTCATCGCCAACATGACCGGCGTTCGCTTCGTTCGCCTGATGGCCGAGCTCTCCGGGCTGCCGCCGAAACAGGCCCTGGAGCGGGCGCACGAGGTCTTCTTCTACGTTGGCCTGGGCGAGGCGCGCTACCGCAAGCTCGGCACGTACTCGCTGGGCATGAAACAGCTCGCCAAGCTGGCTCAGGCGATCGTGCATGGTCCGCGCCTGCTGTTCCTCGACGAGCCCACCAACGGGCTCGACCCACCGGCACGGGTGCGCATGCTGCGGCTGGTCCGCGAGATCCGCTCGAGCGGCAAGTGCAACGTGATCCTCTCCTCGCACCTGCTCCACGACGTCGAGGAGTGTTGCGAGGAGGTGCTCATCCTCAAGCGTGGGAAGATCGCCAGCTACTGCAACCTCGAGGAGGAGCGCCGCTCGAATCGGAAGTTCCTCGAGCTCGAGGTGCACCGACCGCGCGCGCGCGGCGAGGCGGCGGCGCCGTCCGAAGCCGAGACCGAGGACATCGCGGGCGCCGCCGCGGGGACGCAGCAGGCGGCGCAGGCGAGCTTCGCCGACGCGCTGCGCGCTCTCGGCTGCGACGTGGCGATCCTCAACCGGCGCCGGCTCAAGGCGGTGCTGCCGTTCCAGGTCGAGATCCGCGATCTCTACCAGGTCGCCGACCAGAAGGGGCTCGAGATCCGCCGCCTCGACTACCGCCGCGACTCTCTCGAGGACATCTTCCTGCGCGCGATGGGAGACGACGATGGCCGTCTATGAGCGCACCTACCGCGGCTACGCGGGACCCCGCGCCGATCCCAAGACGCGTTTTCTGGTGGTGGCGCGCTATGCGTTGCAGGAAGTGTTCGCGTCGCGGCTGTTCACCGGCTTCTTCGTGGCTTGCCTGCTGTGGCCGCTGGCCTGTGCGGTGATCATCTACCTCAAGTACAACGTCGAGGCACTCTCGATCCTCCAGCTCGACGCCCTCGACCTGATCCCGATCGACATCACGTTCTTTCGCTGGGGGTTGATGCGGCCGCAGACTGCGCTCGCCTTCGTGCTCATCCTGATCGTCGGCCCGGCGCTGATCGCGCCCGACCTGCGGAACAACGCGTTGCCGCTCTACCTGTCGCGGCCGCTGAACAAGACCGACTACGTGCTCGGCAAGCTGGTGGTGCTGCTCGGCTTGGCCTCCGCGGTGACCTGGGTGTCGGGGCTGCTGCTCTTCTTCTTCCAGAGCTACCTGGCGGAAGGCTGGTTCGCCGACCACCTGCACATCGGTCGGGCGGTGTTTCTCGGCTCGGGCGTGTGGATCCTGCTGCTCTCGCTGTGGGCGCTTGCCGTCTCGGCGTGGGTCAAGTGGCGTCCGTGGGCGACCATCGCCTTCCTAGGATCGATCTTCATTCTCTCGGCGGTGGGGCAGATATTCAAGCTCATCTACCGCACGTGGTGGGGCAGCCTGCTGGTGTTCGATGACGTGATGATGCGGATCTGGGACCAGCTCTTCGCGGTCGCCGAGCCCGGTGAGCTGCCTGCCTTCTGGGCCTGGGCGGCGGCGCTCGCGTTCGCCGCGGTCAGCATCTGGGCCCTCTACCGGCGGATCCGCGCCTACGAGATCGTGTCGTGAACACTGTCGCCGCCAACGCCTCGAGCCGGGCGATCGTCGTGCGCGACGTCTCCAAGTTCTACGGCGACGTGCTGGGGGTCAACCGCGTCGACCTGACGATCGAGCCGGGGATCACCAGCCTGGTGGGTCCCAACGGCTCTGGCAAGACCACGCTGATGAACCTGATCGCCGGGCTCATCTTCCCGACCGAGGGCGACATCTCGGTGCTCGGGATCTCGCCGGCGAACGCAGAGCGGATGTTCCGCCTGCTCGGCTACTGCACGCAGTTCGACTCGTTCCCGCGCGGTCTGACCGGCCGGCAGTTCGTGTTCGACACACTCCGCGTGCACGGCTACCCGCGGCTGCGCGCGCGCGAGCTCGCCGAGGTGGCGATCGAGCGCGTGGGCCTCGTCGAGTCGGCCGACCGCAAGGTCGCCGGCTACAGCAAGGGCATGCGCCAGCGCATCAAGCTCGCCCAGGCGATCGCGCACGAGCCGCAGGTGCTGGTGCTCGACGAGCCGCTCAACGGACTCGACCCGATGGCGCGCGCCGAGACGCTCGACCTGTTCCGGCGCCTCGCCGGCGAGGGCATGCACGTGCTGATCTCGAGCCACATCCTGCACGAGGTCGACATCCTGTCCGACCGCGTGATCCTGATCACCAATGGCTACGTCGTGGCCGAGGGCGAGATCCAGGACGTGCGCGAGGAGGTCAAGGAGAGGCCGATGCAGATCTTCGTGCGCTGCGATCGGCCCGAGCACCTCGCGGCGGCGATCTTCCAGCGCGACTCGGCGACCGAGGTGCAGGTGCACGACGACCGCCAGGGTCTGCTGCTGCGCACGCGCGACCCCAGCCGCTTCTTCAAGCTGCTCAACCGGCTGGTCCTCGACGAGGGGCTGCGCATCGAGGCGGTCGGACCAGCCGACGCCGACGTGCAGGCGGTGTACATGTACCTGGTCGGCGACGAAGGCGGAGGCGCGTCGTGAGCACGGCGAGCCTGGGAACGGGGGAGGTCGGTGGTGTGACGGCTGAGGCGCCGACGCCGCGCACTTCGCCGGGAGCCTCCCTGCCAAACGGCATGACGCTGTGGCTCTCGCAGGTCCGCGCCATGGTGGCCCTCGAGCTGCGCAAGGCGCTGTTCGGCCGTCGGTCGCTGCTGGTCTATGGCCTCGCCGGCCTGCCGGTGCTGGTGATGGTGGTGCTCATGGTGGCGCGCCGCCCCGGCGGCGACCCGGTGTTCGAGAACCTGGGCGAGGCGCGCCAGGTGTTCTCGATCATCTTCCAGACCTTCATCCTGCGCGCGGTGATCTTCTTCGGCTGCGTCGGGATCTTCACCAACCTCTTCCGCGGCGAGGTGCTCGACCGCAGCCTGCACTACTACCTGCTCTCGCCAGTGCGCCGCGAGGTGCTCGCCGTCGGCAAGTACCTCGCCGGTCTCGCGCTCACCTGGATCCTGTTCGTGGGCACGGTCGTGATCTGTTTCCTGATGCTCTACCCACCGTTCGGCTTCTCCCGCGCCAGCGCGGATCTCTTCAGCGGAGGCGGGCTGGGTCAACTCGGGTCGTATGTGCTGGTGACGATGCTCGCCTGCCTCGGCTACGGCTCCGTGTTCCTGGTGATCGGGCTCCTCTTCAAGAACCCGATCCTGCCTGCCGGCGCCGTGCTCGGCTGGGAAACGCTGCACTTCCTGCTGCCGCCGATGCTCAAGCGCATCAGCGTCATCCACTACCTCAAGGGCCTCGTCCCGGTGCCCATGTCCGAGGGCCCCTTCGCGGTGGTCTCCGACCCGCCGGCCGCGATCGTCTCGATCGTCGGACTGCTGGTGTTGACGGTCGTGGCGGTAGCGGTGGCTGGGGTGTTGCTGCGGCGGATGGAGATCCGTTACGGCGAGGACTGAGGCGGCATCTCCTCCCCTTGAACCTTTAGGGGAATCCCGCGTACTCTCCCCTGAGAACTCTAGGGGAGATGCCGATGTCATCGCCGCGACCGTCCCTCGACCTGCTCCAGGGCACCCTCGACCTGCTGCTGTTGCTGTCGCTGACCGGGGGGCGCCGCCACGGGTACGAGATCGTGCGCTGGCTGCACGAGCACTCGGGTGAGCGGCTGCGGATCGAGGAGGGCGCGCTGTACCCGGCGCTCCATCGGTTGGAGGCGAAGGGGCTGATCGACGCGGAGTGGGGCACCTCCGCCAACAACCGGCGCGCGAAGTTCTACCGGTTGACGGCGGCCGGGCGCCGGCGGCTCGACCAGCAGCGCCAGAGCTGGCAGCGCTATGCCGACGTGGTGTCACGGCTGCTGGAGGCCGCGGGGTGAGCAGGTCGCAGGACGGCAGAACCGAGGGAGGCATCGCATGGATCCGCGGGAGCTCCGAGACGCTACAGACATCGAGCGCGAGGTGCGCGACGAGCTCGAGCTCCACCGCGAGCTACTCGCGGCTGAGCTGAGCCGCAGCGGCTTGTCGCAAGAGGAGGCGACGGCAGAGGCGGCGCGACGCTTCGGAGATCGCGAGCGCCACGCCGAGGAGTGCCGTCGCATCCAGCGCCAGCTCCTGCGCACTGATCGCCGACGGCTGTGGCTCCAGGACCTCGGGCGAGACGCATCGCTCGCGCTGCGCGAGCTACGACGTTCGCCCGGCTACGCCATCGCGGCGATCGTCACGCTGGGCGTGGCGGTGGGCGCCACCAGCGTGATCTTTAGCCTGTTGTGGGGCGTGGCGCTGCGGCCGCTGGCGCTCGCCGCGCCCGAGCGCGTCTACTCGGTGACCGAGATCGACCGGCGCGACGGCGATCTGTTGACCGTGTCGCCCGCGAACTTCGTCGACTGGCGAGAGCGCAGCGAGGAGTTCTCGGCACTCGCCGCGATCGACCGTTCCCGACGGACCCTGACCGGCGACGGCGAGCCCGAGCGCGTGATCGCGGCCGAGGTCACCGAAGACTTCTTCGCCGTGGTCGGAGTGGCGCCGGCGCTCGGTCGGACGTTCAGCCCCGACGCGCACGCCGCCGACGGCGACCCAGCGGTGATTCTCGGTCACCGGCTGTGGCGCAGCCGCTTCGGCGGTGACGCTGACCTCGTCGGTGGCGAATTGATGTTGGACGGCGTGCCGGCTCGTGTCGTCGGAGTGATGCCCGATGGCTTTCGGCTGCCGAGCGATGCCGATCTCTACCAGCCGCTGCGCTTCACCTTCGACGTCGCTGGCAGCCGCGGCGCGCACTACCTCGACGTGATGGGACGTCTGCGACCGGGCGTCACCGAGCAGGAGGCGCGTACCGCCCTCGACCTGCTCGGCCGCCAGCTCTCGGCGGAGTACCCGGAGAACAACGAGCACCACGGCGTCGCGCTGCAGCCCCTGCGCAGCCGGATCGCGGCGCCCGTGCAGCGACCCCTGTGGGTGCTGCTCGGCGCCGTCGCGGTGGTGCTGGCCTTGGCGGTGATCAACGTGGTCGGGCTCAACCTGGTTCGCGGCATAGCCAAGCGGCGCGAGCTCGCGGTGCGCGGCGCGCTCGGCGCCGGCCGCAGCCGCCTGCTGCGCCAGTTAGCCACCGAGAGCCTGGTGCTGGCGCTGCTCGGCGGCGCGTTGGCCGTGGCGCTCACAGCGCTCGGCCTAAAACTCGTGCTGCGTCTGCCAGTGCGCCTGCCGCGGGCTGAGGAGGTGGCGCTCGACTGGCCGGTGCTCGCTTTCCTGTTCGGTGTCTCGGTGCTCGCGGGTCTGGTGTCTGGCTTGTGGCCGGCGTTGCGCAGCGTGCGCGGCAGTGTCGGAGAGATGTTGCGCGCCGGCCGCGGCAGCGGCGTTCGCGGCGGTGTTGCGGTGCGCCGCGCCCTGGTGGTGATCGAGGTCGGGGCGGCGGTGCTGCTGCTCGCCGGCGCGGGGGTGCTCGTGCGTAGCTTCGAGCGGGTGCTCGACGTTGACCCCGGGTTCCGCGCCGACGGCCTGCTCACGTTCCAGATCGCGTTGCCCGACAGTCGATACCCGGACCGGGATCAACGGCGCAGCTTCTACGAGGAGCTCGAGCGCTCGTTGGCCGAGCTGCCGGGGGTGCGTTCGGTCGGCATGTCCCCGTGGTTGCCGCTCGACCCGGCGTGGACCTTCAGCTTCTATCCGGTGGGCCCCGAGGTTCCAGCGTCGCAAGACCAGTCCACTGCCTCGTTCGGGGCGGTCAACCCCGACTACTTCTCGACCACCGGCATCCGACTGGTGTCTGGCCGCGCCTTCGACCGTCGTGACGACGCGGCTGCACCGCCGGTCGTCATCGTCAACGAGACCCTCGCGCGCCGCACCTTCGGCGAGCAAAGCCCTCTCGGCGAGAAGCTGGTGCTCGGCTACGGCAACCGCGACGGCGTGCCGGTGGAGCGCGAGATCATCGGGGTGATCGCGGACGTCAAACAGTACAGCCTGACCCAGAGCCCGTTTCCGGCTGCGTACGTGCCGTTCCGGCAGATCCCGTTCTCCGGCATGGGCATCGCAGTGGCGACGCAGGGTGACGAGATGGCGTCGGTGCCGGCGGTGCGTGCCGCGATCGCGCGCCTCGACCCGCAGCTCGCGATCGAGCGGATCGAGCCGATGCGCGCGGCGGTGGACCGCTCGTTGGGTCAGCGACGGTTCGTGCTCCAACTGTTCGGCGCCTTTGCTGTCCTCGCGCTGTTGCTCGCGGCGGTCGGTCTCTACGGGCTGATGGCCCAGATGGTGGCGCTGGAACGGCGGGAGATCGGGCTGCGCATGGCGCTGGGTGCCGACCGGCGACGGATCGTGCGCCGGGTGGTCGGCGGCGGGGTGCTGCTGGCCGCCGCAGGCGCAGCGCTGGGGACCGTAGCGGCCCTCCTCGCGGCCTCGCCGCTGCGTGGCCTGCTCTACGAGACTTCGCCGCGCGACCCGCTGGCGATCGCGGTCGCGGCCGGCGTGCTCCTGGCGGTGGCCGTCCTCGGCGCGCTCCTCCCCGCTCGCCGCGCGGCCGGCACCGACCCGGCCGAGGTCCTCCGCGCCGATTAGCAGCCCGTGGTGGAACCCCCGTGGGCTGCGTTGGGAGCGCCGTGGGGCCGTATGCAAGGCGCGCGAGCGGTGGCGATGCTGGGTCCATCGCT
>DATLFI010000010.1:0-11761 GCA_035524895.1 Thermoanaerobaculia bacterium | reverse complement strand
GGCAAGCCCAACCCCGCCTCGGCGATGATGTTCTTCTGGATCTGCGCGGTGCCGCCGCCGATGATCAGGCCCAACGACATCATCGCCGTGTCCTGCCAGAAGCCGTCGTCGACGGCACTCGGAGCGCCCCGCCGCAGCAAGCCGCGCACGCCCATCGCGTCGATCGCGAGGCGACAGATGTCGTAGTTGAGCTGGCAGCCGACGAGCTTGACGATCAGCCCCGAGACGCCCGACTCGCGACGCTCGATCCGGTCGGTGAGCAGACGCATGCCGTGGTGCTCCATCGCGAGCAGCCTCGCCTCCAGCCGCATCAGCCGATCCAGAAAGAGCGTGTCGCCGAGCTTGCCAGCGTCACGCAACACATCGACGCAACCGCGGAACAGGCGACGCGAGTAGAGCGGGCTGCCGAGCATGCCGCGCTCGAAACGCAGCAGATAGGTGGCGACCTCCCAGCCCTGCCCGGGCTGACCGATCACGTTCTCGCGCGGCACCCGCACGCCGGTGAAGAAGACCTCGTTGAAGATCGCCTCGCCGGTCATGGTGCGCAACGGCCGCACCTCGATGCCAGGGGTCGTCATCGGCAGCACGAGGTAGGTGATACCCGCGTGCTTCTTGCCGCTGCGCACCGCGTCCGGGTCGGTGCGCACCAGCGCGAACATCCAATGCGCCTGCTTCGCGGTGCTGGTCCAGATCTTGTGCCCGTCGACGACGTAGTCGTCGCCGTCGACCCGCGCCGCGGTACGCAAGGAGGCGAGGTCGGAGCCGGCGCCGGGCTCGCTGTAGCCTTGGCACCAGATCAGCTCGCCGCGCAGCGTCGGCGGCACGAAGCGGCGCTTCTGCTCCTCGGTGCCGTAGCGCAACGCCGTCGGCACGAACATGTCGATGCCCTGGTTGCGCAGGCCGGTCGAGATCCCGGCTCGGGCGAACTCCTGCTGGATGACCAGCTCTGCGAGCGGATCCGCCGCCGCGCCGAAGCCGCCGTACTCGCTCGGCACCTCGCGCGCCGCGTAGCCGTGCTCCACCAGCAGCCGCTGCCAGGCGAGCGTCCGCGCGCGATCCGCCATCTCCTCGCGCTCGGTCACGGACACGGCTCGATGCGCCTCGAGGAAGGCTCGCGCCTCGGCGCGTAGCGCCTCGTGCTCGGGTCCGAGGGAGAGGTCCATCGCGGGCCATGCTAACGAGATCGACCTGTTCTCTTGCGCCTGCCACTCTCCCTCCCTTGCCCCGCACGGCACCTCGTGCGGCAGTGGTTGCTGGTTGGTGGCTGGTGAACAGAGGGTGGAGCTAGACTCCACTCCTCCACTGCCCCCCTGCGCCACCAAACCACTGATCACTGATTTCTGACCACTGTTCACTGCCATGGTGCGAGGAAGCTGTCTCTGCCGCGGCGTCTCCTGGGAGATCGCGGGCCGTCTCAGCCAGATGAGCCACTGCCACTGCTCGCGCTGCCGTCGCGAGCATGGTTCGGCGTTCGCGACTTACGCCGGCACGCGGGAGGAGGGTCTCCGCTGGACGCGCGGCAAGGACCTCGTCGCGACCTTCCAGTCGTCGCCCACCGTCACGCGCGTGTTCTGCTCGGTGTGCGGCTCGGTAGTGCCCGAACGCTTCGGCAGCGAGCAGGTGTCCGTGCCCGCTGGCTGCCTCGACGACGACCCGGGCTGCCGGCCAGGGGCGCACATCTTCGCTGCCTCGAAAGCGTCGTGGTACGAGATCCCGAACGACGGGTTGCCCCGCTACCCCGCCTACCCGCCGGGCATTCCGACGCCCGAGGTCGCGCCGCGCCAGGAAACGCCGGCGCCCACTCGACCGGACGTGCTGCGCGGCGGCTGCCTGTGCGGCGGCGTCGCCTACGAGGCCGGTCCGGCGCGCGCGATGATCCACTGCCACTGCTCGCGCTGCCGCAAGGCGCGCGCCGCGGCGC
Organism: Thermoanaerobaculia bacterium; assembly: GCA_035524895.1. Lineage (GTDB taxonomy): Bacteria > Acidobacteriota > Thermoanaerobaculia > Multivoradales > Multivoraceae > DATLFI01. The sequence goes on along the minus strand of DATLFI010000010.1, from coordinate 9,840 downwards.
ACGGCACCAACGTCTTCGCCGACCCGGCAGGCTTTCGCTACACGCGCGGCGAGGAGCTGTTGCGGCGCTACAAGGTACCCGAGGCGGCGCGCTTCGGCACCGTGTTTTGCGGGCGATGCGGCGGCAGCCTGCCCGGCGCGCCGGGGGCCTCGCCGAACGTGGTCATCCCCGCGGGCTCGCTCGACGACGATCCCGGTCCGGTACCGCAGATCCACGTCTTCGTGCAGGACAAGGCGCCGTGGTTCGAGATCCACGACGCGCACCCCAGGTGCGAGGGCTACATGGCCGGCTACGCGAGCGCCCACGAGTGGGTGGCGCATCTCGAGCGCACGTAGCCGGCGACGTCGGGAGCACCCGCCCGGGCGGCCCCATGGAAGGAGCAACGGCCGCCTCGAGTCCGCTTCCCGCACCAGCCGGAACCCGAGCTCGTGCAGGCGGGATCCGCGACGGCACCGCGCGGGTAGGGGCCGTGCCGGTCCGCTACTGCCGAAGCGACGGATCGTCCTCGTCGAACTGGAGCGCATCGCCGGCGATCTCGTCCCAGGACGCCTTCGAGCCAACGCCATGGAGCACCTTGCCAGGTGTGTTCATGGGCTCGCTCCGCCGACCAGCATGCAGATCCGAGCTGCCGTGACCGGGTTGCAGCGCGCGACGGTCGCGCGCCCGTCGTCACGGACGCCCACGGCCCACGGCAGCTCGACGAGGTAGCCGGTGCCGGGCGCCTGCTCGGACAGGTAGTAGTCGGTGCTCACGAACTGTGCGCCGCTCGCGAACGCCGCGTCGCGCCGCGTGGTGTCTCCGGCGCGTGCCTCCCTCGTGTCGGCGTCGGCGCGCGTGCGCACCAGGTAGCCGCGACGGACCAGGTCGCGGATCTCGTCGCCGCGCTCGATCGGGTCGTTGACGATCCGCACCGCCGCCGCCGGATGGCGGGGCTCGACGTCGACGAACAGCACGCGTCCTTCGAGCGACGGATGTCCCTCGAGGTACGTCTCGAGCTTCGCGCCGCCCTCGTCCAGCACGAACAGGAACCTTCCGCGCACGTCCTCGAGCAGCGGCCAGCCGCGTTCGAGCACGGCGGTCTCGAGCGACGGCGCGTCACCGCGCACGTCGTCGGGTACCAGGAGTCGCTCGCGGCCTAGCGCGGCCACGATCTCCGCATCGAGCGCGTCGAGAGCCGCGGCGTCGAACGGTAAAGGCTCCACGAACGCTGGGTCGAGACCCTCGCGCTCGATGCGCTGGTCCTTGGCGTTGAGCGTCACCACGATCGGCAGGTGACCAGGGTGGCGTTCCGACCAGGCACGCAGCTCGCCGAGACACGCCGCGAGCGTGAGACAGCTCGAACGAAAGTCGAGATCCTGCACGTGCAGCACCTTGAAGCCGGGTCGCGCCAGCTCGCCTTTCGGATCGAACGAGTCCGGGGCGAGCTCGTCTTCCTCGGGCGCACCTTCCTCCGGCGCCCATACCAGCCCGCCGGGCCGCGCATAGCGGCCGCCCTCAGGGTCGTAGAACACGTCGAGCTCGAGCTTGCGCAAGCCGTGATCGAGCTGCGCTGCGAGCGGCGGGTGCCAGTAGTCGAGCGCCGACGCCGCCTCGCCGCGCCAGCCGCGGTAGAGGTCCAGCAGGCGCGGCCTGATCGCGAGCTTGTAGGAGTTGTGGCTCCCGAGCACCTGGATCTGGTCGAGGCGCAGACCCGAGACGGCGCCTTCGGCGACCACGACGACATCGGCTACACCAGGAGGCGCGGACGACGCCGAGGAGTCGTGTCGATCGGCGCAGCCGCCCCAAGCCAGGCACATGGCTCCTGCGGTGACGAGGAGACGAGCTCGACTCGCTGCGTGACGACGACGCACGATCCCATCACCGATACGCAGCAGCCTGAATGCCGTAGAGCTCGGCGTACTGGCCGCGATGCGCCATCAGCTCCTCGTGCGAGCCGACCTCGACCACTCTCGCGCCGTCGAGCACCACGATGCGGTCGGCCATGCGCACCGTCGAGAAGCGATGCGAGACCAGGATGGTGATGCGGCCGTCGGGCGTGCCACGGGCATCCGTGGAACGCGCGTCCGCGGCGCTCTCCGCCTCGACCGAGAGCCCGCGCGCCACGGATGCGTAACGCTCGAAGAGGGCGTGCTCGGTCTCGGCGTCGAGCGCAGCGGTGGGCTCGTCGAGCACCAGGACGAGCGGGCGGTCGCGCATGAAGCCGCGGGCGAGTGCCAGCTTCTGCCACTGGCCAAAGCTGACCTCCACACCCTCCGGCCAGGTCGGGCCGAGCTGGGTGTCGAGCCCGGCGGGCAGCTTCGCGACAACGTCATCGGCGCCGGCTCGGGTGATGGCGCCCGACACCGCGCGCTCGTCGTCGATGCGCGGCACATCGCCGAGACCCACTCCATGTCGGGCCCTGAGCTCGAAGCGGTGGAAATCCTGGAACGCGCCCGCGAGCTTGTCGCGCCACTCTTCGACGGGGATGCGCGCGAGGTCGGCGCCGTCGACCAGGATGCGTCCCTCGTCGGGCTGATACATCCGGCACAAGAGCTTCACCAGTGTGCTCTTGCCGGCGCCGTTCTCGCCCACGATCGCGACCACCGCGCCCGCCGGGAGGTCGAGATCGACGCCCTCGAGCACGCGCCGCTCCGTGCCCGGGTAGGTGAAGCTCACACCCTCGAAGCGGATGCCGCGCTCGAGCCGCGCGGGTGCCGCGCCGTCGGTGTCCTCCTCGAGCGACGCGGCGTAGTCCTCGAGCCACGCCATGCGCCGCGAGCCGTCGAGCCAGATCCCGCGCAGGAAGCCGATCTCCCCGACCGTGGCGCCGACGTAGGCAGAGAGGCGCGCGCCAGCGGCGAGCACCAGCAGAACGTCGCCGGGCGTGGCGCGCAAACCTGTCGCGACCCACACCACGCCGCCGACGTAGGCGCCGCCGAACACCGCCCATGCCAGCGAGTGCCACAGCGCGCTGCCGGCGCGCGCTCTGGCCAGCGGTCTATACCAGCGCTCCCAGGCGGCGCGGCGGTCGCGCACCAATCGCGCACCGATGCCGGTGACGCGCACCTCCTTGCCGGGTGGCGCCGTGGTGGCGACCTCGAACAGGTGGCGGGCGAGTCGATTGGCCGAGGCGCCGCGCTCCTCGACAGTGCGCTCCACACCAGGCCGCCAGGTCGACGACAGCACCGCGGGCAGCGCGAACAGCGCCAACGCCACGAGCGCCGGGTGAATCGCCATCAAGAGCGCCAGCACGATCACCAGTCGCAGGATCCACCCGCACGTGGAGAACAGCGACATGTACATGTGATCGAGCACGAACACCTGGTTACGCAGCACCGAGAGCCGATCCAGGTAGTCGGGACGCTCGTGGTGCGCGACCGTCGCCACCGAGGCCTGCAGCCGCGCCACGTGCGACTCGAGCGCGATGGTCACGCGGTCGCGAAAGCGTCGCTGGACGCGCATGCTGACCACGCCGAGGAACCAGGTCGCGACCGCGGAGGCGCCGAGGCCGATGGCAGCTCCCATCACCAGGCCGCTGCGCTCTCCGAGCAGGCCGTCCACCAGCAGCTTCAGCCAGAGCGCGAACAGCGCGTCCGGCACCGCCGCGAGCAGCGCCAGCGAGAACGCCGCCACCAGCAGCCACGGCTCTGCCTCGAAGCCGCGACGCAGCGCGCGCCACATCGCGGGGAGCGCCGGAGGCAGTGGCACCTCGCCGGCCCGCTTGGCGTCAGTCGAGGGCATCGAGCGCTCCTTCCACGGGGTCGCCCTCTACGGGCACGCCCGCCGTGAACCGCGACGCCTGCAGCTCGAACATCGTGCAGTAGCGACCGCGCAACGCCATCAGCTCGTCGTGAGTGCCCAGCTCGATGACGCGTCCATGCTCGAGCACGCAGATGCGATCGGCTTGGCGCACGGTCGAGAAGCGATGCGAGATCAGGATCGTCGTCGCGTGGCGCGTGGCGGCGAGCAGCCGCTCGAAGATCTCCGCCTCGCCGCGTACGTCGAGCTGCGCCGTCGGCTCGTCGAGCAGCACCACACCGGCGCCGAGCCGAACGCAGCACAGCGCTCGGGCGAGCGCGACGCGCTGCCACTGGCCTCCGGAGAGCTCGCTGCCGCCCGGATAGCCCTTTGCCAGGATCGTGTCGAGGCTGGCGAGACCCGATGCGCCGGCGTCCGCGAGCGCCGCCTCGATCGTCGCGTCGGGCGCGCCGCCCGGCGCGATGTTGTCGCGCAGCGGCAGGTGGAAGCGCACGAAGTCCTGGAACACCGCCGCGACGCGCGCGCGCCAGGCATCGAGGTCGAGCTCGCGCAGGTCGACGCCGTCGATCTCGACAGCGCCCTCCTGCGGGTCGTACAGCCGGCATAGCAGCTTCGCGAGCGTGGTCTTGCCCGCTCCGTTCTGCCCCACGATCGCAAGCGACGAGCCCGCCGGGATGGTGAGGTCGAAGCCGTCGAGCACGGGCTCGCTGCTGGTGGGATAGCCGAAGCGCACATCGCGGAAGCGGATCTCGCGCGCCGGCAGAGACGCCGTGCTCCGGGCCCCCCGTGCGAGCGCTCCCGCTATTGGCATCGACTGCCGCAGGCGCAGCACGGCGGCGACCGGCGCGGCGGCGCCATCGAGGGCCCACGACAGGCCACCGAACGCAACAGCGCTGGTACCCACCGCGGCGCTGGCGAAGGTCGCGAGCCGTCCCAACTCGAGCACCCCCGCGCTGGCGTCCGAGGCCAGCGCCCAGAAAACCGCGACGTTCGCGCCGAGCACCAGCAACAGGCTCCACAGCACCGGCCGCTCGCGGAGTCGCGTCGCTTCGAACTGGAGCTGGTGCAGCCGGCGGCGATGCGCCTGGAAGCGGTCGATCACCCAGCCGGCGAGACCGAACAGGCGGACCTCCTTGGCCGCGGGAGGATCGACCGCGAGGCGGTACGCGTAGTCGGCGTGACGCTGCGCCGCGCGCACCGGCTCGGTGTTGCGGTCCTTCCACACGCCGCTCTCGCGCAGCAGCCAGTGGGTCGCGGCCCATGCTGCGACGAGCACCAGCGGTGGCCACCACGACCATGCAGCAAGCACGGCCGCCGAGGCCAGCCCGCCGATCAGGAGCGCGAGACCCGAGGCGATGAAGTCCATCGATATGAAGAGCGGCGGACCCGTGATGCCGAGGTCGAAGTCGCGCGCCATCGACAAGTCTGTCGTGAGGCGCTCGTCCTCGAGGTGCCCCATGCCGGGCTGGGCCACGCAGGTCCGCGTCAGGTCGTCGTAGAGCCACGCTGCGGTGCGGCTGCCGAGGTTGTAGCCGAGCGCGGTGTGGATCGGCGTCAGCACCTGGAGCAGCACGAACGCGACGCCGGCGAGCGCGAGCGGCCCGCCGAGCGGGTCGCCGCGGCCGACGGCACCGACCAGCACACCCATCGCGATCGCGAACAGCGCGGGTAGCAGGCCGCGCAGGACCAGCACCGCCCACCAGCCGACCGCCAGCAGGCGATCGGCGCGCGGCAGGATGCCGAAGAACTGGTACTCGGGTCGGGCGCGGAGGCTGGAGAGCATGGGCAGACGAAAGACTACTCCGCCGGCTCTCTCGAGCCAGCGCGGCGACATGTCGGCGAGAGCCTCGAGGACGGCTTCGAAAGCGGAGACAGCGGCGCCTGGTCCCAGGTCGAGAACTGAATCCAGCGGCGAGAGCGGCTCACAGAGCAACCGTCACTGGCTCATGTGCCAGCCACCGTTCGGCGACAGCACCTGGCCGGTGACGAACTTCGCCTCCTCGCTCGCGAGGTAGACCGCGGCCCAGGCGACGTCGTCGACGTCGCCAAAGCGGCCCATCGGAGTCTGTGCCTCGAGCAGGGCGCGCACCTCGCCGAGCGGCGCGGTCATCTCGGTCGCGATCCAGCCCGGCGCGATGGCGTTGACGCGGATGCCGCGCGTCACCACCTCGCGCGCCAACGCTCGGGTGAGACCGAGCACGCCCGCCTTGGCCGCGCAGTAATGCGCCGCGCCGCCGCCGCCCGCGGTGCCCATGATCGAGCCGAGATTGACGATCGAGCCGCTGCCCTGGTCGCGCATCATGCGCAGCGCCTCGCGGCAACAGAAGAACGTCCCGTCGAGGTGCACGGCGAGCATGCGCCGCCACTCGTCGTCGCTGAGCTCGAGCGTCGAGTCGTCGTGCTGGGTCACCGGGCCGCCGGTCGCGATCTCCTCGGCCCGGGCGAGAATCCGCGCGCGCCGCGCCCGCATCTCTTCCTCGCTCCGCCCCTCCATCCCACCGATGCCGGCGTTGTTGACCAGCACGTCGAGGCGCCCCAGCAATCCGGCCACCTTCTCGAACACCGCAGCGACCTCGACAGGGTCGGTGACGTCGCAGCGCAAGGCGATCCCTCCGACCTCGTCGGCCACCTGCTCGGCGACGGCCTGGTCCAGGTCGGTGACCACGACCTTCGCGCCTTCCTCGGCGAAGCGACGCGCGATGGCAGCGCCTATGCCGCGGCCCGCGCCCGTAACCAGCGTGGTCTTGTCGGTGAGACGGCTCATCGGACGTCGGCCTCCAGTCGTGTGAGGAGCTCGCGCAAGACGTGGCGGTGACAGTGCGCCTCGTCTTCGCAATAGCAACCGATCGAGAGGTTGGTCTGGCGCGATAGCGCGGCGAGCAGCTCGAGCGCCTGCGCCGAGGCGCGTTCCTTCATCTCGGCGCGGTATCGCCGGAAGAACTGTGCCTCGGTGATGTCACCCGCCCGGAAGCCCGCGATCAGCTCGGCGCTCGGCGCGAGCAGCGGGAACCACAGGTCGTAGATGTCGCGCTTCGCGACATCGCCCTTCGGCACGCCGCGGGGCGGGAAGCGCACCGCGCCGATGCGCAGGCCCTCACCGCGGACGCGCGAGCTGCCGAGTCGAACGATGCGCAGCACTTCGCACCCTCTCCTATCAACCGATACCGAGCCAAAGGCGCAGCGCGTCCTCCGCGGCCTGCACCTCGCCGTCGTCGCAACGACCGATCTCTGGCCCGATGGCGGACTGGGGAACGCTGGCGATCTTGTCGACCATGAGCTGCGAAGGAGCGCGCAGGCCGGTGCGGGCGCCTGGTGGCAGGGGCACTCGGAACAGCGCGGCGTCGACGCAGTCCGACGTGATCGGACAGATCGTGATGCTCTCGTGCGTGGCGTTGAACAAATCGGACTGCACGACGAGCGCGGGACGAGGCTTGCCCGCGTAGGCACCCCTGGCGGCAACCACAACGATCGCGCCCCGGGTCAAGCCCACCCTCGGGTGTCGGCGACTTCGTCCAGGAACTCCAGGATCTCCCGCCCGGAGGGACGCCCGCTGACGAGCTGGGACTGTCGGCGTGCCTCCTGTGCGAGGTCCGAGCCGGTCCCGCCGAGACCAGCGGCCAGGATCTCCCGTGCGACCTCGCTCTTGGTCTTGCCACGCCGCCGCGCCTCACGCGCGAGCGAACGCGTCAGCTGGTCCCCGATCCGGATGCTCAAGATGGCAGAGGTCTTCTCCCCAGCCTTGCCAGGCTTGCCAGGCTTGCCGCTGCCTGCTGCTCGCACTGTCATACAGTATGACACCAGGACGTGACGGTCAATGCCTACAGCACGGCGTTCGACCTCGATGAGCGCCGGCCCGGTCCCCGCCTTGCTAGCAGCCCGTGGTGAAACCCGCGTGAGGCTGCGCGCGGGGATCTGCGGCCGCTGGCAAGGCGTGGCCGACGAACGCGATGCGGTGCCATCGTGCAGGAGGCCCAACGCAGCCAGCGGCCGCAAATCCCCGCGCCCCAAGCGGTTGGGGCGGCGTGGGGCCGTCTGCGGTGTTGCGCTCGCTCAGCGATGGACCCAGCATCGCCACCGCTCCCGCGCCAACGCCGAGCCGCCGGTAGAGCCGCTGCAGGCGAAGGGCCTTCCCCGCGCACCGCATGAGCATACGGCCCCACGGCGCTCCCAACGCAGCCCACGGGGGTTCCACCACGGGCTGCTAGGTGCGCTTGCTACACTCATGCATCTCCTCCCACGCTCCGCCCCGCCACCACCGGAGACCCGCCATGGCGATCAGCTTCCGACTCAACGGCAAGCCCACCACCGTCGACGTGCCCCCGGACATGCCGGTCTTGTGGGTGCTCCGCGACGTGCTCGACCTGAAGGGCACCAAGTTCGGATGCGGCGGCACGTTCTGCGGCGCCTGCACGGTGCACGTCAACGGCTCCGCCCGACCGAGCTGCCGCCTGCCGATCTCGGAGATCGAGGGTGCGGAGATCACCAGCATCGAGGGGCTCTCCCCCGACGGCAACCACCCGGTGCAGGTCGCGTGGCGCGAGATCGACGTGCCACAGTGCGGCTACTGCCAGGCCGGACAGATCATGGCGGTGTCCGCGCTGCTCGCCGAGAACCCGGCGCCGAGCGACACCCAGATCGACCGCGCGCTGTCGCGCAACCTGTGTCGATGCGGCACCTACACCCGGATCCGCCAGGCGGTGCATCGCGCGGCCGAGCTGCACGGCGCGGCTCCCACCGCCACCACGTCCAGCGGGTCGGCGGGTGCCGCCGGCGTCGAGCGCTGAGGAGGAAGCCATGAGCCATACCGATAGCCTGCGCAACGCTCCTCCCACCACCGAGACCGAGACCACCGGCGCGACCCGTCGCGGCACCGGTGCCCTCAGCCGCCGCCACTTCCTCAGTGTCACAGCGCTCGCCGGCGGCGGCCTGCTGCTCGGCGGCCGCTTCCTGCGCGGCGGCAACGCGGCGCACGCGGCGGTCGACGCCGAGTCGACACTCAACGCCTTCATCCGCATCACACCCGACAACCTCGTGACGATCGTGGCGCAGAACCCCGAGATCGGCCAAGGGGTCAAGACGATGCTGCCGATGATCGTCGCCGAGGAGCTCGACGCCTCCTGGGACCAGGTACGCGTCGAGCAGGCGGGACTCGACACCGACCGCTACAAGGCGCAGTTCGCCGGCGGCAGCCGCGCCACACCGACGCACTACGAGCCGATGCGCCGCATGGGCGCGGCAGGGCGCGCGATGCTGATTGCCGCCGCCGCCCAGAAGTGGGGCGTCCCCGCGACCGAGCTGACCACCCGCGCGGGTGTCGTCCATCACCAGGCGAGCGGCAAGAGCGCCACCTACGGCGAGCTCGCGACCGCGGCCGCGGCGCTCGACGCACCCGACCCGGCGACGCTCCAGCTCAAGGACCCGAAGGACTTCGTGATCCTCGGCACGCGCAAGCCCGGCGTCGACAACTTCGCGATCACCACCGGCAAGCCGCTGTTCGGCATCGACGTCACGGTCCCGGGCATGAAGTACGCGGTGTTCGAGAAGTGCCCGGTGTTCGGCGGCAAGGTCAAGAGCGCCAACCTCGACGCCGTGCGCCAATCGCCCGGCGTGACCCACGCCTTCGTGGTCGAGGGCGGCGAGTCGCCGATGTTCGGCTTGATGAGCGGAGTGGCGATCGTCGCCGACACCTGGTGGGCGGCGAGCCATGCGCGCCGCAAGCTCGAGGTGGTGTGGGACGAGGGACCGACCGCCTCGCAAAGCAGCGAAGGCTTCGCGCAACAGGCGCAGGCGCTCGCGGCCCAGCCACCGCATCGTTCGTCGCGGGCCGACGGCGACGTCGACGCCGCGCTCGCGGCTGCCGCCCAGGTGGTCGAGGCGCAGTACACCTATCCGTTCCTGGCGCACGCGCCGCTCGAACCGCAGAACTGCACAGCGCACTTCGCCAACGGCAAGCTGGAGCTCTGGGCGCCGACGCAAACGCCGCAGGGCGCGCGTGGCGAGGTCGCGAAGCTGCTCGGCATCGCCGACACCGACGTCACGCTCCACCTCACGCGCATGGGCGGCGGCTTCGGCCGGCGCCTGTACAACGACCCGGTGCTCGAG
>DATLFI010000009.1:0-2312 GCA_035524895.1 Thermoanaerobaculia bacterium | reverse complement strand
ATGCTGGGTCACACGCTTCGCGAGCGCAACACCGCAGACGGCCCCACGCCGCCCCCTACCAGAGCCGCGCAGCGGCGACGTCGGTGCAGGCAAGCTGCCCGGGGCAGCTTGCTTGCACCCACCCTTGGGGCGCGGGGGTTTCGAGAACCCGACTGCGTTGGGCCTCCTGCACGATGGCACCGCATCGCGTTCGTCGGCCACGCCTTGCCAGCGACCGCAGATCCCCGCGCGCAGCCTCACGCGGGTTTCACCACGGGCTGCTAGCGTGGGATGTCTCGCGAGGGCCGGAAGGTTTTGATTGTCTAGCCTTAGTCGGGAGGAGAACGTCGATGCATAGATTCAGGCTCCTCGACCCCTATCTCGCGTGGATCCTCGTGCTCTGGATGGTGCACCCGGTCTCGGCGACGGCCCAGCAGACCCTCCCCGGCTTCGCCGAGGTGATCGAGGTGCGGGTGGTGAACGTCGAGGTCGTGGTCACCGACCGCGACGGGCGACGCGTCCCCGGTCTCGCGGCGGCGGACTTCGAGCTGCTGGTCGACGGCAAGCCGGTGCCGATCGAGTACTTCAGCGAGATCCGCGACGGCTCGCTGGCCCCGTCCGCGTCGCACGCCTCAGCGGAGGGCGAGGCCGCGCCCGTGCCCACAGTCGGGGAGCAGGGCCGCCTGCGCACCCACTACCTGGTGTTCGTCGACGACTTCTTCTCGATCGCGCAGGACCGCGACCGGGTGCTCGATCGTCTCGGGGAGTCCTTCGCCGAGCTGCGACCCGACGACCGCGTCGCGGTAGTGGCGTTCGACGGCAAAGAGCTCGCGCTCCTCGCCTCGTGGACCGCGGATCGCGCGGCGCTGGGCGATGCGCTGCGGCGCGCGAAGGCTCGTCCGGCCTTCGGCAACCAACGGCTGACCGAGCTGCGCCAGAACGACAGCGAGCGCGGCAACCGGCGCGATCTCGAGCTGCTCCAGATCGAGCGCGTGCGGGCGGTCGGCGGCGAGCTACCGGACCGGCCCACTCGGCTCGGCCTCGATCCGGTGGAAAGAGGGTTCGCGATGCGCCTGACACAGCAGGTGCAGAACTCGGTCCTCGCAGCCGCTTCAGCGCTTCGCAGCTTCTCTGCGCCGGGCGGGCGAAAGGTGATGCTGGTGCTCTCCGGCGGCTGGCCGTACTCGCCGGCCGAGTACACCGTCAATCAGTTCGGAGCGAATGTCGAAGACGTCGGCGATGCAATCTACGACACCAAGCCCCTTCTCGATCCACTCATCACGACCGCCAACCTGCTCGGCTACACGCTCTATCCGGTCGACGTACCGGGTCAGGACCGGGAGATCGGCACCGATGCCACGCAGGGCTTCACCGAGCTGGTGCGGCTGGGCGAGAGCCCGTCGGCGACCGCCGGCGGCACGGCGACGGCCCGCGAGCAGCACGTGCACTACGCGCTGCAGAGCATGGCCGAGAGCACCGGCGGGCGCGCGCTGATCAACGCCGAGCGCGACCGAGCGCTCGCCGAGGTGATCGCCGACACGGCTACGTTCTATTGGCTCGGTTTCACTCCCGACCGCGAGGAGAACGACGCCACGCACAGAATCGAGGTGAGGATCAAGCAGCCTGGCCTCTCCGTTCGCGCGCGCGAAGGCTTCGTCGATCTCTCCCGCCAGGCCGAGGTCACCATGATGGTGGAGAGCGCGCTGCTGTTCGGCGACCCGCCCAGCGCCCGGCCCTTGCAGCTCCGCTTCGGTCGCCCGCAGAAGGCAGGTCTCGGCAGGATGCGGCTGCCGCTCGAGGTGGGGATCCCGATCGGCGAGATCACCCTGGTCGATACCGGCGGGACCTGGGTCAACCGGCTCGAGGTGCGTACCGTAGTAATGGACGAGGTAGGTAGCCGCAGCGAGACCACGCTCGACCAGGTCGACATCGAGGGCAAGCGCCCGCCGCAGCCGGGAGACGTCTTCTACTACGAGACCGACCTGCGACTGCGCCGCAAGCCGCACCGGCTGGTAGTCGCGGTGTACGACCCGCTGTCGGGCGTCATCCTGTCTTCGAGCGCCGAGATCGACCCCTAGCAGCCCGTGGTGGAACCCCCGTGGGCTGCGTTGGGAGCGCCGTGGGGCCGGATGCTCATGCGGTGCGCGGGGAAGGTCCTTCGCCTGCAGCGGCTCTACCGGCGGCTCGGCGTAGGCGCGCGAGCGGTGGCGATGCTGGGTCACACGCTTCGCGAGCGCAACACCGCAGACGGCCCCACGCCGCCCCAACCGCTTTGGGCGCGGGGGTTTGCGGCCGCTGGCTGCGTTGGGCCTCCTGCACGATGGCACCGCATC
>DATLFI010000008.1:0-6471 GCA_035524895.1 Thermoanaerobaculia bacterium | reverse complement strand
CCGCGACACCAGGCGATGGAGCTTGCGCTGGTATGCCTCGAAGGCCTCGATCGCCACCCGCGCCACGCCGGTCGCCATCGCGGCGCGCGCGACGGCGGCCGGAACCTGCAGCAGCACGCGGTGGTCGAACGGCTTGGGGATCAGGTAGTCGCGTCCGAACCGCAGCCGGTCGAGCCCGTAGGCTCGCAGCACCGAGTCCGGGACGTCGTCGCGCGCGAGCTCCGCGAGCGCCCGGCAGGCGGCCAGCTTCATCTCGGTGTTGATCTCGGTCGCGCGCACGTCGAGCGCCCCCCGAAAGACGAAGGGGAATCCCAGCACGTTGTTGACTTGGTTCGGGAAGTCGCTGCGACCCGTCGCCAGGATCACGTCCTCGCGCGCGGCACGCGCCTGGTCCCACGGGATCTCGGGGTCGGGGTTGGCGAGCGCGAACACGATCGGGTCCGCCGCCATGGGGCGCAGCATGTCGCCGGTCACCACACCACCGATGGAGAGCCCGATCAGGACGTCGGCGCCCTCGAGTGCCTCCGCGAGGGTGCGGCGGGCGGTATCGACGGCGAACTCGCGCTTGTTCTCGTCCAGCCCGTGGTCTCGGCCTCGATAGACCACGCCGAAGCGGTCGCACAGCAGCAGCCGCTGTGGATCGAGCCCGAGGTGGATCCAGAGCCGGATGCAGCCCAGAGCTGCAGCGCCGGCGCCAGAGAACACGACGCGCGCCTGCTCCAGCCGCTTGCCGGCGAGATCTAGAGCGTTGAGCAACGCGGCGCCCGCGATGATCGCGGTGCCGTGTTGGTCGTCGTGGAACACCGGGATGCGCATCTCTCGCTGCAGGCGCTGCTCGACCTCGAAGCACTCGGGCGCCCCGATGTCCTCCAGGTTGATGCCGCCGAAAGTCGGCTCGAGCAGGCGCACCGTGCGCACCAGCTCGTCGGTATCGCGGGTGTCGAGCTCGAGGTCGAACACGTCGATTCCCGCGAACCGCTTGAACAGCACTGCCTTGCCTTCCATCACGGGCTTGCTCGCCGCGGCACCGATGTCGCCCAGACCCAGCACCGCGGTGCCGTTGCTGATCACCGCGACCAGGTTCCCCTTCGCGGTGTAGTTGTAGGCAAGGAGCGGATCGCGCGCGATCTCGAGGCAAGGCTCCGCTACGCCGGGCGTGTACGCCAGGGACAGGTCGCGCTGCGTGGTGGTCGGCTTGGTCGGAACGACCTCGATCTTTCCGCGCGGGGTGCGCGCGTGGTACTCGAGGGCTTCGTCCCGGTATCGTCCCGTCATGCGTCCGCGGAGAGAGAGCGTCGAAGCAAGTGTGGCGAGAGCGGCGAAGGATCAGTCTAACCAGCTTTCGCATCGAACGCCCGGGGCGCGCGCATGATCGTGGCGACCGATCGCGGAGACTGGCTTCTGGTCACCCAGAACGACCACGCGGCGCTGGCGGCTGACCTGCTCGGTTCCTGGCGCGCGCTTGCCGGCATTTCACAGCGGGAGCTGCTGCTGCGCGCCACCCGCCGCCACGACAACGGCTGGCGCGAGACCGACTCCGCCCCTCGCATCGACGCCGAGGGCAACCCGCAGGACTTTCGTAGCGTGCCTTCGCGAGAGCGGCGGAGGCTATGGGAGCGAGGAATCGAGCGTTATCGAAGGAGCGATCCCGAGTGTGCCCTGCTGGTCGTCGAGCACGCGCTGTGGCTCCACCGCGACGCCGCCGCCGATCGGGATCTCCTTGCTCTGACCGACACGGCCCGACAGGTCCGTGAGGAGCTGACCGGCGAGGACCCCGGCAGGCTGGCGCTCGTGACGGAGCTCTACCCCTGGCTACGCTTGGCTGATGACCTCTCGCTGCGTTCCTGCATGGGGCTCACCGCGCCGTTCGAGCTCGAGCTGCCAGGCGCACACCGATCGTTGACGGGGACCCTGAGGCGTCCGGAGGCCCCCAGCGAGGTCTCGATCCATTCCACTATGTGGAAGCTGTCTGTGGATCCGTTCCCTCTTGCTGGCGCGACCACCTTCCGGATTCGCTACCGGCGCATTTTGCGTCGGGTCTATCGTGACGACGCGGAACTAGCGGTCGCCCTCGCCTGTGGGCGGTGGACCGAGCTGGGCCTGCGGGTCGAACCGGCCGGGCACGGCACCCGCTGAGCCGGGTCGGCGACGCGGAAATCCGGCCAATTTAGGGTCGGGCCCGGCCCAGCGTGCTACGCTACTCGCAGCTCGATGGCCGATCTGTTGTCTGCCTCTTTGCGCTCCGCCCTGCCGGAGCCGACGGTGGAGACCGAGAGGGTATGCGTCCTCATCCCTTCACCGCTCGGCAGCCTGGGTGTCGAGGTGCGCGGCGAAGCCATCACGCGGGTCGTCATAGCACCCGAGCGTCGGCACCGCTCTCGGTTCACGCCGCTCGGTGAGGCGCAGCTGACGGACTTCCTCGAGGAGGTCGTCGGTCGACTCTCCGAGTACTTTGCGGGGGCGCGCAAGAACCTGGACCTCGCCTACGACCTCGACGAGACCGGGCTCGATCCGTTCGCGCTGCGGGTATTCGAAGAGGCCGCGAAAGTGCCGTACGGCACGACGCGCACCTACCGCCGAATCGCGGCGGCCGCCGGACGCGGCAGCGCCTACCGGGCTGCTCGCGCGATCCTTACCGCGAACCCGCTTCCGATCCTGGTGCCCTGCCACCGGATCGTGCCCCAGAAGGCCGGCGTCGGAACCTATATCGCCGGTCCGAAGAAGAAGGACTGGCTGCTCAAGCACGAGCGCAGGGTGATAGAGGCGGAGGAGCCGGCGCGATAGCGCTCCCGCACGCCGCCGAGCGAACCGCTTCCTCAGCGCTCGGGCTCTAGCTCGGCGCGCACCACGAGCTCCTCCCCCTCCTCGACCACGATCTCGCGCTGCCAGGTGCGATGACCTGGCCGCATCACCTCGATCCTGTGGCTGCCCGCATCGACCAGCAAATCCGAGTGGAGCCGGCTCAGGTCGTCGCCGGAACCGAGTAGTCGGCCATCCAGATACACCACGGCATCCGACGGCGTGACCACGAGACGCAACCGGCCCGGCTCGGCGCGCTGGTCCGACTCCACGCGGCTCGACCTGGAGCTGGAGCTGGAGCGATCGCGCCAGTCGTCTCGCGGGCGGGGCTCGGCGCGCTGTGGGGGCTCTGTACGTCCCGGCGAGCGCGGTCGTTCGGCAGGCTCGGTAGGCTCCGCACGGGCGGCACGGGCGGCGGCGCGATCCTGGCGTTCCGAGTCCTGTCGTTCTGGCGCGACGTCGGCAAAGAGCTCTTCGGGCTTCTTGGCGACGCCTTCGCGCAGTTTGTAGCGAATCCCCAGGACCTCGCCAGGGCGCACCGTGACCTCGCGCGCGAACGTCTCGTATCCCTCGAGGTATACCACCAGTCGGTGCTTGCCCTCGCGTAGCCAGAGATACCGCGGGAACCCGTCGTACGAGTCGACCACGCCGAGGTACTCGCGGTCGACCCACACCTCTGCCCGCTTCGGCTTGATGTTGAGATCGAGCGCGCCGGCGTCCGGCGCCAACTCATCCCGGTAGTACCCGCCGTAGTACGCCGGGTAGCCCCAGGCGCCGTAATACCCGAAGGGACGCGCGTAGTAGGGCCAGCGGTAGTAGGGACGATAGTAGGGGTAGTACCGGTAGTGGGGCCGGTAGGGGTACGACCGATGGTAGCCGCGAGAGGAGACAGTGCGCGAGAGCTGGCGATCGAAGACCGCCAGCCCGAACTCGGCGCTCGGCCGCGCCGGCGCTACACCAACTCGGTAGGAAGCCGCGACGCTCGTCGAGCCGGCGCCGGCGGAAGCCGGCGAGGAGTGGCCGAGCAGGCACACGACAGCCCCGAGCAAGTAGGCCGCGAGCGAGATCGTTCGGCGACCGTTCGGGTAGATGTTCATGGGAGCCTCCGCGATTCTTCGACTTGGGTCAGCCGGTGGTCCGGACAGCCGCCGATGCCGCCCCTTCGTCAGCGAGCCGCAACGCCCTCCGACCACCCCCGCCGCAGGCCGGCGATGTAGTGGTACCGGAGCACTGCCTCCCAGAGGCGTGGCGTCGCCACCGGTACGCGAAGCTTTTGCAAGGCGCGAGCCACCGACTCCTGCAGCCGCTGGCGGCCCGTGCTCGGCAAGGGCGGCGGACCCTCGGGCCCCAACCCCAGGAATGCGCCGAGCTCGGGGTGACGGCGGTAGAAGACCACCGCCGAGTAGCCGACCCGCTCCTGGCGCCCGCAGAACCGCGCGAGGCTCGTCGGGTGGTCGTGGTCCACCACCGCACCTGCCTGGTAGAGCAGCCGGAATCCGCGTTTCTTCAGGCGATAGCTCGCCTCGATGTCCTCCCACGCAGCGTAAGGGAAGCCGAGATCGAAGGGCTCGACCACGAGCGCCTCGCGGTCGAGCGAGAGGTTCGAGGTATAGAAGAAGTTGAAGGGCACGTCCTCGGGATCGTCGATCAGCGCGTAGCCGAACTGCAGACCGTGCTCGTTGATGTAACGCAGGAAAGGATCGAGGCGCATGCGCGGGTGCCAGCGGGTGTAGCCGATGACACCGACCCAGTCGCCCCGCCGTCGTGCTGCCTCCGCCGGAGACCCCAGTAGGGTCTCGTGGTGCGCGCGCAGCCATCCCCTGGATGGGACGGTGTCGTCCCCGAGAAAGGCCACGAACCGGCCTCGTGCCAGCGACACTCCGTGGTTGCGGGCCGCCGCCGGCCCGAGGTTCTCCTGATGGAGCACTCGCGCCGGCACACGGAAGCGCCGCCGGTCCAGGAGCTCGGCGGTGCCATCGGTCGAGCCGTCGTTCACCACCAGGAGCTCGAGCTCCGGTGCACCCTCCTGGGCCTCGACCGCGGCGAGCACTTCCTCCAACACGTCGCGGCGGTCGAAGGTCGGCACCACCACCGAGAAAACCGGCTCGCTCACAGCGCCCGGTCCGCGCCAGCGCCGATCCGCCGCCGCACCAGCGCGACGCGGCGCGTCCCGACCTGGGAGCCACGCTTCACTCGCCGGTCTCCAGGCACATCAGCTCGGCGAGAGTCCGCTCTTCGACCGCCAGCCCGGCCGGCAGCCACGAGCGAAATCCCGGGTCGGCGAACAGGGCCTCGTCGCCCGGATACGTGGGTACCAGCAGGAGCGGAAAGCGCGCGAAGATCTCAGCGTCGGCACGCCGGCGGCGAGCCTGCACCCGCTCGCGCGCCGCGGCGGCGGGCCCCAGACCGCCCAGCAGGTTGCTGACCGCCTGGAGCTGTGCCAGCGAACGCGGGTCGTCGAGACGGACAGTGCCGGCTCGCGGGCCTGGCTCGAGCCACGCCGCCGCGCGGCGCCGCGCTCCCCGCAGAGCGCCCCGAAACCCGCCGAGCAAGCCGCGCCCGCGCGGTGCTCCGAGCCGGGACGGCACATCGGTCTCCGCGCTGGGCGGAGGCGGATCGTAGGGATCGATCTCGAGCAGCCCGCCGCCGGGGTTGTTCCGCACCAGCATCGCCTGCGTGCGCGCGAGCAGCGTCAACAGCACCGCGGGCATGAGCTGCGGCCACAGCTGGGGATCGTAGTTCTTGTACGCGGTGAGGAAGGCGTTGCGCTCGAACAGGTAGCCGCGGTTCCACGTGCCGAGCATCTCGCTGGTCGCCATCGAGCGGTGGTGGACGCGTGCCCCCTTCGACAGCACGATCCGCTCGCCGCCCGACCAGAGCCGCCAGCCGAGATCGACGTCTTCCAGGTAGGCGAAGTAGCGTTCGTCGAAGCGCCCGGCCTCGAGGAAGCTCCGCCGTCGCACCGCCATGTTGCCGCCACAGGCGAAGAGCAGCTCGCAGCCTTCGGGGGGAAGGGCCACCTCGCCCAGCGGCCGGTGGTAGTGACGCTGGAAGGCGTGGCCATCGAACGTCATCGAGCCTTCCGCGAAGTCGAGCCTCTCGCCCTCCCAATCGACGATCAGGCCAGAGACCGCGGCGACATCCGCGGCAGCTCCGCCCAACGCGCCCACCAGACTGCCGAGCCAATCGGGCTCTGGCCTGGTGTCGTTGTTGAGGAGCACGACGGCATCGGCCTCGGTGGCATCGACCAGCAGGTTGTTACCGGCGCAGAATCCGAGGTTGGACTCGCTGCGCAAAGTGCGCAGACGCCCGGTGCGGGAGGCCCCGAGGCGCCGCTCGGCGGGCCACTCGCGCGCGAGCCACTCCGAGGTTCCGTCGCTCGAGCCGTTGTCGAGCACCGCGACCTCCCAGGCAACACCGGGATCGAGCTGCCGGTCCAGCGCCTCGAGGCATGACTCGAGGTGACTGCGGCCGTTCCAGCTCAGGAGCGCGACTGTGGTGGAGGCCAGGCTGGTCATGCTCGAGCTCCCTGCGCACCACGGCGAGCCGCACCCAACAGACGGCCCAGGCGGCGGCGCAGACGGAACACCAGCGGGTCCTCCGGCGACGAGGTGGCGATCGAGGCCACGAAGTCGTCCTTCGTGGCCTCGCGCCGGGGATGGCGCAGGAACT
>DATLFI010000007.1:0-11048 GCA_035524895.1 Thermoanaerobaculia bacterium | reverse complement strand
ACCGCTTCCTACGAGGCCTCTCACGCCAGCCACCCCCAGCCGCGACCTGAGAGAATGACAACGTCGAGCCAGTATCTGCCGGTGTTTCGGGGCGCCCGCCGCGGCGTGTGGCACCGCGGTAACCGGAACTTCGAGATTCCTGCCGAGTCCTATCTACCGTGAACGCTCCCGCGATCGAAGACCTCGTCCACCTGCCCGAAGGCGACGCCGCACGTCGCCGGCTCGACGGCGTCAACTGGGAGTGGCTCAAGCTGATCGCCGCCGGAGCGGGAGCCCTGGGCTTCGTCGCGCTGTTGGCCTACCTGTTCGCGTCCGACTGGCCGAAGCTCGTGGCACCCATAGCGACCATAGCGCTCGCCCGCGGCGTCTACATGGCCGAGGACGAGGGCTGGCTCCGGCGGTTCTCTGCCTTGGCGGTGCTCGTGCTCTACCTGGCGCTGTGGGGGTTGCTGGTTGCGCAGGCGCCGACCTGGCACCTCGGTCTCCAGATAGCCGGCATTCTCGCGCCCCTGCTGGCGCTCGGCTTCCGACTGGCGCTGCCGTGGGCACTGCTGCTGATCGCACTGATTTGGGCAGGCACCCTGGTGCCGGCGCACCTCCTGCTCGACCCGCGACCGCCTCTGCTCGACACGCGCGCCGTGGTGCAGACGGCTGTCGCGTTGGTCAGCCTCTACTTCATCCGCGTCTCCACCATGCGGGCCCGTTCCGGCTTCCTGCGACAGTACCGCGTCGAGACCAGTCGGCGGCGGGAGCGCCAGCGCATGCGCGAGGAGCTGGCCTCGGCCCGCCAGATCCAGCTCAGCATGCTGCCGCGACACGATCCGCGAATCCCCGGGCTCGACATCTCGGCGGTGTCGCTACCCGCGGCGGAGGTCGGCGGCGACTACTACGAGTACTTCGACCAGGAGACGGACCGCTTCGCGATCGTGGTCGGCGACGTTGCCGGCCACGGCGTTGCCAGCGGGCTGCTGCTCTCGGGAATCCGCAGCTGCCTGTACCTGCTCCACCCCGAGCGACCGAGCCCGCGCGATCTCTTCGACAAGCTCGACCGTATGGTGCGACTCACCACCGCGCGGCGCATGTTCATCACTCTGGTCTACGCGGTCTTCGACCGACCCGCCGGTCGCCTGGTGCTGGCGAGCGCTGGCCACCCTCCGCCCCTCCACTTCCGCCGCCGTCTCGACCGGGTCGAGGAAGTAGCGATCGAGGCACCTCCGCTCGGCACCCGGCTCGAGGCCACCTACAGCGAGCGCGAGGTCTGCTTCGACGAGGGCGATGTCTTCCTCTTCTACACCGACGGGCTGATCGAGGCGCTCGACCAGCGCGGCGACCTGTACGGCGACGAGCGGCTGGTGCGTCGTTTCCACCGCGTCGCCGACAGCAAGGACGCGCGCGCTATCCGCGAGGCCCTGCTCTCTGATGTCTGGACCTTCAAGGGCGACACCGAGCAGTTCGACGACATCACCGTGGTGGTCGTCCGCGTATTGCCTCGAGCCGGCGCGGCTTCCCAGCCGACCGCGGACGCGGCGGCCAAGCCGACCGCGGACACGGCGGCGATATGAGGCGCCGGTTCCGCGACGGTCTGGCCTACCGCGAGAGCCTCTCGAAGGGGGCGCCCCTCGGCACTCTCCTGTTCGTGCATGGACTGGGAGAGTCCGGCCTGTGCTTCGAAGGCCTCCTCGAGGAGGAGAAGCTGGAGGCGTTCTGTCGCGTCGCGGTCGACCTCCCGGGCTACGGCGCGAGCCCTTGGGACCACGACCCGCGCTCCCTTACGGCATGTGCCGAGCTGCTCGCCGGCTGGCTGCTCCCACTGGAATCGCCTGTCGTCGTGCTCGGCCATTCGATGGGCGGCGTGGTCGCCCAGCTCTTGCTCGAGCTGCCCGGACCGCACCACGCACAACTGCGCGCCTTCGCGGACGTCGAGGGCAACCTGTCGCCACCCGACTGCACGTTTTCCGGACCGGTGGCGGCGCAAGAGAGAGGCGCGTTCCTCGCGAACGGCTACGAACGCCTTCTCGAGCGCCTCTACCAGGACGGCGCGCGCGACCTGGCGCTGCGCAGCTACTTCGTCAGCTGTCGGCTCTGCGACCCGCGCGCCTACCATCGCCATTCCGGCGAGCTGGTCGAGGTCTCGCAGCGGGAGGATCTCGCGCAGCGGCTCGCCGCGCTCACTCTCCCCAAGCTGTACCTGCACGGCAGCCCGCGAGGCACCGGCGCACGCTCTCTCGCGCTGCTGCGCGATGCCGGCGTACCGTCGATCGCGATCGACGGCGCCGGACACTGGCCGTTCCTCGATCGGCACGACGCGGTCGTCGACGCGCTCGTCGCGTTCCTCGACAGTGCCGTCGCGACGATCACTCCGCCCGAAGCGGCAGGACCCTACCTGGCGATCTGACCCGGTTGCAACGGTCGTTGCAGGGTGCGCGGCTCGTCCGGGTAGAGGTGCGCCACCTGCTCGGCGTAGCCGTTGAAGATCGGCGTCTCGAACTTCTCCTGCGAGCCGAGCCAGAACGACTCCGCCTGGCTCCAGCGCGGGTGCGGAATGAACGGGTTGACGTTCGACAAGAAACCGTACTCGTGCTGCTGCACCTGCCAGAAGATCTTGGGCTCCTCGCGCGCCAGCTCGATGCGCACGATCGACTTCGGGTTCTTGTAGCCGTACTTCCAAGGCACCACGATGCGCACGGGTGCGCCGTGCTGCTTCGGCAGGGGCGCTCCGTAGATCCCGGTGGCAACGAAGGCCAGCTCGTTCATCGCTTCGTCCAGGCGGAGCCCCTCGAAGTAGGGCCACGGGTACCAGTGCGCCTCCCGGATGCCCGGCATCTGTTCCGGCTTGTTCGCGGAGAGGAAACGCACGTACTTGGCGTTGGAGGTCGGCTCGACGGCCTCGAGGAGCCTCGAGAGCTGGAAGCCCGACCACGGCACGTTCATGGCCCACCGCTCGACGCAACGGAAGTGATAGAGCCGCTCTTCGTGGGGGAAGGCGAACAGATCGTCGAGGTCGAAGGTGCGCGGCTTGGCGCACTCTCCCACGACCTCGACCTGCCAGGGCACGACCTCGAACTTCTCCGTGTGCTCCCAGGCCGGACCGCCTCGCCCCGGGAGGAACTCGTAGAAGTTGTTGTGGGTCGCGGCCACCAGTCGATCGGTCAGCTGGGTCGGCAGACCTGCCGGTAGCACGACCTTCTCGTTCCGCTTCGCCGGAAAGACATCGGGCCGCTCGAACGGAAGATCGAGAGGGCTCCGCTTCGCCGACTTCTCCGTGCTCTGGCAGTTGGCCGACGCGGCGGCAAAGAGCCCGAGCCCGAGCGCGGAAACGAACTGGCGGCGGTCGAAGAAGATCTCGGGCGTCGTGGGACCGAGCTGGACCGTAGTAGCGTGGCGCCTGCGCATTCAAATCTCCATGTTTTGTTCGACGCCCGGAAGGCCCCCGCCGATCTGCCGCCGTCGCGAGGTCTCGGCTCTCCGACGGTTCAGCGCCAAACGCAACGACTCGAAGCACCAGCCCAGGCCCACGGCCCAACGGCCAAGGTAGGATCGGCGCTGGCCGGCTACCTCCAATCGAGTCTAACGCATACCTTCGAGGCGGCACTCGACCGTCCGCGCCGCGATAGACTCCACCAACCCGCTCGCCGCGGCCGCTCTGGGCTCGTCCGCCGGCAGCTCGTCGTGAAAGGCCACGACCGGCCGCAATTCCGTCTCTCCCATGTCGCATCCCAGCGAACGCCGCCGCCACACCCGTCACGAGGTCCATGACCTGACCGGTCACCTGCGTGGCGACGACCGAGCCCAGGTGCTCGACTTGAGCGTCAACGGCTTGGCGATCGAGACCGACGCATGGCTCAAGGTCGGCGAGACCTACACGGTCCGGGTACACGCCGGACAAGACCAGATGGACGTCACGGGGCTCGTCAGCTGGTGCCGCCTGGTTGCGATGGCGCCCCGCGAATCCGGAGAGCGGCGACCGCGCTACCGCGCCGGCATCGAGTTCGGCGACACGCTGTCGGCGAAAGCTCGCCAGATCCTGGACTTCGCGAGAAAGAGCGGACTCGTGTCCTCGCCGGATCGCATCTTCGCCCGTTTCGTGCCATCGCAGCAGGCGCTAGACGTTGCGGTGGACCATCCCTGCGAGATTCTTCGCGCCAGCGCCGGCGGCCTGCTGATCCGCTGCAGTCGGTGCCCCGAGATCGGAGAGCGGCTGAAGATCCGGTTCCCCGCTCCGGAGGGGCAGCTCGCCACGACCGTCGAGGTGCGCGACGTGCAGCACCACAGTGCCGAAGAAGCCGGCGCGCCGCCTTCCTACGACATCGGCGTCGCCTTCGTCGAGATGACCATCGACCAGCGCGCGAAGCTCGATCACCTTCTGAAACAGCCCCCACGCGAGTGAACGAACGAGTCGGAGCCGCCTCCGGCCCGGCCGCCACACCGCAACTTCGAGGAGTGAGCATGACTGCGATCACGCGCTCGGTGGAGCTCGAGGCCCGTCAAGACATCGGAGTGCTGCTGGTCGACAACCCGCCGGTCAACGCACTGAGCCAGCACGTCCGCGAGGGCTTGCTGGAAGGCGTTCGTCGCGCCGCCGCCGACCCTCGAGTGCGCGCGATCGTGCTCGGCTGCCGGGGACGCACCTTCATCGCCGGTGCCGACATCACCGAGTTCGGCAAGCCACCGCAGTCGCCCTCGCTGTGGGACACGCTCGACGCCATCGAAGCATCCGACAAGCCGGTGGTCGCCGCGATCCATGGCACGGCGCTCGGCGGCGGTCTCGAGGTGGCGCTGGTGTGCCACTACCGGGTCGCCGTTCCCACCGCACGCTTCGGGCTTCCGGAGGTCAAGCTCGGCTTGCTTCCGGGCGCCGGCGGTACCCAACGGCTGCCGCGCGTGGTGGGCGTCGACATGGCGCTCGAGATGGTCACCGGGGGCGAGCCCATCGGTGCCCGCCAGGCACTGGAGCACGGGCTCGTCGACGAGGTCGTGGAAACCGACGACTTGATCGGAGCGGCGGTCGAGCTCGCGCGCCGAGTGGTCGCCGAAGGCCGTCCGCTCACGAGGATCCGCGATCGCGACGACAAGCTTCGCGAGGCTCGCGCCAGGCCCGAGCTGTTCGACGAGTTTCGACGCCGGATCGCGCGCAAGAGCCGAGGCTTCCTCGCACCGGAGTACAACATCCGTTGCATCGAGGCAGCGGTGAACCTGCCTTTCGACGACGGCCTACGCCGCGAGCGCGAGCTCTTCGCCGAGCTGATGCAGGGCGAGCAGTCGCGAGCTCAGCGCTACTACTTCTTCGCCGAGCGCGAGGCGGCCAAGGTCCCCGACATCGGTCCCGACGTGCCCAAGCGCAAGATCGCCAGGGTGGGCGTGCTCGGTGCGGGGACCATGGGCGGCGGCATCGCAATGAACTTCGCGTCCGCTGGCATTCCGGTGACCATCGTCGAGCGCGACCAGGCGGCGCTCGACCGCGGGCTGGGAGTCGT
This sequence comes from Thermoanaerobaculia bacterium, assembly GCA_035524895.1. Classification (GTDB taxonomy): domain Bacteria; phylum Acidobacteriota; class Thermoanaerobaculia; order Multivoradales; family Multivoraceae; genus DATLFI01. Next base: position 5,574 of record DATLFI010000007.1, on the reverse strand, counting down.
GCGCAAGAACTACGAGCGCACCGCCAAGAGCGGACGCATCACTGCTGCCGAGGTCGAGCAGCGGATGGCGCAGCTCCACGGCAACCTCGACTACGGGGCGCTCGGCGACTGCGACCTCGTGATCGAGGCCGTGTTCGAGGACATGGCGCTCAAACAGGAGGTGTTCCGGCGGCTCGACGGCCTGTGCAAGCCAGGCGCTATCCTCGCGACCAACACGTCGTACCTCGACGTCGACGCCATCGCGTCCGCCACCAGCCGGCCGGAAGACGTGCTCGGCCTGCACTTCTTCAGCCCGGCCAACGTCATGCGCCTGCTGGAGATGGTTCGAGGGGCCAAGACCGCGCAGGACGTGGTCGCGACGTGCCTCGAGGTCGCGCGCCGCATCGGCAAGGTCGCCGTCGTGGTCGGAGTCTGTCCCGGATTCGTCGGCAACCGCATGCTCTTCCAACGCGGCATCGAGGCCAACCGGCTGCTGCTCGAAGGGGCCACTCCCTGGCAGGTCGATCGCGTGCTGTACGACTTCGGGCTGCCGATGGGACCCTTCGCGATGAGCGACCTCGCCGGCCTCGACATCGGCTGGAAGCGCGAGACTTCGACGAGCAGCACGCTCCGCGAGATCCTGTGCGAACGCGGGCGCCTGGGGCAGAAGAGCGGCAAGGGCTTCTACCTCTACGACTCCGAGACCCGGGCCTCGGCCCCCGACCCCGAGGTCGAGACGATCATCGAGGAGCTGGCCCACGAGCAGGGCGTCGCACGACATGCGGTTTCCGACCAAGAGATCCTCGAGCGCTGCCTCTACCCGATGGTCAACGAAGGCGCCAAGATTCTCGACGAGAAGATCGCGATCCGCGCCAGTGACATCGACGTGGTTTGGGTCAACGGGTACGGCTGGCCGGTCTACCGCGGAGGCCCGATGTTCTGGGCCGACGAACAAGGACTGGCAAGCGTCGCCGATCGAGTGCGCGAGTACTCCGACCGCCTCGGAGGGGATCACTGGCGGCCATCGCCGCTCCTCCTGAGCCTTGCAGCCTCGGGCGGCCGCTTCACGGCGCGGTAGCGGCACGCGCGCTGCGATTGCGCGCCGGTCAGGCGCGAGCGTCTTCCCGCGCGCGACCGAGCCGCTCGGCCACGTCGCCGACGATGGTGCGAGCCACCGCCTGGTCCCAGCTGGCGCCAGCGTTCGACCCCTCCAGGGGTTCGACCCGGTAGCGCTTGGCCCAGAGTTGCTGCTGGTGCTCGAGCTCGATCAATCGCACGCTGACCTCGACCGGCCCGTTGTCGGCACGCACGGTGCCCTCGAGCAACAGATCGGCGTCCCCATCCCGGGGCAGATCGCCTACGGTTTGGGCGGACCGCACCAACACGCACAGCTCCGGCGACGCATGTTCGTGGAGCGCGCTGACCAGCTCCTCGGTCAAAGTACGACCGAGCCCCTCGAACGGCAGGGAGCGGCCAATCTCCACCAACGGCGCCACGAACAGGCGAGGCACGGCGGCCATCGGTCGCCAGTTCCGCGGCGAGTCGAGCTCGAGCGACACGTGAGGCTCGCAGCGGCCGACCCGAACCTCCGGCAAGAATCGATAGCCCCTGCGAGGCACGGTCTCGATGAACTTGGGATCCGTCGCGTGGTCGGCCAGGGCCCGGCGGAGCTGCTTGATGCAGTAATTGAGACCTTCCTCGAAGTCGACGTGGGTCTCCTCCCCCCAGACCAGCTCTTGGAGCTCCTGTCGAGTCACGACCTCGCCCGCCCGCCTGGCCAGCGCCTCTAGCACTCGCGCCGGCTGCGGCTGGATGCGCACCACCTCATCGGCGCGCCGAAGCTCGCCGCTGTCGACTCGGAACTCGAAGTCGTCGAAGAGAACCTTCACCGGGCGCTTCCCGGCTCGTGTCTCGGGAAGTCCGCTGGTGCCGGGATCGTGACCCCCGCCAGGGTCGGCACCGCCGCCCCGTTCGCCGCGGAACCACGCTGTTCGCTCCCGCCACCGAGCGTCACGGGCGGTCGAGATGAGAGAGAGCGGACTCTTCTGCGAGCTGACTCCTGCCATGTGATGAACTCCCAGGAAGAAGGTGCCGGGCGATGGTTCTCCTCATCGTTCCAAGACGCGGATCGCGCCGCCCGGTTACACGAGCTGCTCCGAAACGACGTGCAGGGCCGCTGGTGCACACTGCCGCGAACGCGGTATCCGGCCATGGTGGGCTGCACGTGGAGCGGCCGAAACGCCTGCCCGGCCGCGGTTTCGTCCACGGCCGCACCGATTGCTTCCTGCCCGTACAACACCAATAGCGCCCTACGGTTCCAGCCGGTTCTCGGGACGCGTGCGCAGACCCACTCCGGGCTAACTCGTACGCGGTTCGAGGACCGATGTTTAGTCGCCGGTGGGTGAACGCGGGCATAGGTCATCCATCCAGGCGTCTGAAGGCTCCACTCCATCGGATTGGACCCGAGCGCGGGTCCCGGCCGTCGTCGCCAGTGGTCGCCACAGACTCTCGCCTTTCTCCACCATTCCTCCACCCACGCTCGAGGTGCACCCGCTCCAGGTCCCGATGCGAGGTCGGGGCCCGGCTTCGACACGGACTCCGCGCCGTTCCCGGTCCCAGCTCGGTCGTCGCAACACCCGCGACCCTCCGGCCGATTGAATGCCTGCTAGCACGATCCGGTCCAATACGTCTGCCAACCAGGCTCTGCACAGCCACGACTCCGCGCAAGCTCCTATTCCGCGCGAAACCTCGTCTCGAACATCCCTGGCACGACTCGTGGACTAGCGAGGACTCGAACCACACCTCGTTCCCCGGATGTGGCAGCCCGAACTGGCAGCGCGACTCCGAGGGACACGACAAGGAGGAGAGATGAGAAGAGTCCTCAACCACTCGGCTCGGGCGCACTGGGCGACGTTCGCCCTCGCCCTCGCCCTGACCTTCGGCTCCGTGGCGCTCGTGGCGCAGGCGCCGACGGGCAACCTCTTCGGCACGGTCGCCGACAGCGGCGGCCAGGTGCTTCCCGGCGTCACCGTGACCTTGACCGGCGTCGGAGCGGAAAAGACGCAGATCACCGACCAGCAGGGTCAGTTCCGGTTCCTGGCGCTCGATCCTGGGCAGTACCGGCTCGAGGCCGAGCTCGAAGGCTTCGGCGGCGTCGAGTACCCGGGCATCACGGTCAGCGTGAACCGCAACACCACGGTCCCCCTGACGCTCACTCCGGCGGTCGAAGAGACCATCACCGTGACCTCAGAGAGCCCGCTGCTCGACGAGCGCAAGCTCCAGCAGGGCACCACCGTGTCGCAGGTCGAGTTGGAGAAGATCCCGACCGCGCGCGACCCGTGGGCGATTCTCGGCCAGACGCCGGGCGTCCTGGTCGACCGCGTCAACGTCGGCGGCAACGAGTCGGGCCAGCAGTCGGTGTTCCGCGCCCAGGGAGTTGCCTCCGACGAGAACGACTTCCTGATGGACGGCGTGCAGATCACCGACATGCGCGCGATCGGCGCCTCCTCCACCTACTACGACTTCGACCAGTTCGCCGAGATGCAGTTCTCGACTGGCGGCACCGACGTTTCGAAGAACTCGGCCGGCGTATCGGTGAACCTGGTAACCAAGCGCGGTAGCAACGAGTTCCGCGGCTCGGGTCGCTTCTACAACACCAAGGCCGGAGGCTACTTCGGCAGCGCGATGAAGCAGTCGCAGCCCAATGTCAGCGCCGACGCCCTGGGCAACTCGAGCCTGTGCTCGAACTGCCTGGATCAGTTCCTGCGTGGCGATGCGCCCCAGGGAACGCCCGCCTCCCGCATCTACGCCGGTGCCACGATCCGCGAGATCGAGGACATCGGCTTCGAGGCAGGCGGTGCGGCCGTACACGACCGCCTGTGGCTGTGGGGCTCCTGGGGTCAGAACGACGTCCAGCAGAATGCCGCCTCCGGCACCGCCGACGACACCATCCTCGAGAACACCTCGCTCAAGGTCAACGCCCAGTTCACCCAGTCGAACTCGGCGGTCGGCTCCTGGAACAACGGCGACAAGCTGAAGTTCGGGCGCAACGCCAGCATCACCCGGCCCGACATCACCACCTGGAACCAGCGTGGCCCGTCGGCGATCGCCCGCTTCGAGGACACCCACGTGTTCTCCTCGAACCTGTTCTTCACCGGCACCTACTCGCTGGGCGACTTCGGCTTCCAGCTCGGCGCCAAGGGCGGCCTGGGACCGAGCGCTCCCGAGTCCTGGCGCGGAACCAACGGGGTGTGGCAGGACAACTTCCTGTCGGGCAGCGCCACCGGTCCGAACGACGAGTTCAAGGCCGACGCCTCCTACTTCTTCAACACCGGCACCGCCTCGCACGAGCTGAAGGTGGGCGGCCGCTTCCGGACCTACGAGACGTCCTCGGACTTCACCTGGCCGGGCCGCAACATCTTCACGTTCAACTCCGGGGCCACCAGCTTCGTGGTCGCCAAGCGCGGTATATCCACGCCAGTGGTCGTGGAGTACTTCTCGCTGTGGGCCCAGGACACCATCTCCTTCGGCAAGTTCACGATCAACCTCGGTCTGCGCTTCGACGACCAGTCGGGCGTCAACGAGGCCTTCACCGTCGCCGCCAACTCGATGGTGCCGAACGTGCTGCCGGCGCTCGAATACCCGGGCGCAGGCAAGGACTTCACCTACGAGAGCATCGCTCCGCGCGTCGGCTTCACCTACGCGCTGGGCGCCAACCGTGAGACCCTGATCCGCGCCAGCCTCGCGCAGTTCGCGGACCAGCTGGCGACCGGCACCGTCGGCCGGACCAACCCAGCAGGCTCGGCCTACGCCTACTTCGTCACGCCCTTCAACAACGGGCCCTACACCGGCGACGGCTCCGAGTTCAACGACCCGGGCGCCGTGGCCTTCGCCAACGGCTTCAACCCGGCCAGCCCGGCGTCGCTGGTCGACCCGGACGTCACCGACCCCGGTCTCGACCCGCCGATGACCACCGAGCTGGTGCTCAACCTGGAGCACGCGCTGCTGCCGGAGTTCGTCGTCGGGCTCACCGTCACCGCGCGTCACATCGACGACATCCTCGAGGGCCGCACCCTGGTCGACGACGGCGGCGTGGTCCGCACACTGAGGGCCAGCGACTACGTCTTCGACAGCACGTTCTGCGGCGACATTCCGGCGAGCAACCTCTCCGGCGGACCGGCGCAGAGCTTCTGTCGGGACCTCTTCGTGCGGCGTCCGGGGCTGGCCAACACCGGCGGCTCGCTGCTGCTCAACGGCAGCCGCGAGCGCGACTACCTCGGTGCGTCGGTGACCTTCACCAAGCGCCTCGCCAACCGGTGGATGCTCCGCGGGTACGTCAACTACGGCGACGCCGAGTGGGACGTGCCGCAGGACTACCTCGACAATTCCAATCCCAACCGCTCGACCGGCGGCGGCGATCGCGACGGCGATCTCTACCTCACCGCGTCGGCCGGCTCGGGCAAGGGCGAGCGGTTCCTGCAGTCCACCTGGACCTCCAACCTCACCGGCATGTACCAGGTGGCTCCGGACCGTCCCTGGGGCTTCAACCTCTCCGCCTCGGTGCAGGCGCGCGAGGGCTACCCCATCCCCTACTTC
>DATLFI010000006.1:0-2099 GCA_035524895.1 Thermoanaerobaculia bacterium | reverse complement strand
GCGGGTGAAGCCGTACAGCGGCTCGAGCCGCTTGATCGAGTAGCTCTCGACCGACGCGCGCAGTCCCTGCCTCACCACCCGGTGCAGGTCCACCAGCACCTCGCCGCGCAGCAGCCGGTCGACCTCCTCCTCGCGCGTCGCATACCGGCCCATGAGCCGCGTGAGCGCGGTGCGCTCGTACGCGCCGTAGTGGTAGATGTGCATGCCCGGCTCCGCCTCGAGCCGCTGCATCACGAGGTCGATGAACCGCTCGAACGCCGCGCGCTCCTGCTCGCGCGTGAACGCCCACCAGCCGGTGTACTCGCCCGTGCGATCGACGAACCCGAGCAGGTACTCGAGGCCGTCGGTCAGTGCGTACGGGTCGCCCTCGAAGTCGAGGAACAGGTCGGCCGCGGTGGGTTCGGGCAGCGCCGCGAGTCCCTGCCCCGCCACGACCGGCCGCAGCAGCTCGTGGACGATCCGCTCCGCTCGCCGCCCCGCGACCTGGATCCGCGCCTGCTCGCGGATCCGCTCGAGCGCGTGCGCGCCGATGCCGTCGATCGGCGGTGCCGGCGGGAGCGACAGCACCGCCAGCCGCTCGACCGTCTCCGTACCGCGTTCCACGAGTGCCCGCCGCTGCGACCGCGTGATCCCCGCGACGAGCGACAGGTGATCGCGGTCGCGCCGCTCGTCGTCGCAGTGGAGCGACCACCTGCAGATGTCGCAGTGTCCGACCGGGTCCACCGCCACCGGCAGCTCGCGCGACGCCTCCGTCATGAACCGGAGGAACCGTGCCTTCACCGACCGGAAATACGCCGCATAGTCGGCGACCCGGAACGTCTCGATCCTCGCCTCCGGCCCGCCCAGCGCCAGCTTCACGTTCTCCGGCGCGCTGCCCTGCACGCCCGCGAGCAGATCGACGTACAGCAGCACCTGGAGCAGCGCGCCACCCTTCGCCTCGCGCGCCAGCTTCGTGTCGACCACCTCGTACGACCAGTCGCCGAGCCGGCTCGGCCGATCGACGCGCTCCAGGAAGTCCGGGTACCCGATCCACGTCCCGTCGAACAGCGCGCCCTGGTAGATCACGTCCGCGCCGTCGTGCATCGCCTCCAGCGTAGCTGCGACCCGGTCCGCGCGACGCTTCTCGTACGACTCCTCGTCCCGGAGCTCGTCGATCCGCACGACACGCAGATCCGCGCGCGCCTGGAGCCGGGCGAGGTAGGCGGCCTCGTGTTCCTGGCCTCGCCGGCGCAGCACCTCGAGGCCCGGGTCGTCGAACACGCGCGGCCTCGGCCCGCCCTCCGCGGTCCGCCGGTCCAGCAGACTGAGGTGCGGACAGGCCAGGAAGTTGGAGAGGTCCGTGGCCGAGAAGATCAGGCGTTGTTCGAGTAGCTGCATGGCTTCGGCTGAGGTACGTGGCTTGGAGCTGCGGCGCGAAAGCTAACTCTCGAGGCCGTTAGAGTTAGGTTTACGAGCTGCTTCCTGCGCTGGAACGTGGCGACATCGAATCGGTCGTGGCTGCGGGGATCAGGCGGCTTTCGAGTAATTCCGTGAAGTCCGCTCGCCGGCACCGGGCCAGCGGCCGGGCTTCTCAGGATCCGGCGAAAAGCTCGGCCAGGCGAATCTCCAGTGTCGGCTCACCGGAGGGTCGCCAGTGCAGGGTGTCGGTGGGACCGATCACGACCGGCTCCTCTTCCCCTGCCGCCATCGCCCAGACCTCGATCGAGGCGGCTTCCGGGTCGACCACCCAGTATTCCGCGACACCGAAGTGCCGATACCGGTCGAGTTTGACGCCGCGGTCCCGATGCGCCGTGGCAGGCGAGATGATTTCGATCACGAGGTCCGGCGGACCCTCGATGCCGCGGTCCGAGAGCAGGCCGAGCCGATCCTTCCGAACAAATACCAGATCCGGCTCGAAGTAGTCGCCCTCCGCAAACAGCACGTCGACCGGACCGGGATAGACTTCGCCGAGACCATGATCACGCACGAACGTGTTCAGCAGCGTGCCCAGGTCCATCACGATCCGCTGGTGGCGCAGGCTCGGCGCGGGCGTCACGGCAAGCTCCCCGTCGATGACTTCGTAACGGGTGCTGCCCTCGCTCGGCAGCCGCGAGAACTCC
>DATLFI010000005.1:0-15616 GCA_035524895.1 Thermoanaerobaculia bacterium | reverse complement strand
CGGGCACCGTGGTCGCCTCGTTGCCGATGGCGCTGTACCACTTGGCGACCCGGCCACCGAGGCGGAGGGACTCGAAGCGCTGGTCGAGCTCCCGAGAGAGCTTCATGAAGGCATAGCAGCGCCGTCTCTCGAGAGCTGCGGCGGACGAGCTCGCGGAGGCGGAGGCGGTAGAGGCGACGAGGGTAGTCACTGGGTGTTTCACTGTGTTCACAGGTTCGGCGGCGTCCGCCTCGCGCGCAGCTCGGCGCCGAGCGCTGCGGTTTCGGGGTCGTCGGGAGCCATCCGCTCGAGCACTCGCAGGGCCAGCTCCGCGTGGTCGAACTGTCCGGCCGCGAGGAAGGCGCGCATCGCCTGCGCACCCTCGACGATCGCCGCGCCGCGCTGGGCTCTCTGCTCTCTTTGCTCGATCTCTTGACGCAGCGCGAGCACCTGCGCGGGATCGGCGCCCAGTTCTTCGAGCTCGACCAGGGTCTCACGGGCTTCGTGGAACACCCCGCGGTCCAGCTCGGCGCGCAGACGCGTCTCGAGCTCCCCGCGCAGGCGGCGGCGGTCCAGCTCCCCACCCAACGACCCGATGCGCCGTCGGTAGAGGTCGACCACCACGCGCGGCATGTCGAGCGCCTCGAGCAGGCCGAGCTCGAGCTCCGCCTCCGCGAGCTGCTTGCGATCCAAGAACTGGTCGAGACGATCGCGATGGAACGTGATCTGGTCGTCGAGCTGCCGGTGCTGCTCCGCCACCTCGACTCGTCGGCGCAGTCTCTCCGCCAGGCGCAGATCGCGCGCCTGGACAGTCGCTGCCGCGGCGCGTGCCGCCTCGAAGTCGCCGCGTTCTACCGCAGCCTCGATGTCGCGCTCGACCAGATCCAGGCTGTCGCGCTTCTCCTTCTCCTGCGACAACAGCAGGATTCGCTCCTCGAGCGAGAACCGCTCCGGGTGCTCGGGGTCGAGCTCGACGAGGGTGTCCAGCGAGAGTCGGGCCAGGGCCTGGTGTCCGGTCGCCAAGTACTGCTCGACCAGCTCGCGCGCCTGCATGCTCTGGAAGCGCCGCTTCTGCGTCTCCGCGTGCTCGACGCGGCGCTTGAGCTCCTCGATCACGACGCTGGTCTCGCCAGCAACCGGCGCGTTCTCGCTGCCGGCACCCGAGCCCCGCGGCGGGCGGCCAAGCTCGTGGATGGCCTGCAACTCCTCGCGAAACGACGAGGCGGCGGGGTAGCGATCTTCGCGACGAAACGAGAGCGCCTTCCGAAGGATGTCGTCGAGCCGCGGCGGGACGGTCACGTCTGGGTTCCGTTCCGCCAGAGGATACGGATCCTGCTCGAACCGGCTCGCAAGGGACACCCCGGGTCCGATCTCGTCGAAGGGCAGGCGGCCGCTGACCATCTTGTAGAGCACGATCGCGAACGAGAACAAGTCGCTGAGGCGATCGGGGCGGACGCCCTCGATCAGCCCGACGTGCTCCGGCGAGCAGTAGTTGAGCTTGCCCCCGAAGCCCTTGTCCTGGCTCTCGAACAGGCCCGGGTCCTCGGTGTCCTTCGCCAGCCCCAGGTCGATGATCTTGACTCCCAGGCGACCGCGGCGATCGGAGGTGATCATCAAGTTGTCCGGGCTGAGGTCCCGGTGGACGATCCCGGCCCGGTGGATCGCCTCGAGGCCCGAAAGGGCCTGAATCCCCAGCTCGAGCGCAATCGAGATCGGGAACACCCCCTTCTCGCGCAGCCAACTCTCGACGTCTTGGCCCTCGATGAACTCCCAGACCATGTAGAAAGAGCCATCGGAAAGCCGCGAGTAGTCGTGCAGCGTGGCGACCCGGGGGTGCTTGACCTGCGTCGCCAGCCGCGCCTCCCGGTGGAACCGCTCCGCGGCGTCCGACTGAGCCTCGAGCCCGGCCCGCTGCAGCTTGATGATCCGCGTCTCGTTGAGGTGGATGTGCCGCACCCGGTACACCTCACCCATGCCGCCCCCGCGCAGGCGGGCCAGCACCTGGTACTTTCCCTCGACGTGGCTACCGATCTCGAGCCGACTCATAGGAGCACGCCCGGCCGGTCGCCGGGGAATCGCCAAGCCTGAAAGGCTATCAGGGGTCCGGCGGGTCGACCGGGACCTGTTCCTTCGATCCGAGCGCGACCCCGGAGACTTCTCGGAGGAGCCAAACGATGCCGTGATGGCTGAAGCAGCCCAAGCACGGTCGGCTCACTAGCCCTCCACAGCTTCAACGCATCCTTCCCCGTCCTCGACCAGGGAGAGTGTCGCCCGCGGTGAGCCTCTACGATGGCCTCAGTCCATCTGGCGCCGCAGCACGGTCGGAATGTCGTAGTCGTCGACAGCAGACCAGTTCGGCCCGAAACCACCGGGATCGTCGGTATGGGTCTGGGCGATGACCTTGCGGTAGAACGGCACCTCCTCCTCCTCCCCGCGCTCGTCCCGCTGGTCCTTCGCCGGCTCCCGAGGCTCCGCCGGCCTGGGCTTCGCGAACACCGGCGGCGGCTCGGGCGGGCGCACCAGCGACTCCGGCTCGCGCGCCAGCGGGCGCGGTCGCGCCGGCTCGATCGCGAACTGAGGCGGCGGGAAGTACTGGAAGCCCGTGGCGATGACCGTGACCTTCATCTCGTCTTCCATGTCCTCGTCGATCACCAGGCCGGAGATGATGTTGGCGTCGGGATCGACCGCGTCGGCGATGGTGCGAGCCGCCTCTGCCACCTCGTGGAGGGTGAGGTCCCTGCCGCCCGTGATGTTGATCAGGACCCCGCGCGCGCCTTGGATCGAGGTGTCCTCGAGCAACGGCGACGCCACCGCGCGCTGCGAGGCCTCGAGCGCCCGGTTCTCGCCCTTGGCGACGCCGGTGCCCATGAGCGCCATGCCCATCCCGGCCATGATCGTACGCACGTCGGCGAAGTCGGCGTTGACCTCTCCGGGGATGGTGATCAGGTCGCTGATGCCCTGCACCGCCTGGCGCAGCACGTCGTCGGCCATCAGGAACGCCTCGGTCAGCGGCGTGCCGCGATCGACGAAGCTGAGCAGTCGCTCGTTGGGAATGGCGATCACGGTGTCGACCGCGCCCCGCAGCTCCTCGATACCCTGCTCGGCGAGGTGCATCCGTCGCCGGCCTTCGAACGCGAACGGCTTGGTCACCACTGCGACCGTCAACGCGCCTATCTCGGCGGCCAACGACGCGACGATTGGCGCGCCGCCGGTGCCGGTGCCGCCGCCCAGCCCGGCGGTCAGGAACACCATGTCGGCGCCGTCGAGCACCTCGAGGATCTTCTCGGTGTCCTCCAGCGCGGCCTTGCGGCCGACCTCGGGGTCGGCCCCCGCACCAAGCCCACGGGTGAGCAGGCGGCCGAGTTGGATCTTGACCGGTGCGCGACACTTCTTGAGCGCCTGCATATCGGTGTTGGCGGCGATGAACTCGATGCCGCGCAGTCGCGAATCGATCATTCGGTTGATGGCGTTGCCGCCGCCGCCGCCGATCCCGACCACCTTGATCCGTGCGGGGGTGAGCGGGTCCTCGTCGAGGGTCACCGGCAAGTTCCGCTCGGGCTTCGAATCGTCGAAGAGAATCATGGGTATACCCCTTCCTTCAGTTCCTGGAGCCAATCACTGATGCCGTGCCCTCAGAGGAGGTCGGTGAACATTCCCCTGAGACTGCCGACCATGCCGCGCACGCTGAGCGGCGCGCGCTTGGCGCGACCCAGGGCGCGTTCGGCCGTGGCGCCGTAGCGCAACAGGCCCGCGGCGGTGGACCAGATCGGCGAGTGGATTACTTCGATGAGCCCGCCGAGGCCTTGCGGCAGGCCGTAGCGCGTCCGGGTGCCAAACACCTGCTCGGCGAGCTCGAGCAGGCCCTCGAGCTCCGCGCCGCCCCCGGTCAGGACCACGCCGCCCCGAGGCCCTTCCTCGCGACCGACCCGCCGCAGGTCCTCGCGAACGAGCTCGAACAGCTCCTCGGCGCGGGGCTGCAAGATGTCGGTCAGCTCGCGCCGCCGCACCACCTGAGGGCTGCCGCCGCCCACCGGTGGCACGGAGAGGCCCTCCTCGTCGCCGACCAGGTTGGCCATGCAGCAGCCGCTCTTCACCTTGATCTTCTCGGCCTCCTCGAACGGCGTTCGCAGGAGCTGCGCGAGGTCGTTGGTGAAGTGGTTGGCGCCGATCGGGGCGACGCCACTGTGCTGGATCTCGCCGTCGGCGAACAGGGCGTAGCCCGCGGTCCCGGCGCCGATATCGATCAGCAGTGCGCCCAGATCGCGTTCGTCCTGGGTCAGGACCACCTGCGCCGCAGCCAGCGGCTCGAACACGATCTCGACCACACGAATCCCGGCTTTGTTGACGCAGGTCAGCAGCGTCTGCCCGCGCGTCTGGTGCGCGGTCACCAGATGCACGGCCACTTCGAGGCGGCTGCCGAGCATGCCGAGCGGCTCGGAGATGCCGTCCTGGTCGTCGACGATGAACTCCTGCGGGATGGCATGGATGATCTCGCGGTCGGCTGGCAGCGCCGCCGAACGGGCCGCGTCGAGCACTCGCTTGACGTCCGGGGCGCTGATCTCCCGATCCTTGCGCGAGACCGAAACCATGCCGCGGCTGTTGACGCTGCGGATGTCGACGCCGGCGACGCCGACGTAGGCCCGCTCGATCTCCACCCCGGCCATGATCTCGGCCTCTTCGGCGGCCTCCTTGAGCGCCTCGACGGTCTGATCGACGTTGACGATGTTGCCGCGCCGGGTGCCGCGGTTGGGCGCGACGCCCTTGCCGACGACCTCCAGCCCGTCGTTGTCGTCCCGTTGACCGATCAGCACCCCGACCTTCGACGAACCGATGTCGATGCCGACGACGTACCTGTCAGACTTGGCCATCGCAGGAAACCTCACTCGCTATCTGGAATCGAAGTTGAGCTCGTCGTCGACCGGGCGGCACTCTCGCGCGCCGGGTCGTCGGGCGGTCGCGGCTGCACCACGATCCGCCGGGTGAAGCGAAGGTCCGCCGACCGCAGCGCGCCCAGCTCGCGCTCCAGGGCTGGCAACACGCGAGCGAAAGCCTCGATGCGATCGGGCGGCGTGTCGGGGCGGACCACTACGGGGAAGGCGAGGTCGCGCAACGTGATCCGGTAGTCCTCGTCGGACACCAGCACCACCTCCGTCGCCTCGCCCGCCCAATGCAGCGCCGACTCGCGAAGCGCCGCGGCCGATTCCAAGGCGCCGCGCAGCGCCGCCACACCCGCCGCGTTGGGTCCGAGATCGGGGCGCAGGAGCCTCGGCGCGGCGACGTCGTCCACCCGCAGCGTCGGCAGCCGCTCGCTCGCCTCGTCGGCGGGAGCGATGAGAAGCCCCTCGTCGCTCACGTAGTGCGTGCGCTCCGGCAGCACCAGGAGCGCCACCGGGCGATGCTCGTGGACCTCCACGGCGAGGCGGTCGGGCAGCCGCTTGTGCAGCGCGACAGCTCGGATCCACCGGTGTCCACGCAGGCGCGCTTCGACCTCGTGCAGGTCGAGCAGCAGGAGGTTGGCGCCTCGCCAGTCGGCGAGGGCACCATCGATCCACGGCCGCGGCACTCGGCTCTCGCCCTCGACCGTGAAGTCCCGCAGCGCGAACACGGGAGAGGTCAGGAGCCACCCGCCGAACGCGCCCAAAGCCGAAACCAGGAGCAGCAGCCTCAAGCTCCGCCGCGTGAGGCGTCGCCAGATCCGATCGCGACGCCGATGCGCGGTCACCATCACGCGCCGCAGCGTCCGCTCCTGCGGCGCCGGTGCGTGCAGGCGGGGCTCGAGGAGCTCCCTCATCGGAGCACCTCGGTCCCGGCCAGCTCGTGCGCCAGCTTGTAGATGTCACCCGCCCCCAGTAGCAGCACGGCGTCGCCGGGTCGAACCTCGGACCGCAGGAGCTCGACGGCCTGGTCGGTGTCGGGGACGAAACGCACGCGGCGGTGCCCGCCGGCACGCGCTGCCTCGACCACCATGCGCCCGCTCACGCCCGGGATCGGCTGCTCGCGGGAGCCATAGATCTCGGTCACCAGAGCGCTGTCGGCGAGTAGCAACGCGCGCCCGAAGTCTGCCGCGAGGTCGCGGGTGCGGGTATAGAGATGCGGCTGGAAGACGACGTGGATCTCGCCCTTGTACACCTGCCGCGCGGCGCGCAGCGTCGCGATGACCTCGGTCGGATGGTGGGCGTAGTCGTCGACCACCGCCGCGCCCTGGAAGCTGCCCAGGCGCTCGAACCGGCGGTGGACGCCCCGGAACGCCTCGAGGCCAGCGGCGATGCGCGGCGGTTCGAGGCCGAGCGCGCGGCACACCGCGATCGCCGCCAGCGCGTTGCGCACGTTGTGCTCGCCCGGTAGCGGCAGCTCGACCGCAGCCAGGGTTCCCTCGCGGACGTGGTGCGCCACGAAGCTCATGCCGGCTTCGGTGACCGCGACCTGCTGCGCGGAGTAGTCGGCCTGCGGCGAGAAACCGTAGGTCACGACCCGACGGTCCTGGAGCCGCGGGATCAGCTCCTGCACCCGCGGCTCGTCGAGGCACAGGATCACCTGGCCGAAGAACGGCACGCGCGACGCGAACTGGAGGAAGGCTTCCTGGATCTCCTGCAGGCCGCGGTAGGTGTCGAGGTGGTCCACGTCGATCGAGGTGATGACCGCGAGCACCGGCGACAGTGCGAGGAAGCTCCGGTCGAACTCGTCCGCCTCCGCCACCAGGTAGTCGCTCTTGCCGATCCGCGCGCCGGTGCCGGAGACGCGCAACCGGCCGCCGACCAGCACCGTGGGATCGAGCCCGGCCTCGGTGAGCACCGTGCCGACCAGCGAGGTGGTCGTGGTCTTGCCGTGGGTGCCGGCGATCGCGATGCCGTACTTGAGACGCATCAGCTCGGCGAGCATCTCGGCTCGCCGCACCACGGTGATCCCGCGCTCGCGCGCCGCGTGGAGCTCCACGTTGTCCGGCACGATCGCCGAAGACACCACGACCAGGTCGGCGCCGACCACGTGGGCAGCCTCGTGGCCGTAGCGCACGCACACTCCGAGCTTCTCCAGGCGCGCCGTGACCTCGGTGCGCTGGAGGTCCGAGCCGGTGATCTGGAGCCGGTAGTCGAGCAGCAGCTCGGCGATGCCGCTCATGCCCGCGCCACCGATGCCGATGAAGTGCACGCGGTGGAGCCCGGCGAGGTGGTGGAACATCATCGTCCCGACCCCCGTACGAGCAGCGACGCGACGCGATCGGCAATCCGTCGCGCAGCGTCGGGATGCGCCAGTCGCCGCGCGCGCTCGGCCATAGCCAGGGTGCGCTCCGGATCGGCCAGCAGATCGGACACCGTGTCGGCGAGCGCGTCGAGCTCGCGCTCACGCAACATCACCGCGGCGCCTACCCGTTCGAGCGCCTCGGCGTTGCGCGCCTGGTGACCTCCGGCCAGCTCGAGCGGCACCAGCACGGCGGCGCGACCCGCCGCGCACAGCTCTGCGAGCGTGATCGCGCCCGCGCGCGACACCACCAGGACCGCGCGCGCGAGCGCCCCCGGCACGTCCTCCACGAACGCCGTCAGCTCGACGACGACTCCGCCTCGACGGAATCGCAAGTCGCCTGCGGGCTCGAAGGAGCTGCCGTAGCTCGCGGCCGCGGCAGCCAGAGGCTCCGGGCCACACTGGTGCAGCACCTCGAGAGCCGCACCACCGTCGGCGAGCCGCGTCAAGGCGTCGATCACAGCCGAATTCACCGCCCTCGCGCCCTGGCTGCCGCCCAGCACGAGCAACCGCCGAGGAGTGTCGCTCTGCACGGGCCCCACGTGGAAGAAAGCGGCACGCACCGGCACGCCGGCGACGAAGGTCTCGCAATGCAGGCCCTCCGCCCCGTCTTCGTGCGCGACTGCCGCGACGTCCGCGAAGCGCGACAACAGACGATTCGCGACTCCGGCCTCGGCGTTCGGCTCGAGTAGCAGGACGGGTCGCCGGGCGAGCCAGGCTCCGAGCACCGCGGGGGCCGAGACGAAGCCGCCGGTGCCCACCACGACGTCAGCCCCGGTGCGTCGCACCAGGGACCTGGCACGCCAGGCCGAGCGCAGCAGGAGCCACAGAGCGCCAACGCGCTGGAGCACGCTGCGGCCTACCAGCGGCGCCGTCGGAAGCCCATGGAACTCGAGCCCGCCGGCGCGCGCGAGACGCTCCTCGATTCCGCCCTCGATGCCGACCCAGGCCGCCCGCAGGCCGCGCTGCTCCAGCTCCTCCGCCAGCGCCAGCCCGGGGTACACGTGTCCGCCCGTCTTGCCGCCTGCCAGGAGCACGATCGCGCCCGCCCGCGGCGCGACGCGCGAACCCGAGGCCCCGGCCGCAACCATGCCCATCATGCACGCCGTCGCGCCGCCGGGGCCCGGCGCCAACGCGGAGCGCAGGAGTGCAGCTCGCTCAGGCATGTTGGGATACGTTGAGGATCAACCCGCAGGCCAGCAGGGTCATCATCAGCGACGACCCGCCGTACGAGACGAGCGGGAGCGCTGCGCCCTTGGTGGGGAGCAAGTTGAGGGTGATGCTGATGTTGACGAGCGCCTGGAGCACGATCACTGCGGTGAGACCCCAGGCGAGGTAGCGTCCGAAGGCGTCCGGCGCGCGCGACCCCGCACGCAGCCCGCGCCAAGCGAGCACGGCGAAGAGACCGACCACCGTGAGCGCGCCGATCAAGCCCAGCTCCTCGCACACGATGGCGAAGATGAAGTCGGAGTTGGCCATCGGCAGGAAGTGCAGCTTCTGCACGCTCTGACCAAGGCCCAGGCCGAACACGCCGCCCGAGCCGACGGCGATGAGCGACTGCAGGATCTGGAAACCCTTGTCGAGGGGGTCGTCCTCGGGCCGTAGGTAGGCGAAGAGTCGGGCACGCCGGTACGGCACCAGGACCACCACCATCGTGATCACCGGCAGCAGCAGGAGCGCGCCGGCACCGAGGTAACGCCAGCCGACGCCGCCGACGAACAGCAGGAAGGCCGCCACCGCTAGCACCAAACCCCCGGTGCCGAAATCGGGCTCGATCAGGATCAGCGCGCACACCAGCAGCACCAGCAGGGTCGACGGCACCAGGAACACCGGCTCGCCGACCCGATCGCTCTTGCGATCCAGCTGGTAGGCGAGGAACGCGACGACGGCCACTTTCGCCAGCTCGGACGGCTGGAACGAGAAGCCGCCCAGGAACAGCCAGCGGCGGGTGTTGTTGAGGAGCGGCGCGAACAGCACCGCGACGAGCAGCACCAGCGACAGCAGCACCAGGCCGTAGAGCGCCCATGGCTCCTTGAGCCGCTGGTAGTCCACGGTCATCGCGCCGACCATCAGCACCAGCCCGATGCTTGCGGCGATCGATTGCTTGACGAGCGGCTGCTGCCAGGACTCCTTCGCCACATCGCCGGGTCGCGCCACGGCGCTCGCGGAGTACACCATCACCAGACCGAACAAGAGCAGCAGCACGACCACAGCCAGCAGCACCTTGTCGAACTTCAGCTTCCGTGCCACGTCAGTTCCCCGGAAGCTCGCGCACCAGGCGCTGGAAGGTCTCACCCCGATGGGCGAAATCGCGAAACTGGTCGAAGCTGGCGCACGCCGGCGACAGCAGCACGACCTCACCGGAAGCGGCCGAAGCCGACGCCGTCGCCACCGCCCGGGCGAGCGTTTCGGTGCCGAACATCGGCGCCGTGCCCCGCAGCGCATGGGCGAGCTCGGCTGCCGATTCGCCGATGAGATACAGGGCCTTCACCTTGCGCGTCACGATGTCGCGCAACACGGAGAAGTCGGCGCCCTTGCTGCGCCCGCCGCAGATCAGGTGGACGGCGCCGTCGGCGAATCCTTCGAGCGCGCGCTCGGTGGCGCCGGGGTTGGTGCCCTTCGAGTCGTCGTAGTACTCGACCCCGCGGCGCTCGCGCACGAGCTGGGTCCGATGCGGCAGGGCCCGGAACTCGTCCACCGCGGCGCGCAACGCTGCGGCAGGCGCGCGCTCCTCGCCGGCGTACGACCGCGCGACCAGCGCCGCGGCGAGCGCGTTCTCGAGATTGTGCGGCCCGACGAGGTGGAGATCGTCGAGACGGAACAGCTCGGTCGCCCGGCCGTCGCCGTGCCCTTCGACCACCGCGGCACCGTCGACGAAGCAGCCGTCCGCCACCGGTTGCAGGCGCGAGAACCCGCGGCGCCGCACGCCTGGCGGCAGGGCGACGTCGCGCACCAGCGGATCGTCCTCGTTGAGCACCGCGACGCATCCCGGACCCTGGCGCGCGAAGATGCGCGCCTTGGCTGCGAGATACCCCGCCAGATCGCCGTGCCGGTCGAGGTGGTCGGCGGCCACGTTGAGCAGCGCCGCCACTTTGGGTCGCAGCGTCACCGAGTCCTCGAGCTGGAAGCTCGACAGCTCGGCGACGAACACGCGGCCCGGCGGACCATCGAGCAGTGACGCTAGGGGCGGCCCGAAGTTGCCGCAGATCTCGGCCGCGAAACCGCAGCCCCGCAGCAGAGCGCCGGTGAGCGCCGTGGTCGTGCTCTTGCCGTTGCTGCCGGTGATACCCACCAGGTCGCCGTCGAGCCAGGGGAACGCGAGCTCGATCTCGCCGATGACCGGTACGTTCTGCGCCCGTGCCTGCGCGACCAGCGGGCGACTCGGCGGCACCCCAGGGCTCTTGACCACGACGTCGAGCTCCGCCGGCAGGCTCTCCAGCTCGGTCGCCGCGACGACCGAGAGCCCGGCAGCCCGCAGCTCGCCGAGCTCGTCGGCAGCGAACGTCCGATCGTCGACTCCCAGTACCGCATAGCCACGGTGGAGCAAGGCGCTCGCGGCCGCGCGCCCGGAAGCGCCCAGGCCGTAGACCAGCGCGCGGCGCCATCGGCCGCGGTCGAGCTGGAGCGAGGGCTCGGCTGGCTTCACGGTGGCGAGCCTCATCGCAGCTTGAGCGTCGAGAGAGCGAGGAAGGAGAACAGGATCGCGACGATCCAGAAGCGCACCACGATCTTGGTCTCGCTCCAGCCGACCAGCTCGAAGTGGTGATGGACCGGCGCCATGCGCAGAACCCGCCGGCCGCGGAAGCGATAGCTGGCCACCTGCACGATCACCGACAGCGCCTCGGCGACGAACAGCCCGCCGACCACCACCAGCAGCAGCTCCTGCTTGGCCACCACGGCGACCGTCCCGATCCCGCCGCCGAGCGCCAACGACCCGACGTCGCCCATGAACATCTCGGCGGGGTGCGCGTTGAACCACAGGAAGCCGATGCTCGCACCGACCATCGCAGCGCACACGATCGCGACCTCCCCGGCCCCGGGCACGTGCGCGACCTGCAGGTAGTCGGCGACCACCGCGTGGCCTGCTATGTAGCTGAGCAAGGCATAGGTGCCGGCAGCGATGAGCGTCGCTCCGATGGCGAGCCCGTCCAGGCCATCGGTCAGGTTCACCGCGTTCGAGGCGCCGACCAACACCAGCATCACGAACGGCAGGTAGAGCAGCCCGAGCGGCAAGACCAGGTTCTTGAAGAACGGGAACAGGAGCACCTCCTGGTGCCCCGGCAGCAGCAGGAGCGTGCCGCCGACAGCGGCGCTGACGACGAGCTGCAATCCCATCTTGGCGCGCGCTGTCAGGCCGAGGTTCCGTCGGCGGCGCACCTTGAGGAAGTCGTCGACGAACCCAATGGCGCCGAAGCCGAGGAGCGCCAGCAGCGTGACCCACACGTAGTGGTTCGTGAGGTTGGCCCACATCAGGGTCGGCAGCGCCACTGCGGCGACGATCAGCACTCCGCCCATGGTCGGGGTGCCAGCCTTCTCGCGATGGCGCTCGGGCCCCTCCTCGCGAATGCTCTGGCCGACCGACAGACGTCGCAGCCAGCGGATGGTGGCGGGCCCTAGCATCAGCGACAGCGCCACCGCGGTGGCTCCCGCCAGCGCCGAGCGGAACGTGAGGTACTGGAAGACGTTGAACACGGACCAGAGCTCGCGCAGCGGAAACAGGAGGTGGTAGAGCATCAGTGGCGCGCTCCCGCGGCGAGCATTCGCTCCACCACCAACTCGAGCCCAATCCCGCGCGAACCCTTCACCAGGACGACATCGCCGGCGCGGAGCACCTCGACCGCGCGCGCGGCAGCCGCGCTCTGGCTCTCGAACGCCTCCACCGCGATCCCCTGCTCGGCCGCCGTCGCCAGCAGCTCGTGCGCCAGCGGTCCGACACCGAGGACCGGATCGAAGCCGAGGCGCGCGGCCTCGCGCCCGAGCCTGCGGTGGTGCTCGACCGCGTGGTGGCCCAGCTCGAGCATGTCGCCGAGTACCGCCCAGTGACGCTGGCCAGGAAGCGCCGCAGCCGCCTCGAGCGCGTGCAGCAGGGCGTCTGGGTTCGAGTTGTAGGAGTCGTCGACCAGCAACGCGCCTGCCGGCAGGCGGACAACCTGCCCTCGGCCGCGCGTGCCCTCGAGTCCCGTCAGCGCCGGTGGAAGCTCCCGCAGGGGCACGCCGAGCTCGAGAGCAGCGGTGGCGGCGGCGAGGAAGTTCTCGACGTTGACGCGACCGTGCAGCGGCAGGTCGATCTCGATGGCTTCTCCGCCCGCCGCGGTGTCGCGCACGCTGAACCGCGAGCCAGAAATCGGATCGCCCGTGCCGGCCTCGACAACTGCCAGCAGTCCGCTCGCCAGTCCCTCCACCATCAGCCTCGGCTCGTGCAGCGCCGCGTCCGCATCGAGCGCGAACCACACCACGCGGCCGCCGCGCGCCGCGTGCCGCTCGGCGATGCGCACCACCTCGCGGTCCGAGGCATTGGCCACCACCAGGCCACTCGCGTCCAACCCCGCGAGCAGCTCGGCCTTGGCCTCCGCGATGTTGCGCAGCGTCGCCTGGTGTCCCTGGCGGTCGAAGCCCTCGAGGTGCACCTCGCGCACGTTGGTGAACACCGCGACGTCTGGCCGGCCGAGCTCGCTCAGCCGGCGCAGCTCGCCGGGCGTCGACATCGCCACCTCGGCGACCATCCACTCGGTGTCGTCGGGGATGCCTAGGAGCGCGAGCGGGAAGCCGAGGAGATTGTTGAGGTTGCCGGGGCTCGCCGCGGTGCGGTAGCGACGCGCCAACAGTCGCGCCAGGAGCTCCTTGGTGGTCGTCTTGCCTGCGGAGCCCGTCACCGCGACCAGGTGTCGCGGCACGCTGGCGCGCGCCAGTCGAGCGGTATCCTGCAGCGCGCGCTCGGCGTCGGCCACGCGGATCACTGCGAACCCACTCGGCGCGGCCGACCCGTCGAGAAGCTCGACTGGCTGCGTCACCACCGCGCCACGGGCGCCGAGGCGCGCGGCCTCACCGACGAACTCGTGACCATCGGCGCGCGCGCCCGAGAACGCGAAGAACAGCTCGCCGCCGCGCACGCGACGCGAGTCGATCGCGGCACCGTCGAAGGTGCCTTCGGTCGAGCCTGCGAGCAGTTGGCCTCCCATGGCCTCCATCGCCTCAGCCAGCGGCAGCTGTGCCAAGGCGCTCTCCCAGTGCAGCGAGCAACTCGGCCTGGTCGGAGAAAGGCAGCTCGCGGTCGCCGAGGATCTGGACCCGCTCGTGCCCCTTGCCCGCCACCAGTACCAACCATCCAGGCTCGGACGAGGCGATCTCGACCGCGCGCCGGATGGCCGCGCGCCGGTCGCCGACCTCCTCCAGCCGCGCGGCGCCGGCGGCGCGAGCGCCCTCCAGGATCGCGGCGCGGATCGCCGCGGGATCCTCGCGCCGCGGATTGTCGTCGGTCACCAGAACCAATTCGGCGCCCCGCGCCGCCGCGGCGCCCATGCGGGGACGCTTGCCGGTGTCACGCTCGCCGCCCGCACCGCACACCACCGCGATCCGACCGGGGAAGATCTCTCGCAGCGAGCCGAGGACCGCCTCGAGCCCGCCTTCGGTGTGCGCGTAGTCGACCAGCGCGGGGAAGTCCTGGCCGGCCTCGATCGGCTCCATTCGGCCGCACACCGGCGAGAACCGCGACACCGCCTCGCGGATGGCATCGTGCTCCAGCTCTAGCGCTTCCGCGGCACCGACCGCCGCGAGCACGTTGCTCAGGTTGAAGCGTCCCAGCAGGCGGCTCTCGATCGCAAGCCGACCCCTGGGCGTCCGTATCGTCGCGGCAGTGCCCCGCGTCGAGAGCTCGGCCGACTCGATCGAGACATCCCCCGTGCTCTCGCCGTAGATCAGCGGTCGCTCGAGCTCCGCGGCGAGCCTTTGCCCGTAGGGATCGTCGGCAGGCAGCACCGCGCGCCCGCCCGGCCGGAGCTGTGTGAACAGCAGCCGCTTTGCCGCGAAGTAGCGATCGAAGTCGCCGTGGTAGTCGAAGTGGTCGCGGGTGAGGTTGGTGAACACCGCGACTTCGAACGACGCGGACGCGACTCGTCCCTGGTCCAGGGCGTGCGACGACACCTCGCAGGTCGCGGCGGCCGCGCCGGCGTCTCGCATCGCGCGCAGCGCCGAAAAGAAGTCGTTGCCCTCGGGCGTGGTGTGATGACTCGGCAGCTCGAGCGTGCCGAAGCGCGTTCCGAGAGTCCCCAGCACGCCGCAGGGATAGCCGGCGCGAGCGAGCATGGCCGCCACCAGCATCGTCACCGTGGTCTTGCCGTTGGTGCCGGTCACCCCCACCAATCGCAGCTCGCGATCGGGATGCGCGTAGACCCTCGCGGCGAGCGGCGCCAGCAGGCGCCTCGGCTCGCGCGCGCGCAACCACGGGACGGTGGCGGCGAAGGGCGCCTCGGAGTCTGCGAGCACCGCCACGGCTCCGCGGGTGATCGCGTCCGCCGCAAAGGCACGACCGTCGAACCGGTCGCCATGCCATGCGACGAACAGGTCGCCGGGACGAGCCCGGCGTGAATCGTGCGCGATCCCGGTCACCTCGATCGGCGGGCGTAGCTGCTCCTCCGCCATCTCGACCGGCAAGCCGTCGACCAGCTCGAGGAGCGTCATCGGCCGCCTCCTGTCCGGCCGCGCGAGCCGACATCGGTCAGCAGAGCGGACACCGTCGCGACCCCGGTCGCCGGTCGCCGCGCCACGCCCGGCTCCGCCGCCGCGATCCGCGCCGAGCCTGATGCGTCCGGGTCGCGCCCGCCAGGCGGAATACGCAGCACGCGCGCGGCAACCATCCCACTGGCGCCGCCCTCGTCCATCGGCCGATAGAGCTCCGGCTCGCCGGCGTTCGGCGACACCCCCAGGTAGAGCAGGGCCTGCGACGCCAGGCGCGAGAACACCGGCGCCGCGACCACGCCGCCGTGGTGCGCGCGGCGAGGCTCGTCGAGCATCACGACGCCCACCAGGCGAGGCTCGCGCGACGGCACGAAGGCGACGAAGCTGGCAATCCGCCCGGTGGCCGAGTAGCCGCGATGGTCGGACTTCTCGGCCGTGCCGGGCTTGCCGGCCACGCGGTACCCGGGGACCGCTCCGCCCCTGCCGGTACCCCCCGTCTCCACGACGCCCTCGAGCAACCGCACCAGGGTCTGTTGCGTCCCCGGTCCGAACGGCAGCCGTTCGGGCGCCGGTCGCCGTACGGGTTCGTAACGGCCGCCGCGGGATATGCCCCGCACCACGTAGGGCCGATGCCAGAAGCCGCCGTTGGCGAGCGCGGCGTACGCGTTGGCGAGCTGGATCGGGGTCGCCGAGAGCCCGTGGCCGAAGGCCGCATAGGCGGTCGTCA
>DATLFI010000004.1:0-2154 GCA_035524895.1 Thermoanaerobaculia bacterium | reverse complement strand
CGGGAAGTCGCGCTGAAGCGGCTGGTTCCCCTCCTGGCCGAGGATGCGGACTTCCTGGGCGCCTATATTGCCGAAGCGGCGGCCGCGGCGAGCCTGCGGCACCCCAACATCGCGCGGATCAGCAAGGTCGGGCGCGGCGCCACCGGCTACTTCATTTCCAGGGAGCTGGTGCGTGGGCACGACCTGCGCCAGATCGCGGCGCGCTCGTCATACCTCGGGCTCGCGCTGCCGCTGGGACCGGTGCTGTCGCTGCTGCGCGAGCTCTGTGATGCGTTGGCCCACGCCCACAGCGCGCGTCACCCGGTGGTGCACGGCGATCTAACTCCGAGTCACCTCCTGGTCGATTCCCGGGGTCGCCTGCGGATGATCGACTTCGGTGTCGGGCTGGCACGAGCGAGTGACGAGCTGTCGCGAACCCGCCTCGTTCGGGGCAAGCAGGGCTACTCCAGCCCCGAGGCTCTGTGCGGGCAGCGACCTACCGAAGCGTCGGATGTGTTTGCCGCGGGCGTGCTCGCGCACGAGCTCCTCACCGGCCGACGCTTGTTCACCGGCGCCACCGACGCCGAGATCGGCCGCGCGGTGCAGCGGCAACCGATCGCCCCGCCCTCGGCGAGCCGCGGGGACTGTCCGCGCGCGGTCGACGATCTGGTCATGCGCGCGCTCCAGCGCCGACCGGATGCGCGATTCTCGTCCGCCGCGGCCATGCGCACCGCGGTCGTCTCGCTCGGTGCCGACGAGCTCGCCGATGCCCGGCCGCCGGTGGTCGCGCGGGTGGTGGCAACGCTCTTCGGTCAGCGAACCGTGACGCACCTGTGACACCCTGCGGCTGTCGCATGCGACCCGACGCGGTGGGATTCCAACACTGTGTAGCAGCGATGACGGTGTGCGTGTCCCGACGTCAACGGTCGAGGCCGACCGCACTCGCGCCGCGCGCATGATCCACCGTCCCGCCGGTGATCTGCGCCTGCTGCCACCTGCCACGCCGTGGCACGTCGCTTGCTCTTACTCCGCTACGTGAACCACGAAGGACGCCTCATCATGAAACACGTCATCTCCTCCCTCGCGATCGTTACCTCGCTGCTCGGCGCCGGCGCCTGCACCGTGGATGACGAGTCTCCCGACCTCGACCTCGCGACTCTCGAGCTTCGCTCCGACTTCGAGGTGATCATCGTCGAGCCCGCTACCGACCGCGGTCCACGCCTGGCCGACAGTGATCTGCAGGCCAAGGCAAGCCCATCGTTCGCCGACGATCACTTCGTCGGCGGCGCCGGCTCGGCCCACGAGGTGCCCGCGAGCGGTGACGCCCGCCCAACCTTCCCCGGCTACGAGCTCGGCTTCGATCGCGATCTGCCGACCTACGAGGGCCACGAGCTCGGCAGTGAGACGGGCCAGCCGCAGCCGCTGGATGATCCGTGCACGTGCACCGGCGAGGCCTGCCTGCGCAGCTGGGTCGAGGCCAACATCGGCTGCGACGTGTGCGCGGTGTTCGTGTGCGACGGGGCCCTGGGGCCGCACGCCTGCAATAGTTGCAACTGAGCTCCGCTTCGTCTCGCCGGACCGGCCTCCGAGAGAGGAGCCGGTCCGGTCGCGTTTTCGGGTATGCTGCGCTGCTGATCATGCGGTGGTTGCTCATAGGCGCGCTGGCCACGCTCGGGTGCTCATCCGAGGTCGGCAGCAACGCGTTGGACGGTGGCACCGTGGACGGCGCCATCCCCGATGCCGGCCTGCCGGTCGAGGCGCTCGAGGTCTATCCCACGGATCGGACCCTGTCGCCCATCACGCCGTTCGTCGCCGCCAACCTGCGCGAGATCGCCAGCCGCGGGTCGATGCAGAGCGATGTGTTCGCCAAGATCGGCGCCTCGGCCACGGTCAGCATCAACTTCATGCATTGCTTTGCTGGCACCGCCATCGACCTCGACGGTCGCGACGAGCTCGCCGCGTCCGTGGCACACTTCGCCGCGGGCGACGCCGCTGGCACCAACCCGTATCAGCGCGACAGTCTGTCGGCGACGGTGGGGTGGAGCGCGGGCGCGGCCCTGGCCGGCGATCCGTCGCCACTCGAGCAGGAGGTCGCCGCGATCTCGCCACAGTTCGCGGTGATCATGTACGGCACCAACGACATCCAGCTCATGAACGTCTACAGCTACGGGGCCA
>DATLFI010000003.1:0-2050 GCA_035524895.1 Thermoanaerobaculia bacterium | reverse complement strand
CGTCGTTCGTCTGGCCCACTGTTCGTACTCCCCTCTCGCGGCTAACCTTTAGAGTCAGCGAACCGGCGGCTTCGGGTAACCCACCGCTTGGGGCGACTCCGGTCGTGGTCAACCTCCTTTGGTTCCAGCGACTTCGGGCAGGGTACACCAGGGCGAGCATGGCGTCAACGGTACAGACCGGCCACATGGGTCACAGACCAGACCGGGGACATGGGTGACAGTCTGAGGCAGCATCGAGCGCCTGAGGAGGAGCTTGATGCCCTGGAAGGAGACGACACCCGTGGATCAGAGGATGCACTTCGTGGCGGCGCTCTCGACGTGCCGTTGGACGATGTCGGAGCTGTGCCGGTTGTACGGCATCAGCAGGAAGACCGGCTACAAGTGGGCGACGAGGTATGGCCAGCAGGGGCTCGACGGGCTGAAGGACCGCTCGCGACGGCCGACGAGCTGCCCTCATCGGACGGACGAGCGGTGTGAGGCCGAGCTGGTCGAGGAGCGCAGGAAGCACCCGACCTGGGGCGCGCGCAAGCTCCTGGCGCGGCTCAGGCGCCGGCATCCGGACTGGCCGTGGCCGGCGGCGAGCACGGCGACGGCAGCGCTCAAGCGGCACGGCTTGGTCACGCCGCGGAAGCTGCGCTACAGGCGTCCTTCTCCCGGCAAACCGACGGTCGAGGCCGCACAGCCGAACGACGTGTGGACGGCCGACTTCAAGGGCGAGTTTCGGACCGGGGATCGGCAGATGTGCTACCCGCTGACGCTGGCCGACCATCTCAGCCGGTACCTGCTGTCCTGCAAGGGTCGGCGATCGACCGCTCACGCCCCGGCGATCCCGGTCTTCGAGGAAGCCTTCCGGACCTACGGGCTGCCGCGGTCGATCCTGACCGACGGCGGCTCGCCCTTCTCGTCGCCTCGCTCTCCGCGGCGCCTGTCGCGGTTGTCGGTGTGGTGGATCAAGCTCGGCATCGAGCCGCTCCTCATCGAGCCGGGCCACCCGGAGCAGAATGGACGCCACGAGCGTATGCACCGCACGCTGAAGGCCGAGACCGCCCGGCCGCCGGCGGCGAGCCTGACGGCTCAGCAGGCGGCCTTCGATGGCTTCCGGCGCGAGTACAACCGCGAGCGGCCGCACGAGGCCCTCGGGCAGATCCCACCCACCGAGCTCTACGCCAGATCACCGAGGCCGTACCCGGGCCGCGTGCCCCAGGTCAGCTACCCCGGCCACTTCGAGGTGCGACGGGTCAAGGCGAACGGAGTGATCCGCTTCCAGGGGCAAATCCACTTCGTCAGCAGCGCGCTCGGCCGCGAGTGGGTTGGTCTCGAGGAGGTCGACGACGGCCTGTGGTCCGTCCAGTTCGGCTCGTTCCTGCTCGGCCGATACGATGAGCGGGATGCGAGCTTCGAGGCTCTGTAGCAGTGGCAGCGGCAAGGCCTGTGGAAGCTGCCGCGTCTGCGGAAAACGCTACCGCGTTTCCCTCAGCCGCTTGGAAAACGCTCCGCGTTTCCCACAGCTCCCACAGGCCCGGCGGCGATGGGAGAACAACGGAGAAGTGTTACCCATGTGCCCGGTCTGAAGTGTCACCCATGTCCCCGGCCGTTCAGGTCACCGCTCGTAGAAAGGTTAATCGTCGCTGCGCACGCTGGCGAAGGAGAGTGATCAGCTCTGAACGGCTGCGACCTGCCGCAAGCTGGTCGGAGAGCGCACCACGCTCATCGTTCAGGGTCAGTTGACGACGACCGAGGCGTCGGCCAGCACGATCGTCAGCTCCTCGTCGCCGGTCATGCGTCACTCCTCCGGCGGCGGGATCTCGTCGTCGTCGAGGAACCCCAGGCGCTCGAGGAGGTCGTCGATCGCGGTGGCGCTGGTGCCGACCAGGCGGCCGAGGTGGTGGAGCTTGCCGCGGCTGATCTTGTCGCGACGGTAGGCCTCGAGGGCGAGGCTGAGGAAGCGGCCGCGGAAGTCGCCGCCGTGGGCCTCGGCGGCGTCGTCGGTGCCGGGCTGGTCGCGGTGCGCCCGCCAGGGGGGCAGGCCGAGCGAGCGCTCGATCTGGGC
>DATLFI010000002.1:0-8337 GCA_035524895.1 Thermoanaerobaculia bacterium | reverse complement strand
CCTGAAGCTCAGGCTCTTGTCCATTCGACCGCTCCTTCCACCAGTTTCCTGGCCAGGTACGCGGTGATGATCCAGTGACGCTCGCTGGGGTCCAGCTCGCTCACTACTACCACCACCACATGCTTGCCCTGTCCAACGTCGGTATACCTCCGTGAAAACAGCTTGGCACTTCCGAACCGGACGCTTCTGCGGACTTGATCGGGCTCCGACAGGGTTTGCGCGATTCGCCCTCGGTAGTGCGGCAGCAGGTCGGGGTGCCTTTCGGCGATGTGACGCTCCCGCTCCTCCGTGAGCTCCACCTCTCCTTTGAGATACGGGCAAGGGTAGCGGGTCATCGCACGCCCGCTTCCCTTGTAGTTCCTCCTGAAGCGACTTCCCGCCCCGAAGTCCGGCTCCCTAGGATGAGCTCGGCCTCCTCCTCGGCCTCCAGGTCCGACCGCCAGCGACCTGGCAGTCGGGACCAAGCCTCAGCCTGAGCTCGGGCCGCCGACTTGTCGAGGTCGTCAGGCCGGGGGTCGTCAGGGTCCTCTGAATGACGTGGAGCCATGGCGTGGAGTACCTTGTTGGACCTTATCCTATCGCCTGCCTGCCCACCCAGCCCCGGACCGACCTCTCCGAAGTCACTCCGGCAGCCTGGGCGCAGGCCCTCCGGCCGCCGGCCCAGGCCCCGCCGCCTGAGCCCGGTGGCCACGCGTTTCGACCTCCTGCCCTCAGCTCGCCCGGCCCGCGGAGATGGGTTTACCGGCCGCTTACCCTGGGGCGGCGTCATCGGCATCTCGGGCCGCGACCCGCAGCTCGAGCGCGCGGTCGAGGTGATCCTCAAGCGGATGGAGGCAGACCCGAGGCGCCTCCCCGCGCGCCCGGCCGACCCGGTCAAGACCCCGGAGGCCACCCGGCGGTAGCGTCCTAATAGCGCGTTACTCGCCTCAAGCCCTTGATTCCGCGGTGCATTCCGGCTAGCCCGAAGCCGGGAGCGACCGCTTGCCCCATCCTAACGGTACCGGTAGTCTTGAGCCGGTCGACCAGCAGAGCAACCGACGCGGCTTGAGGAGAAGGAGACGACCCATGGAGATCTTCCTCTACCTGGCGGTTTGGGCCTTGTGGGGAATCGTCGGTTTCGCTATCGGGAAGCGGAAACACCGACCAGAAGCCGGTTTCTGGTGGGGGCTCTTCCTCGGGCCGATCGGCTGGCTGATAGTCGGCCTCGGCCCGAACATGGGACCCCGATGTGATGAATGCGGCGGCTTAGTCGTGCCGGGTAGCCGCCGCTGTCGCCACTGCGGTGCTGAGCTTCTTGAGCATTCCTACCTGACTTGAGGCCCGCCCTGGCCCCTCCCTTCGGTGTATTCTGGCCCCGGCGCGGCTAGGAAGTCGCGAGCCGAACCCCGGGACCCCGCAGCCCGGCCCGCCGCGCCGTCCTCTCCTCTGCGGGTGCGCCTTGCGGGGGTGCCGGTGCGCAACAGAAGGCGACCTGGGCGTCCGAAGGATCATCCAGACAAGCATGGGGAAGACCTCGGCACCATGGTCATCGCCCTCTGGATTCGGGCTGGCAAGAGACGCGGGCGGAGCGTCAAAGACGTCGCCAGACACGTCAGCAAGGACTCCCCAAACCATATGAGCATCCGGCAGTTGGAGCGTCTATACGCCGCTCACGGTCCCGCGCTAGAGCGCTCCTACATGCTTCGTCAGTACGGCGACAAACACGTGGATGCGGTGACTAAGATTGAAGACCTGATCGCGAAGGATGAACGAGCGGCGACCCTTGCCAAAGAACACGTCCCAGGCATCCCCCCTCGCCGCTGGTATCCCGCCGAGCTAGAAGACTTCCTGCCCCTGGTAGCAATTCTCGACGCTGAATAAGTGGCGCGATCTTCGTAGTTTATGACGCAACTCCGGTAGTTTCTGGCGCAGTTCGGTCACTTGACCCCTGGTTTGTGGCGCATCCTTCGGAATTTTTGGCGCAGTTTTGGTGAATTCATGCCGCACCTAACCTAATGTATCTAAAAGACTTCCTCTTGACAGTAGCCAGCTCGCGGCAGTAAGAATGGTAGCCAACCGGGGCGTCGGCCCCCGGAAAGACGAAAACCCCGGCGCCACTTGGGGTGGCTAACCGGGGCTCGAACCCGACGCAGTGCCGGGCTGTCGGCTAAGACGGCCTCATTTTACCCTAGTAGGAGGCGCTGCGTCAAGAGGAAAGCGAGGACGCAGTGCCGAACTTCTACCGCGGGCCTGTACCTCTCCACCGCTTCATCCTGGGGCTGCTTTGGGCAGCCCCGGCCCCGGAGCCCCATACCTACCGCTCCAGTTCCTTCCGGGCCTCCCGGACGGCCAGCCCTCGAATCCAGTCGGTGACGCTCATCGCGGCGTGCTCGGCGGCCTCCCGAATGAGCTCGTCCTGTTCCGGGGTGGCGGTCCGGAGCCGATCGCGGGCCGCCCTCGGCGCCGCTGCAGGATCTCATCGAGGTCATAGCCCGCCTCGGCACGTGCCGCGAGCTCGCCGACCAGCTCGTCGGTGATGGGCACGCCGCCTGCAGTCTTGCCGTGCCTGCGCGCCGATCGGTGAACCTCCACTGCTATATCGTACTACGAAAATGAGTTATCCGGCCGACTCGGTCGTCTGCCTGTGGCCGCTCGGCCGGACCCGCTCCCTCACCGAAGCCAGTTTTCGAGCTGGAGGTCGGGGACGCGCTCGTAGTGGCGGC
The DNA here is from genome assembly GCA_035524895.1 of Thermoanaerobaculia bacterium. GTDB lineage: Bacteria > Acidobacteriota > Thermoanaerobaculia > Multivoradales > Multivoraceae > DATLFI01. Next base: position 5,635 of record DATLFI010000002.1, on the reverse strand, counting down.
AATTGCCGGTGACCAGGACGGCGCGGCGGGAGAGGGTGATGGCGGCGATCAGGAGGTCGAAGTCCGCGAGGCGGCGGCCCTCGGCCTCCAGCGCCGCCTTCAGCCGGCCGGAACGCTCGACCGCCTGGAGCTCCAGCTCCAGGATCTCCAGGGTCGCCAGGAACCGCCACACCAGGAGCCCGTTCTCCTGCGGCGCGTCCGAGCGCGCGGCCCCGTAGTAGAGCTCGGCCGCGGTGATCCAGGTGGTGGCGACGGGCCCGGGCGTCCGCCGCCGGCGCTCGACCACGCTCTGGTTGCCGCGCAGGATCTCCGCGCAGACGTCGGTGTCGAGGACTCTCACAGCTCCACCTCCCGGCCTCGCGTCCGGCTCCCGAGGATCTCTTCGATCTCCTCGTCCTTGTCCCGCTGGGACCGCCACCGGCCGGCCAGCCCGACCCAGGCGTCGGCTTGAGCCCGAGCCTCGCTCTCCTGGCGGCCCCGCCCACCCGCGCCTCGGAGGGCCTCCTCGAGCAGGAACAGGATCTCCTGCGTCAGGCTCCGTCGGTCCGATTCCGCCCTCTCCCGGAGGCGCTCGAGCAGGGGGTCGGGGATGTTCTTCAGCGTCAGCGAGGCCATGACGTGAGGTTCCTCAAAGCAACCATTATGGTTGCATCCAACTCCGCTGGCAACCTCCAGCGACCGCAGCCGCCGAACGAGCACGCTACGTGACGGCCCGAGAACGGTCCGAGAGCCCGCCAGCGGTAGCTCGCGACCGGCAGCGCACCCGATGGGGTGACGTGGCGCGCTTCGAAGGCCTCGCCGTGGCCCAGGGCGGCATTTCGAGTGAGGAGGGGGTGAGGCCGGCTGAGATCCGGCGGGTCGGGCAGGAAGGGAGCAGGCGATGCGCTGGCTAGGAGCAGGCCGCGCGCTGTCGGGAGGCCACGCCCCGCTGCGCTGCCTTGCCGCGCTGCGATGTGTCGGAGAATCTTCTCGACCACCGGCGGGTTGGTGATGAACGGGATCCTCTTCATCTGCCCGCCGCAGTGGGTACACGTCAGGGGATCGACCTCGAAGATGCGAAGCAGACGCTGCGCCCACTGGCGGCGCAGGCGGCACCTCTCGGCGGAGGATGCCTGGGCATCCTGTTGTGGTGCGGGCTCGCCGGCGACGGGCTCTCGCGTCTGCTCTTCGTCGTCGGCGCGGGCACGTCGCCCTCGTGCCACGCAGGAGTAGTGACCGTAGTAGCGAGTCCCATGGAGCCTGGGCTCGGCAACTGGCAACGCTTTGATCGAATCGTAGGTGCAGTCGTCGGCGGGAGCATGATGCTCGCCGTGATAGCCGCAGCAATCTTGGCTGGAACCTGTGCACGGTGAAGTGGTCGATGACCGGAGGTCTCGGGCAGCCTGCAATCGCCGGACTTCCAGCAGCAACCGCTAAGTCTCAAAGTGAACCTCAGCCGACCCGGGCGTCGGCAGGCCCACCAGCGACGCCTCCTCCTGCTCACAGCTGGTGGCAGCCACCCGCTGCGCGGCAGACCGCTTCGGCCTCGGAGTCTCTTCAGTCCGACCCCGCGAACCGGACCTCTTTCTGAAACCACTCACTCCACGCTGAGCACGATCCAAGCTTCAAGGATCCAAGGCTCCTCCGGGTCCACACCCCCCGCCAGGCTACATCCGTATCGAAGAACCCGTCGTCCGGCGTGCCACTGGAGAAACAGGGTCACCGGCTCCGCGAACCCCGGTTGTCGATGTCCAGGGTCACCACCGGGGTGGGCTCGACCCCCCGACCGGTGGCGGCGACTCCTTTAGGTTCTCGACCGAACCCGGCGACAGGAGAGGCGAACAGCAGGCATGCGACCGTCCCGAGACGACGCCAAAACGGGTACTTTCTTATCACGGCTACTTCACCTTCCTTGCTTTGGGTCCGACGTCACCCAGGCACTTCTCGGTTCGAAAAACCACAACTCGGCCTAGTCCCACCAACTGACGGGTCCGGCGATCGTGGCCCGCTTCTGCCGACTCTCGACGACAAGCCCACTCGGCGTCCAGTACACGCGACGGATAGGGTCTCTGGAAAGCACAGCACCAACATAGCTTCCATCCTCGTTCAGCCAGCGGAACCTGTTCTTCTCCAGGAGCCCGATTCCTCTCTGCGCGATGATCAGGTCTCCGCCATCGCTCGTGTCCACTACGGCGTGGAGAGTCTCTCCTCGAAGAACGTACAAGCGCGTGTCGGTGAGAAAGTAGAGGAAGTCCCCAGTGTCAGCGATTCGATGAGGCGCGGTTCCGGTCTGGAACACCCGCAGCGGATCTCCATCCGCACTCACCAGAACGATCTGCCCAGAAGCGCTAGCAAGGAACGCCTCATTCGAACGGCCCGCGAATGCCGCTGCGTTGATCCAGTCTGCGGCGTGCAGCTCACTCACTTGCATGCTGAAAGAGACCGAGACGTTGTGGTCACCCACCTGGAAGCTCGTTTGTCCAAGTCTCTTCTCGTACTTGGTGCCCGTATATGCAGACAGCGCCGCCGCGTCGAGGCCCGTGAGGAGCTCGGCTGCGCCCGTGAGGGCCTTCATTCGCTCCTCGGACGTGGGATCTCGGGGGTTGAGATCCGGATGCCACCGCCGTGCAAGTTCACGGTAGCGACTCTTGAATTCGTCCTGGGAGAAAGGAAGCTGGAGGCCCATGACCACAAGCGCCTGCGATATCTCATCGCTGGTTCCGAAGTTGGCGGAATCTCCTGAAACTGGGCGCCACTCTTCCTTGATCGGGAACTTCAGTCCCCATATCCCACGCCCATCGGCCGTCAGGCACCAAGCCTCGTCTACGCCGGAGACGATGTAGCGGGAACTGTCGCAGGATAGGGCGACGGATCTCAGGCAGTTCTTGAGTCTTGTTCGATCAAGGTCCAGCCGCTTGCAGAGCCTCTCGACCTCGAGATCGCCGGCCATCGCCGTCTCGATGAACGGGCGAAGATCGGGGTCATAGGCATGCAAGACGCACTCACGCGAGAGGGCGATGAGTCCGTTCCCGAGCGGATTCGTGCTCACGCGATAGGCGTCGTGCAGCAGCGCCGCAGATGCCCGAATCTCACCATGAGGTCCGTAGCGAACGGCCGAGGCGCTCGCGTTGGGGAAGGCGACCGCCTTTCCGAGGTCGTCGAGCAGGAGAAGGCCTCGGTCGATTGAATGGAACTTCCGAAACGCGGGATCGGGCCGCTCCCCCGTCGGGATCTTCTCGATTGCAGTGATTCTCCAAGCCGGAGCCTCTCGCAGCTCGAAAGCCTCTTCTGGGATCTCGGCCGCTGTGGCCACGCGTCCCTGCACAGCCTCCTCCCAGCGAAGAGGTGCCCTCGGGAGGGGCACGAGTGGGAGTCTGGTGGTTTCGATCTCTGCGAGCCTCAAGGGCGAGCGATCAACTCGATGCGACCGAACTGTTCTCGGCGGTTGGGGTGCCGGCGCCTCCGCAGCATTGGCCATATAGAGCGCGTAACTGGAGCCTTGCCTCACCCTACGGATCCGTCCCGCCTTCTCGAGCCAGGAGATCAGGTTCGCGAGTCGTCGCCCGTCGTCAATCCCTACGATTTCCTTGACGCTGGATTGCAGACAACCAGGATTCGAGTCGATCGAGCTCGAGATCTTTGCGAAGAGATCGAGATTCTCGAGGTGACGGTCCGGTTCGTTCTTCCAGGGAGCGAGCTCCGGAAGCGATTCGACAATCCTCTTCATCTTCGTGAGCGCTTGTCGATCTCCGGCGAGAGCAAGCATGGTTCCGCCCTGTTCGAGGCCAGGGATGCCTTGAAGATCGAAGGAGCCGTATTCGCGCTCGGTACTGCGGACCAACGCCGGCAACTCGTCGAGGTTCTTCCTGGCGAGAGTTGCCGCAGACGGGTAGTCCCGACTCGAGACCGCCTCGAGCATGCGTCCCATGGTCTCGAAGTAGGTCGTGCCTCTGAAGCCCCCTGGGATGGCGATTGGCTGGTCGTCGGGCGTTCGCCGCACGACTTGAGCGTCGCTAGGGTGCGACCTGGGGTGGAGACTCACGGAGCCCGAAGAGTGCCTTCAAGAAGCGGAGCATTGATCCTCGTTCCAGTGGCTCGAGGCGACCTTCTCGGACCTAGCGTCAGTTTGGAGCCGGGCCAGCCATCTTCGCCACTTCAGCCCGGAGACTCTCTTGGACCGACTGGAGGCGCGAGTTCTCCGGGTAAGTTCGAAGCCCGCCCTCGATCACGGAAACGGCACGTTGGAGCAACTCGAGTCGCTTCTTCGGAGTCTTGAGTTTTGCTGCCTTCTCGGACAAACCGACCGCCTCATTGACGAGGACCTGCGTCGGAAAGGACTCGGCGAGTCGCCCCATGGAGTCGCTGAGCGAAACCCTCGTCTCGGGGGGAAGAGACATCGATACTGCTTGGTAGTAAGCCTCGATTGCGAGCTCGTAGCGTGAGATTGCTGTCTCCGGGTTCTTCGAAGAGAGCGCGATCTTGAGGGAGTCCGTGAAGATCTCGAGCATACGCTGAGGGTCGAAGGTCCCCGAATACTGCCCGGAGTAGCGGGAAGACGAACGAGGCGGTATCGACGAAGCCATTGAGCACCTCCGCGCCTTCGGCCAGGAGTGGCTGACGAGCCATCTTGGCGCGCTCCAGCGAGTTCTGCAACCGAAGAGGGGTAGTGGATTCCTTTCTCCGCCCGACATTATAGCACGTTCGAACAAGCCTGACAAGCCCGCAGACAAGACGCCAAGCCCCCGGAGCCTTCGTCAGCGAGCTTCCAGGGGTCTTGCCTTCTACTCCTCCTTCGCCTTGCGGCGGGCCTCGAGCTCCTCGGCGATCTTCTGACCGAGCTCCATGCCCCACTGCTGGCCGACTGCCATCGACTCCTGCATCACGACCGGCATCTTCTGGAGGATCGACTGGCCGGCGGGCGAACGGTAGAACTCGAGAGTGGCCTCCATCTCCTCGGCCGTGAAGTGCTTCACGTAGATCCCGGCCACCGCCTCTTCGAGGCCCTCCAGGTTCGCCTGGGCGAGGAACTCGTCCCAGAACTCCTCGGAGACCTGCCCGCTGGACCGCAGCGGCTCCACCATCTGGGTCATGAGCTGGCGCATCATCTCGCTGACGCCCGAGACCTCCATGAGCTCCCTCGCCAGCTCCCCCTCGCGGCTTGGTTCCTCGGCGCTCGCGACCGTCGCGCCCGGCATGACCACCGCGAGCGCCAGCACCACGACCGCACAGGCCTTCTTCAGTCTTGCCATCTCGGGCTCCTTCCCGCTGTCCCCGGGTTCTCACCTCCAACCGCGAACCCTATTATGCGGGAAGGCCCGCGATTATGGGCGAAGGCCCGCGGCAGCCCCACCCCCAGATCCCTCCACTCCGCTTCGCTCCGGCGGCGCGGGGCCGCGGTCGGGTATCGTCCGGGGATGCGCGTGCGCCGCCCCTCCCGGCCGCTGGCCCTCCTCGCCCTGGCGCTCGCGGCCTGCTCGCCGGCGGAGCCCGCGCCGGAGCCGGCGGCCGGCCGGGGGGTCCTGCGGGTCGGCGTCACCGTGCCGCCGCAGGCCTACCTCGTCGAGCGGCTCGGGGGCGAGCGGGTGGCGATCGAGGTGCTGATGCCCTCGGGCAGCTCCGAGGAGACTTTCTCCCCGAGCCCGCGGCAGATGGTCGC
>DATLFI010000001.1:0-5804 GCA_035524895.1 Thermoanaerobaculia bacterium | reverse complement strand
GCGCGGCGGTTGAGCTCGAAGGTGCTCGCCTCGAGGCCGTACTCGGCGAGCACGATGGGCGTGGCGCCGAAGGTGTTGGTCTCGACGATGTCGCAGCCGGCCTGGAGGTAGGTCTCGTGGACCATGTCCACGACGTCGGGCCGGGTGGAGATCAGGCTCTCGTTGCAGCCTTCGAGGTCGGGGCCGCCGAAGTCGTCGGCGGTGAGTGTGATGCCCTGGAGCGCGGTGCCGGTGGCGCCGTCGAGCACGAGGATGCGTTCCTCGAGCGCGCGCAGGAGGGCCTCGGTGCGCTCGCGACGCTCGTCACGCGTGCGGTCGAGGGTCTCGCGTGAGGCGTTCGGGTCGATGGGGGGGACGTTGGCGAGGTAGGGGGCGTGGTTGGCGAAGGGAGGATCCTCCTGGTTCAGGCAATGGCACCGCCTCGCGTCGCGACGATGAGCCGGGTGGCGGGTCGCGGCGCTGGAGGGGCGGAGGTGTCGGGAGGAGAAGTCTAGCGGCTCTTCCGTGGGGGTGGTGGTGCCGACACATCGAGACCACGCGTCGACCTCGATTGCTCGACGTCCAGGACGGTCGATCCCGAGCCGACGGCGATGGTGCCCCGAAGGCCGAGGAAGGCGAGACTGGCAGGCCGGACTCGCACGTGGTCTCGCTGCAGCTCCCACACGAGAGTGTCGCCCGGTCGCAGTCCCAAACGGGACCGCACGTCCCGAGGCACCGTCGTCCTACCGTCTTTGGAGATCTTCGTTCGCACGTTGGACTCTCGTCTAGACTCTCGCCACTCGAACGGTTCTATAATAGCTCCGATTCAGAACCGCCCGACGGCGGAGAACCTCGCGCTGGAATGCCCGTCAATCTCTCGATCAAGAACGTCCCCGACGAGCTCGCTCAGTTGCTGCGCGAGCGAGCCGACCGTAGCCACCGCTCTCTACAGGGCGAGCTGATGGCCATCCTCGAGGAGGCAGTGCTTCCCCAGCGCGGGCTCAGCCCGGCCGAGCTACTGGAACGGGTGCGATCGCTCGGCCTGAGGACTCGTGCCGAAGCCGCGGGGTGGATCCGCGAGGATCGTGACCAGTCGCTAGTCGAGCCGAGGTGAGGAAGGTCGTCGACGCGTCGGCGGTGGCTGCGCTGCTGTTCGCAGAGCCGGGCGCTGAGCGCGTAGTCGGCGCGCTCGGGACGGCGCAGCTCCTGGCGCCCACGCTCTTGCGCTACGAGGTCGCGAACGTGTGTCGTCGCAAGATCCTGGCGCGACCCGACGAGCGCACCGAGCTGCTAGCGGCGCTGGCGCTCCTGCCACTGCTCGAGCTTCGTGAGGTACGGATTCCGCTGGAGCCCGCAGTCGCGCTCGCGGACCAGCACGACTTGACGGTCTACGACGCGGCATACCTTTGGCTGGCGACGAGTCTTGGCCTGCCGCTCGTGACCGGCGACCGCCGGCTCTGCAAGGCAGCAGGTGCTCTCGGCGAAGAGGTCTGAGCCATCGCGGCCCTCACCCCCCGCCCTCTCCCGCTGCGCGGGAGAGGGGGCCGGAGCACACCGCACCGCGACGGCCAGGATGCAACACGACGAGGAGGGCTAAGGCCAAACCCGAGCCTTGGCAAGGCGACGGTCGGAGCCGGCGGTCAGAGCTTGACGCGCGCTAGGACTTTGGTGATCGCCTCGCTGCTTTGCATGATGTAGAAGTGGACGGAGGAGACGCCTTTGGCGAGGAGGTCCTCGGTTTGGCGGATGGCCCACTCGACGCCGATGTCGCTGACGTGTTTGGGGTCGGCGGCGAGGGCTTCTTCGGTGAGGGCGTCGGGGAGGGAGATGAAGAAGGTGCGCGGGAGGGAGGTGACCTGGGCGCGCGAGGTGAGGATCTTGAGCCCGGGGATGATGGGCACGGTGATGCCTGATGCGCGGCAGAGGTCGACGTAGCGGAAGTAGTCGGTGTTGTCGAAGAACATCTGGGTGACGATGTACTCGGCGCCGGCGTCGACCTTCTTCTTGGTGTTGTGGATGTCGGTGGCGAGGTTGGGCGCCTCGAAGTGCTTCTCGGGGTAGCCGCCGACACCGATGCAGAAACTGGTGGGGTCGGCGTCGAGCAGCTCTTCGTCGAGGTACTGGCCGTGGTTCATGTGGACGATCTGCTCGACCAGCTCGGAGGCATAGCGGTTGACGGAGCGGTCGGCGCGCACGGGCTTCGCGAAACCGGGGTCGTCGCCGCGCACGGCGAGCACGTTGTCGATGCCGAGGTAGCGCATCTCGATCAGCACGTCCTCGGTCTCTTCGCGGGTGAACCCGTGGCACAGCACGTGGGGGACGGTGTCGATGTGGTACTTGTTCTGGATCAGCGCGCAGACGCCGAGGGTGCCGGGGCGCTTGCGGCGCACGCGGCGCACCACGGTGCCGTCGCGCTGCTCGTCGTAGGCGGCCTCGGCGGAGTGCGAGGTGATGTCGATGAAGGGCGGCGCGAAGCGCTGGAGCCCCTCGATCAGCTCGAGCAGGCGCTGGAGCGTGCCACCCCGCAGGGGCGGGATGATCTCGAAGCTGATCAGAGGGCGCGTGGCGCGCGCCAGGTGCTCGACGACCTTCACGGGGGGGACCTTGGGAGCGAAAATCTGTCGGGAGGGTGGAGGGCTCGCCGCAGCGGCGCAACCCGGCGCAGGATGCTTTGGGTATCTTAGTCGAGCAACCTTGGTCCGACCGACGCCCCACCCATGACGCCCACAGCACAGCGACTGAAGCGGCCGGCCCCCGTGCCGGAAGCGCGCGCCGAGCGCGCGCGTGCCGTCGCAGCGAAATGGCGCCCTGAGGCCCTCACCCCCCGCCCTCTCCCGCTGCGCGGGAGAGGGGGCCGGAGCGCGAGCTCGGTTCCATCTCCTCAGTCGATCGCTATCCGCTGCGCCGAGCGCCAACGAACCTGCCTCTCAACTGCCGTGATGATCACCATCGCGCTGCGACTGTCGGGACGGGGCCCGGCCGCTTCAGGCTCCGAGGTTGGGTGGGTATGACTGGACCGAACGGCAACCGGCGTGGGGCGGGGCTGGGGTCTTGGCGGTGGTCGCGGGTGGTGGGGGACTTCTTGGCGGGCGGGGTGGGGCTGGTGCTGGCGTTCCTGGTGCGGCTCGCGGTGCCGATGCCGTTCACGCAGAGTCTGCTGCCGCCGGAGAAGCTCGAGTTCGTGCCGGGCGCGCTGTTGGTGGTGCTGCTGACGCAGAACGCGCTGCTGTACTTCTTCGGGTTCTACGAGCTGCCGCACCCGCAGGAGCGGGTGGAGCGGTTGCAGCGGCTGGCGACGGTGGCGCTGCTGCAGGGTCTGTTGCTGGTGAGCTTCTACTTCTTCGCGGACCGCGAGTTCCCGCGCAGCGTGGTGCTGCTCCACGTGCCGTTCGTGTTCGCGCTGATGCTCGGACAGCGCGCGCTGCTCGACCGGGTCGCGCCGACGCCGCGGCGCCGGGTGCTGGTGGTGGGCTCCGGGCGCGACGCGACGCAGCTCCTGCGCAGCGCGGAGCGGTACCCGTGGTACGGCTTCGACGTGGTGGGCCACGTGCGCACGCCGGGCGATCCGCTCGACGCCGAGGGGCCGGGTCCGCTGCTGGGCGAGGTCGGTGATGTGCCTCGGCTGCTCGCCACGGGCGTCGCGGAGGAGCTGATCCTGGTGAGCCCGGCGCACTCGTGGCAGAGCGAGCTGCTCGAGCACATCGCGCAGGACCGCACGAGTCGCGCCAGCGTGCTGCTGCTACCCGGGCCGTTCGACAGCCTGCTCGGCGGCGTGCGCTACCGCGCGATCCACGACGTGCCGCTGATCGAGGTGCTGACCGAGTCGCAGTGGCGCGAGCCGCGCCTGCTCAAGCGCGCGCTCGACCTGACGGGAGGTGCTGTGTTCTTCGTGGTCACGCTGCCGCTGCTGGCTGTCGGTGCGCTGGCCGTGCGACTCGGCTCGCCGGGTCCGGTGCTCTATCGCCAGGAGCGGGTCGGGCGCGACCGGCGTCCCTTCACGCTGTGCAAGCTGCGCACGATGCGCGCGGACGCCGAGCGCGACGGCGAGGAGGTGCTCGCATCGCGGGACGACCCGCGGCTCACCGGAGTCGGTCGCGTGCTGCGCGCGCTGCGGCTGGACGAGCTGCCGCAGCTCTGGAACGTGCTCGACGGCACCATGAGCCTGGTCGGCCCGCGTCCGGAGCGGCCGGGGTTCGTGACCCAGTACCTGCGCGAGATCCCCGGCTACACGGCACGTTTTGCGTTGCGCCCCGGGCTCACCGGTCTGGCGCAGATCCACGGCGACTACTACACCAGCGCCGAGAACAAGCTGCGCTACGACCTCGCGTATCTCGCCAACTGGAGCCTGTGGCTGGATCTCGCCATCCTGGTGCGGACGGTGAGGATCGTGGTGACGTCGAAGGGGACGTGAGAGTCCAGAGGTAGGGCTCCAGAGGTAGGGGTCCCGATGTGGGGGGTCCCGACGTGGGCCGCTACTCCCACTACTCCCTTACCCACGCCGGCACCTCTTGCCGTAGCACGGGGGTCAGCCGAGCCGCGGTGCGGTACAGCTCCGCGGCTTCGTCGCGCTTGTCGCGCCGCTCGAGCCCGCGGGCGAGGGTGAGGTAGGTCTCGGCGCGGGGCTCTAGCTCGAGGGCACGGCGGTACCAGATCTCGGACTGACCGAGCTGGTCGAGGAGGAGGTAGTAGCTGCCGATGGCGTGGGGGATGCGCGGGTCGGCGGGCGATGCCTTGTGCGCGCGCTGGAGGCCGGCGAGGTTGCGGGCGGCGATCTGTCGTTGCTGCGGACCCTGGCTCGCGAGGACGCCGGCCTGGGTTTCGGCGATATAGAGCATGCGGTTCGCGCCGAGGCGCTCGAACTCGTGGCGCGCGGTCGCGACGGTCGCGGCGAGCAGCAAGCCGAGGGTGAGCAGGCCCAGGAGCTTGCCGTTCATGGCTCGTTCCGGCGCGGCAGGTTTCGTGGTGCCGCCTCGACGAGATCGGGGCCGGCGCGACGCAGCGGCGGGGCGAGCGACAGCAGCCAGGCGCCGGCGACGAGGTAGGGATAGCCGACCAGGGCGCTGCGCAGCGGGAAGTGACCGAGCGCGAGCACGCAGAGGCCCACGACGGCGGCGACCGCGAGGGCTCGCTGCTCGGGCTTCGGCGCGGCTGTTGCGCCGCGCACGGTCCACCACAGCAGCCACGCTGCGCCGAGCAGGCCGAGAATGCCGAGCTCGGCGAAGATCTCGATCGGCTCGTTGTGCGCGTTGCGGAACGCGGAGAGTGGTCCATGCGCGCGATAGAACGACTCGCCCTGGTCGAGCAGGGCGAGCTTGGCCGGCGCGAACTCGGCGGCGTAGGAGCCCGGACCGGCGCCGAGCACGGGGTGGCTCTTGCCCACCTGGAGCCCGGCGCGCCAGCCGTCGAGGCGACCGGTGAGGGCGGCGTTGAGACCGTCGGAACGGAGCTCCGACCACTCCGAGGCGACACGATCGCCCACGGGTGTCAGCACCAGGAGGACGAGGACGGCGACGAGACCGACGGCGGCGAAGCCGATGCGCTGGCGCCGCTCGAGGGCGAGGAGCCAGAACGCGGCGCTGGCAGCGAGGAGCGCCAGCACCGCGGTCAGCACCTGCACCACGAGAAACGCGCCGAGCCATACCGCCGCGCCGGCGATCCAGGCGATGTCCTGCCAGCCGAGCCGCGCGAGGAGCGCAGCGAGGCGGGTCTTTGCGGCGGCATCAGTCTGGCGCGGCTCCTTACCGGAGTCTGGGCCGGAGTCGAGCGGGCTCTGCCGGAACGCCACGAACAGCCGTGCCTGCGCCAGCAACAACGGCAGCACGAGG